>JBKJRF010000010.1:0-2618 GCA_046594825.1 Methylotenera sp.
AAAGCTGAGTTTGATCGCTTACTACCAGCCCTTGATGCCATTGCCCATTAATTCATAACGCTCATTTAATGCTTAATAAATTGCCCCCAAACTAAGTTATTTAGCATTTCTGTGCTAAATAACTTACATCAAACATTTTAATTAAGTGTCACTTTAATTAAATGTCACTACAGCAATACATTCACAGTATTGAGATATTGGTTTTGAATATTATGTTTAGATAAAATATATTTCATATTATGTTCGTTAGTGCACCGACACTCAATAGCAAATAACCATAATGAGGACAGGCATTCATGCGACTGGTGCTAATAATATTTAATCCGCATGAACAATTCCTTATTTGAGTTGAATAATTCGATTTGATAAATTGAGATAGCATGCATAATCGTATACTAATACTAACCAAAGACTCTGCTGAAGCAAGCTCACTCAAGGATGTGTTGAGTAAATCTAGAGATGGCACATTTGAAATAGAGTGGCTAACAAATCTTTCTGCTGGGATTGAGCGGCTGAAAATGGGTGACGTTGACGCAGTTATTGTTGATTTGCTGATGGCAGGTAGTAATGGCATTGAGACATTCAACAAATTGTTAGCCGCAGCTCCACATACACCAATCATTACACTGAATGAAGTTGAAGACGAAAAGTTAGCATTAGAAGCAACAAAGCTTGGGGCACAAGCACATATTTCAAAAGGTCACTTTGTCAGCAGTCTCGTGCCACAAACTTTACGTAGCATCATTAAGCGTAAATCAACCGAAGAAGCTTTTTATAAAGAAAAAACACGCGCTGAAATAGCCCTCAATTCAATAAGCGATGCAGTCATTTGCACCGATATGTTAGGCAATATAGATTACTTGAATATTGCAGCAGAAAAAATGACAGGCTGGTCACGAGAAGAAGCACATGGACGCCCAGTAAATGATGTTTTTAAATTGTAGATGGTATTACAAATGAACCTCCAGAACACAACCCCGTACATCTAGTACTAAAGAACGACGAGGCAATGGGGTTGAATGCAGGCACTTTGCTGATTCGACGTGATGGAAGTGAAGTAGCCATCGAAGATTCAGCCTCGCCAATCCATGACTGGAATGGAAAATTAACGGGTGCTGTGATTGTATTTCACGATGTAAGTGTGGCACGAGCGATGACCATGAAAATGGCTCATTTGGCACAGCATGACTTTTTAACAGGCTTACCAAATAGAGCCTTATTGAATGATAGGGTCTCACAAGCGATTACACTGTCAAATCGTCGGGGAACACAGCTTGCAATACTTTTCCTTGATCTTGATAACTTTAAGCATATTAACGATTCGCTAGGACATGCGACTGGAGATTTGTTATTACAGTCAGTGACACAGCGACTGAGTCATTGTGTGCGAAGTTCCGATACTGTTAGCCGACAAGGCGGCGATGAATTTGTGATTCTACTGTCAGAAAGCAAGTTTGGTGTAGATGCCGCTTTAATTGCCGACAAAATAATCAATGAACTTACTTTCCCTCATAAACTAGCCAACTCAGAGTTACATATTACAACCAGCATCGGTATTAGCATTTATCCTGAAGATGGCAGAGATGCTGGCACCTTAATTAAAAATGCAGATACTGCTATGTATCACGCAAAAGAAAATGGACGTAATAACTACCAATTTTTTAGCAATGAGATGAATATTCGTGCTGTTGAGCGCCAATTCATTGAAGAAAACCTTCGGATCGCACTTGAAAAACAAGAATTCATATTGTATTACCAGCCAAAAATTAATCTCAATACTGGTGAGATCACAGGCAATGAAGCCCTATTGCGCTGGAACCATCCAGAGTGGGGTGTAGTAGTTCCTGAAAGATTTATATCCATTGCAGAAGATAGCGGATTAATTGTATCGATTGGACAATGGGTATTACGTGAAGCTTGCATGCAATCAAAACAATGGACTGATTCAGGCTTACCAGAAATGACGATTGCAGTGAATATTTCCGCACTGGAGTTTCGACAAAATAATTTTGTAGAGGGTGTCCGCGCTATTTTAAAAGAATCTAAACTTAAACCGCATTGCTTGCAGCTGGAAATTACGGAAAGCGTGTTGATGAACAATGCTGCGTCTAGCGTTGCAATTCTCAATGAACTAAAAAAAATGGGGGTAATGCTTGCCATGGATGACTTTGGTACAGGTTATTCAAGCTTAAGTTATCTAAAGCAGTTTCCAATTGATGTACTAAAAATTGACCGTTCATTTGTACACGACATTGGTACTGCTAGCGACAGCGGAATCATCGTTAGCGCTGTAATCGGCATGGGTAATAGCTTAAATCTAATGGTAGTAGCAGAAGGTGTTGAGAATAATGTCCAACTCTCATTCCTAAAGAAACTCAATTGTGAGGAAGGCCAAGGTAACTTATTTAGCCGACCTGTTATCGCTAAGCAAGTAGCAACCCTACTTGGAAATAACATTACCCCTTGGCCTCATAAACTATCTGCAGAAATTTATTAATTGACCATCCTGATTGCCGTTGATTAAAAATATCTAGATTATGTTAGATAACGCACGGAATATTATCTGATTAAAGTGGATGATAGCCTCATGCCAAATACATTGTAGTAAGGACTACTAC
>JBKJRF010000036.1:0-13973 GCA_046594825.1 Methylotenera sp.
CAGGTCTAAAGGCTCTAAGCGTTTATCTGCCGCCTGTAAGGCTAATAGAGCAGATTTAACATTGCCCACTAATTGTAATTGTTGGTTGGCGATGGTTAATAACTGCTCCACTTCTGCCACGGCCGTTGCTTCACGGTTTTCTGCAAGTTGGTCGTATAACGTTTGCAATACGTCTTGCTGATCGCGAGATTCTTCTAATTTTTGTTCTAAAATCACCGTGCGGGCGTTGGCCTGTGTACTGCGTTCTTCGGCTTGCTTTGCTAAAAGTATGCTTTGCTGATTAAGCGCTTGATAAGTTTCTAACTTTTGGCTGAGTGATTTTTCAATCTCATTAAAGCGATGGCGTGTATTTAACCATTGCCAAGCAAGAGTAAACAGCGCTATTACAACTAGTATCAATGCGGTGTTAGCAAAGAGGGAGGGCTTACGTATAGGTGTTGGTGGTTGCGTAGGCATCGTTATCGGAGAGGTTTGCTCGTCGCTCATTTTTATACCACACTTTTAAATAGTGCACGTTGTAAACAGGTCAACATCGCGTCATCGCCAGGTGCATCAGCAACCGTTATTTTTAGGCCAAGGTTCAGAGCTTCGCCAGCAATACGTGCGTGGTTCACACAAATTTGTATATTGCGCAGCCAATCATCGCTACCATTATGCGTCATTTCTAATAAATAGCGCATTGCCTCAGAGCTAGTGACTACAATCGCATGCAGCTGTTTATTGCGCCATAATTGTTCTAATTGTGAGCAATCAATTTGTGGGTTGATACGTTGATAACATTCTGCAAAAGTGACTTCTGCTCCACGTGCTTTAAGAGTGTCAGCTAGCACTTCGCGGCCACCAATGCCGCGAAAAATCATCACTTGCTTGCCTTGCATATCCTGCATGTCAGGTAAGCTTAAAAGCGATTCGCTATCAAATCTACCTTTTGGAATTAACACACGTGAAATTAACGTACTCGGCGTACTCATTTGCATCAATTCACAGGCGGTCACTGGGCCAATTGCGGCAAACTCTAATTGTGACGGTAACTCGGTGAACTGGTTTAATACACGCGGCATACCATTTTGCACAGCGTTACTGCTAATAAATATAGCCCAATCATAAGTTTTAAGCGCTTGTATCGTGCTATCAAACACGCTGTAATCTTCTAAGGGCACAATATCAATTAAAGGAAAACTAATGGATTCGCCACCATTGTCACGAATCAGGGAATTTAACTTAGTTGCTTGTGCAATTGGCCTCGTAATAGCGATGCCAAGACCTTTAAGTGGGTTCTCCATATTAATGTTAAATGACTATGGGTAAGGACATTCTTGAGAGTTAGTCCAGTAACGCCAAAATCTTATCCGCACCTTTGGCTCGTAGCTGGTCTGCTAATGTTTTGCCTAAGGCTTCAGCTTGGTTTCTGTTTCCGCTCGCAGTTTCAATTAACATTTGTTTGCCATCTACACTGGCGACAAACCCTGTGATACGAATGTTTTCCGCTTCGCAAGTAGCATAAGCACCTAGCGGCACGGTGCAGCTGCCAGCTAGTGCCCGGCTCATACCACGTTCTGCTTCTACACATGCTTGGGTGTCGGCATGGTTGAGAGGTGCAAGTACTGCAAGCAAATCTGGACGATTCGCACTAATTTCTATGCCTAATGCACCTTGCCCAACAGCTGGAATGCTTAACTCTGGCGAGATAGCACAACGGATTCTTGTTTCTAGGCCTAGTCGAATTAACCCTGCGGCAGCAAGAATAATGGCAGCATATTGCCCTTCATCTAGTTTGCGTAGTCGTGTTTGTAGGTTACCGCGTAAAGATTCAATTTTTAAATGCGGCAAACGTGCTTGTAACTGGCTCTGGCGACGTAAGCTTGAGGTACCAACGATACTGCCGGCTGGTAATTCTTCTAGTGATGCAAAATCGTTAGATACAAAAGCATCGCGTGGGTCTTCTCTTTCGCCAGTTGCTGCCATCAAAAAGCCTGCAGGCAAATTCATTGGCACATCTTTCATGCTATGCACGGCTAAATCTGCGCGGCCGTCGGCCAAAGCCATTTCTAGTTCTTTTACAAATAAGCCTTTGCCACCCACTTTGGCTAATGGCGTGTCTAAAATTTGGTCACCTGTGGTGGTCATACCTAAAATTTCTACAATCGTTTCAGGGTAGAGCGCTTGTAAACGGCTTTGTATATGTAGCGCCTGCCACATAGCCAATGGACTTTCGCGGGAGGCGATAACTAATTTTTTTGGAACAGAAAATGTTGTTTGATTATTCATAATTGAATTTTAACACAGGGTAACTTTACTAGCGGTTTCAAGCTATAGCATTTAACAATAGCATTTGTTAAATTGGGTGTATTTGAGTTAAGCTGGAATTCTGCTAATCACGAGTTTGTTAATTAAATTTTGCTAGCCTTAAAATTAATACCTTAAAAATTAAATTAGTACTTGAAATCAAGACTTTGGTTAACTTTATCATTGACCTGAAGTTTTAACTTTATTATTAGGAGATTTTTATGCAATATCAACTCGATATTTTTATTAATTCATTAAACCAATTTTGGTTAGATCTAGTCCATTTTTTGCCTAAATTATTGGCTGTTATTGTGATCTTATTTTTTGGTTGGTTATTGGCTAAGCTTGCCAGAGCTGCGGTAAAGCGTACCCTTGAGTTAATGCAGTTTGATAAATTTGCGCAAAAATCTGGACTAGAAGCCTTCATTAATCATGGCAATCTTAGTTTAAGTTTAAGCGGCATTATTAGCCATGTTGTTTATTGGTTAGTCATACTGATGTTTATTATCACTGGTTCAAATATGTTGGGTTTGAATGAAGTATCTTTGTTGATGCAGCAATTGGCAAGTTATCTGCCACATATTATTGTGGCTATTTTAGTGTTAATTTTTGGTACTTTATTAGCACGTTTTGTTAACCGCCTAGTTTTTGCATGGTTGTATGGTATTAAATTCGAGCGCGCTTTAGAAATCAGTACTTCTGTTGAATATGGTATACAAATACTGGCTATATTTGTGGCCTTAGAACAGCTGGGTATTGGTACTCAGCTCATTAACTCATTGTTTATCATTGTGTTTGGTGCATTATTTTTGGCGCTCGCCATTGCATTTGGTCTAGGTGGAAAAGACTGGGCAGCCAAAGTAATTGAAGATTTTAATAAATCTAAAAAATAAAAACTTTGGCAGCAAGTTATTTAATACTTAAGTCTTTCGTACTACATGTTGCTGCCTGCGGCTAACAGCAATGGTTTCTGGGATGTCTTTTAATAATGCAAACCATTGCTTGTCGCTAGGCTCAGTATTTTCGTTGTGATTTTCATCACATATTTCGGTTTGGCTGTCACTTCGACTTTCAATAGTACGTTTTTCATAGCCAACGATATAAGCATTCGCCACCAAGCAGTTGCGATGCAAGCGTACAAAAATATCCTTAAACTCCTGTTCTAAATGTGTGAGTGATTCCTCCAACAAATATTCACGCTCAGCAGTACGTACTGTAATGTATTTAAGCTCAGCACGCAGATATATGATTTCATTGATTGGAACAAGCAAAACGCGACTACGTTCACTGATACTTAAATGCGTTCTTTGTGAATTAAGTGGCGCTAGTGCCTCTAGTTGGCTAGGTAATAAAGTGCGCGCTTTATTGATGGCTGTTTGCAAACGTTCTAAGCGTATCGGCTTAAGCAAATAATCTACGGCGCTAATATCAAATGCTTGCATTGCATAACTATCAAACGCTGTGGTAAAAATGATGGCAGGTGGCTTAGGCATTTTTTGTAAATGCTGCGCGGCTTCAATACCATCCATGCTGGGCATGCGAATATCTAGCAATACAATATCTGGTTGATGCTCATTAGCCAAATCAAGAGCGTCTTTACCATTCTTTGCTTCAGCTACAACAGTAATCGTGCCAATCTCCGTTAATAGCTCACGCAGGCGGTTACGCGCCGGGGCTTCGTCATCTGCAATAATAAGTTTTAAGCTTGTAGTCATTTAGTAGTGTGTGGCAAAGTAATATGCACTTGATAACTACCATCGGATTGCGTACTTTTTAGCGAAGCTTCAAGATCAAAATGTAAAGTTAGGCGCTCTTTAATGTTTTTAAGTGCCATTTTATTACCATTATTGTGTTTATTTTGCGCGCTGTAAGGGTTGGTTAGCACCAAATGTACCTCATTGCGCTTGGTGTAGATTTGTATAGAAATCACACCCCCTGCAGCCAGCGGTTCAATGCCGTGATATACCGCATTTTCAATGAGCGGTTGTAAAAGCAATGGTGGAATTAGTGCATCTGGCGGCATGTCATCAATTTGCCATTGTATTTTAAGCCGATCTTCTAAGCGTAATTTTTCAAGAGCTAAATATTGCCGGCATAATGCAATCTCTTGCGCAAGGGGCACTAAATCACGATTCTCACTCATAAGTACACGAAACAAATCTGCCATGTCTTCTAGCGCAGTTTCAGCTTGCTTGGGCTGGCTGCGAATAAGTGACAATACAGCATTGATGCTGTTAAACAAAAAATGTGGGCGAATACGTGCTTGCAGTGCTTGTAACCTAGCCTCTGCCACAGCAGGAGAATATGCGCGCTGATGCAAATTAAAATAATAAAGTACCAATAGCGTGAGAATCAATACGAAGAAAAGCGTACGCATTTGTGAGTGTTGTTCGTTGAAATCACTAAATAGTAGTAATTGTGCAAACAAACTATTGATGCTGACGCAAGTTAGCAAGACGATGAGTATGATTGCTGCTATGCCATACCAATAATGCAGTTTTGTCAGTATTGGGTAACTAATATAGAGCAATAATAAGCTTAGCAATAGCATGGGTTGGGCAATGGCTGAAATACTAGTTATCAGCGTTAAAAATTCATTAAAACCACTACTAAGCGTCAGTGCGGCCAGCGCTAAAAATGCATTTACTATAAGCAATATGCGTAAGTTAACGCCCAAATTATGCATATTTGGCAAACGACTTGACTTTCTCATCTGCTATAGCTCATGGATAATTCTGATACACATAGGTAGTTTTTGAGTTTAGTAGCATCTTCGTGTTTGTATTTTGCATTATACTAATCATATAAGTATATTATTATTAAACAATAATTTTGATTTTAGCCTAATAAATGGCTCAAAATAAAGATCTAAAAAAGATAAAAGTTAAGCGAGAAAAATAAAGTGACACAAAAAGAAAGTCCAGCGCAAAAAACAAGCGCACTTAATAAAAAAAATACTAGCTGGTCAGGTCGTTTTAATGAGCCTGTGGCCGAGCTAGTAAAAAAATATACCGCTTCAGTTGGCTTTGACCAACGTTTGGCGCTATTTGATATTCAAGGCTCGCTCGCTCATGCGCAAATGCTAGGAGCGCAAAAAATAATCAGTCTTGAAGATGTGAAATCAATTGAAACGGGCCTTGCTGAAATATTGCTAGAAATTGAAGCAGGCCAATTTGAGTGGCTATTAGATTTAGAAGATGTGCATCTGAATATTGAAAAACGCCTCACGGATAAAATTGGTGATGCAGGTAAGCGCTTACATACGGGCAGAAGCCGTAACGATCAAGTGGCTACTGATGTAAGATTATGGTTGCGTGCTGCCACGGACGATATGATTGCAGGTTTGCAGAAACTGCAACAAAGTTTGCTAGATTTAGCTGATACACATTTTGATACTGTGATGCCAGGGTTTACACACTTGCAAGTTGCGCAACCAGTGACGTTTGGCCATCATTTAATGGCTTATGTTGAAATGTTAAAACGTGATATGGCACGCTTTGCAGATTGCCGTAAACGCATTAATAAACTGCCTTTAGGTGCAGCAGCCTTAGCCGGTACAAGTTATCCGATTGACCGTGAGCTTGTTGCAAAAACGCTAGATTTTGATGGCGTATGTGAAAACTCATTAGATGCAGTTTCTGACCGGGATTTTGCCATTGAATTTACTTTTGCAGCCTCGCTAGTGATGACGCATCTATCAAGATTATCTGAAGAGCTTATTCTATGGAGCTCACCACGTTTTGCTTTTATTGATATCGCGGATAGATTTTGTACTGGTTCATCCATCATGCCGCAGAAAAAAAACCCCGATGTACCTGAGTTAGTGCGCGGTAAAACAGGTCGTGTGTATGGGCATTTAACGGCGTTATTAACCTTGATGAAAGGTCAACCACTCGCTTACAATAAAGACAATCAAGAAGATAAAGAGCCATTATTTGATACCGTAGATACTTTGTTAGTAACCCTAGAAATTTATGCCGATATGATGCGCGGTATTACCGTGAATAAAGAAAATATGCGTCAAGCTGCTAGTGAGGGGTTTGCAACTGCCACAGATTTAGCTGACTATTTAGCTAAAAAAGGCATACCATTTAGGGATGCGCATGAAGTGGTAGCATTAGCTGTACGTTTTGCAGTGGATCAGAAAGTCGATTTAAGTGACTTGCCACTAGCAACACTGCAACAATTTTCGCCAGAAATCAGTGATGATGTGTATGCAGTATTGACGTTAGAAGGGTCGCTTAATAGCCGTAACCATATTGGCGGTACTGCGCCAGTGCAAGTGAAAGCGGCGATTACACGTGCTCGTAAAGAATTGAACGCATAACGATTTAAGACCATAAAACATAACCTAACGTGAAAATAAATGGCAAAAAACGGCAAAAAATCTAAGCTCGCATTAGTTTTAATAGCATTAATGGCCATGATGCATAGCCGTGTATTGCTAGCGGAAGCCGAGTCTCCAGAAGTTACGGAGAATTCTCTGCCAGCTTCGCAGGGTCAAGCTGCAATGGTTTGGTCATTGATGCCAGGTGAAAGCGTCAGCCGTTTGGCGAGGTTATTTTATCCAAAAAATAAAAACATGCAGCAGTTGTTTATTGCAGAAACACTGCGTTTAAGTCGAAAAATTCAGCCTAATCTTACGGCTAGTAGGAGCTCAAATCAAATCACTTCAATTGTTATTCCAGACATCAAGCGACTTGCAGAGCAGGGCAGTAGGTTAAAGCTTGTTCCGTTTAAAACTAATAGTGATAAACAAACACTGCGTACCAATACTAGTTTTACAGAAGCCGTGACATCAGAGATTAGCCCAACAATGCCGCTAGTGTATGATGAGTTAATAAAAAAGAACGAGTTTTTAAAGCTTGAACTAGAAAAACTTAATGTCAAATTAACTTATTTACAACAAGTATTGGATACGCTAAAAGTTGAGGTAGCAGGACTTTTCACTAATAATTTTGCTTCTTCTGACACAAAGCAAAAATCTGAACCTCTACAAGAACAGCAGCCTAGCTCATTAAATGATCTAGTGAAACAAGATCTAGCTAATCCTGCAAATAGCACTTTGATACAAAATAGTCAGGCGAATCCCTCTCCAGTGACAGTTGCACAAAAAGTAACAAGTCATATACAAAATCAAGCAGTAGAATCACCAATACTGGTCTCAGATAAAGAGCCAATCTCGTTCAAGTCACAGTATTTGTGGATGTCGATTTTACCTTTGGTATTAGTGATTAGTTTCTTTATCGGTTTTATTTTTCATTCACGTCGGAATGCAAAAGATCTTTATTTAGCTGCTACCGGTAAGTTTAATTCTTTAGGAAAAAAAGCATTTATTAAACAAGATAAATTACTAGCTATTACAGCGCCAATAGCGCTTAAAGGTAAGTTACCGATAGTACAAAACGAGTTTACACATAGTATGCCCGGAGCAGACTTAAGTGCCAAACCAAAACCTGAGCGCGCTGTTGATATACAATTTGATAAAAATGAGGCTGAGCTGATACTTGAACAAGCCAAAATTTTCGTTCAAATTGATCGTCCAGCATATGCAATTAAGCTGCTTAAAACACAAATTAATGCAGCACCAAAAGCCGCACTGCATCACTGGATATATCTTTTAGATATTTATCGCGATACCAATAAAAAAGAAGAGTTTTTACAGTATGCAGAACAATTGCATCAGAATTTCAATGTGGTAATGCCATTATGGGATAACACACCATCGAAGATGATGATTGCCTCTAGCATAGAAGAGTTTTCGCACATTTCTAACAAAGTGACCAAGTTATGGGCAGATTGCGAGAAAGAGGCTAAAAAAATTGCACAAACCAAAGTCTATTTAGATGAACTCTTAACTGATAACCGCGATAGTGAACGGGCGGGTTTTAGTATGGAAGTATTTCAAGAAATCATACTCTTGCGTGATTTGTTAGATGTACGCGATAAATTAGTGCAAATAGATTAATGGTTAAAAGCCAACAAGAAAAGTTATACTAAAAATAATTCTAGTAGCTCATTTAAGAAACGCTGACCGAGTAATGTCGGCTTTATATTACCGTTCGCAATCAGCAGTAAGCCTTTGTTTTGCGCTTTTTTTATTGCGGCATCAAGTCTGTGTATATTTAAACCTGTGCGCTGTTGAAATAAATCCAGCGGAACACCATCAACCAAACGCAAGGCATTCATCATAAATTCAAAACCAAGTTCGTCCTTAGTGACTATTTGACTAGTCACCCATGTATTTTCAGCAGATTTACCTTGCGAGGCCTGTTCCATATAAGCTTTGGGATGTTTAGGTCGTGTTTCCCGGGTGATTTTATCGTGATAGCTCAATTTACTATGCGCACCAGCACCTATGCCTAAATAATCACCGAATTGCCAGTAATTAAGGTTATGTTTAGCTTGTTTACCTTTTTTTGCAAAGGCCGAAGTTTCATAATGCTCATAGCCATGTTGTGCTAACAAAGCTTCAATCTCAATTTGCATTTCAGCACTGGTATCATCATCAGGCAAGCTTGGTGGCGTGCGATAAAACGGCGTATTTGGTTCTAAAGTTAAATGATAAAAAGATAGATGTGCAGGGTTTAGCTTTACTGCCGCCTCTGCATCTTTAAGCGCATCGGCTAAACTTTGGTTCGGCAGCCCGTACATAATGTCGCAATTTACTTGCTCAAAAGTATTGAGTGCGAGCTCTATAGCGTCATAAGCCTGTTGGCTGTCATGGATACGTCCTAGCGCTTTCAAATAGTCGCTGTTAAAACTTTGTATACCTAAAGACAGCCGATTTACCCCAGCTTGTTTATAGCCCACAAAATTGGCTATATCAACCGTGCCAGGATTAGCTTCTAGTGTTATTTCAGCATCAAATTCCAGTGGTGTAAGCATGCGTACATGACTCAAAATTCGGTCTATAGATTTAGCTGAAAACAGACTAGGAGTACCGCCACCAAAAAACACACTTTTTATTTTACGCCCCCAAACTTTGGGTGTGGCAAGCTCCAAGTCTGCAATAAGCGCATCCACATAAGCGGCTTCTGGAATCTCACCATTTTTGTGACGGCTTTCATGTGAATTAAAGTCGCAATATGGGCACTTCTTTACACACCACGGAATATGGATATACAAAGAAAGTGGGGGTGGGTTGGTAAGGCCTGAGAGAGTCGCTTCACCTGCAAGTGGCGCTATAGTATTGATTGGCCTATCGGTTAGTTTAGATTCAAATTCAGCATTAAAGGCTGGCTCAGCTTTGATTTCAATGATTTTTTTGATAGGGATTCACCAGCGTGTCAATGAGTTGATGCAGAGTCTCGCGCATTTGCGCCTCGCTGATCTCCATCAACAAGCCATCTTCTAGGGCGTCTTGGGCAATTTGACGAATTTCGTCAAAGTTTTCACGCATTACCTTAATTTTTTCGGTGCATGCGACTATCGAGGTGTCGTCACGGACCCAAATAGGTAGAGGATTATCGGATTTTTTGCTCATGATTATAAAATATCTATTTAATAAAACTTAGATTACATTTAACTTTTCAATTAAATGTAGCATTTTACGCAAAGCATGACCACGATGGCTAATATGATTTTTAATTTCCGGTTCTAATTCTGCACCAGTTTTATCAGTTTTGTCATCTAAAAATAGTGGGTCGTAACCAAAGCCAAGTGTTCCACGAGGGGCGTTTAAAATCTCGCCAGTCCATATGCCATCAGCAATTAGTGGTTGAGGGTCATCATGGCGACGTACTAATACTAAAGCGCAGTAATAATAGGCGCGGCGATTAGTCTGGTCTTTTAGCATTTCCAACAAATATGCATTATTCTTAGCATCGCTTCTAGGCTCTCCGCCGAAGTAGGCCGAATGCACACCTGGAGAGCCTTGTAACGCTTCAACACATAGACCAGAATCGTCTGCTAATGCAGGTAAGCCTGTGCATTGACTTGCATGGCGTGCCTTTGCCAGTGCATTTTCAATAAAAGTGCAATGTGGTTCAGCGGCTGCAGGTACTTTAAATGCAGTTTGTGGCACAACTTCAATATTAAGTGGCTGAAGTAATGCTTGAATCTCACTTAATTTACCACTATTGCCTGTGGCAATGACCAGCTGTTTTAGCATTGATAGTCCTAGATTTATAATTCTAGAATAGCATTCTGTTTGCTAATTAACGATTTAATGCCTCTGTAAGCCAAATCCAGCATGGCGTTCATCGCTTCGCGGTCAAACGGCTCACCTTCTGCTGTCCCTTGAACTTCAACAAAGCCACCATCAGCGGTCATCACTACGTTCATATCGGTGTCGCAATCAGAGTCTTCGATATAATCTAAATCTAGCACTGGCTGGCCTTTGTAAACGCCTACTGATATCGCCGCAACGGCTTGTTTAAGCGGGCTTTCCGTGAGTTTGCCATTAGCCAGTATAGTTGAGATTGCATCATGAAGTGCAACATAAGCACCAGTGATGCTGGCCGTGCGCGTGCCACCGTCTGCTTGAATGACATCGCAGTCAATTTGTATGCTGCGCTCGCCCAGCTTTTCTAGATCAATAATGGCACGTAATGAGCGGCCTATTAAACGCTGAATTTCTTGTGTGCGACCAGATTGCTTGCCTCTAGTAGCTTCCCTATCCATGCGGCTACCTGTGGAGCGAGGCAGCATGCCATACTCTGCGGTCACCCAGCCTTGTCCTTTGCCTTTTAAGAATCCTGGTACTTTTTCTTCTACGCTGGCAGTACAAAGTACGTGTGTGTCACCAAATTTTACCAGTACTGAGCCTTCGGCATGTTTGGTGTAGTGACGAATGATTTCTACATCACGTAGTTGATTGTTGGCACGTTGGCTTGGTCTTAAAGTTGGTATTACATTAGCGGCTTGCATATTTGCAAATATCCTTAATTCAAAAGTTACTTATTTATTTACGTTGAGTTTTGCGTAGTGCTTCTTGTATTTCGGCGATGGTTTTTTCAATTTCATCAGCAGTTAGATCATTGCTTAATTCGCTATTCGGGTCATTTTCATAATTTGGGTTGGTCACTGGATTCATAATCGTTGTGGTTAATCCCATAGCCATTGTCACGGTTGATACCGCTAAATTGCTGCTTAGCTTATCGCCCCATTGCAAGCCAATCGCACTCATGTTATCGCCTTGTTCTCGGCTCACTATTTCTGCTTGATTCAACAACTCCTTAACGCTATCGGTAATTGATGGGCTATTGAGTATTCGCCTCATTTGATCATCGGCCACCGCACCCCACACTCCATCTGTACACAATAAAATGGTGTCACCCTCGGCTAGCTCGTGGCGGTCAGAAAGCTCAATTTTAGGTGGTGTATCGCCACCCAAACAACTATAAACTTTGTGGCGATAGGGGTGTGTAGACATATCACCCTTTTCAATCATGCCTTTATTGTAGAGCGACTGCACGATGGAGTGGTCTTCGGTGCGATACAGCAAATGACCGTCACGAAAATGATACAAACGCGAATCACCCACATGTGCGCAATACAGTACGCCGCGTTGTACCACTGCAGCGACAATGGTCGTGCGGGGTGATTCCAGCATTTCACGCTCTTGTGTGAGCTGGTCAATCATGTCGTGTACTTGTTGGATGTGCTCGATTAAAAATTTTGCGGGGCTAGATAACATAGGTACTGCGAGACGTTGAAAAGCTTCGGTCATGGTGGTAACCGCAAGCTGTGCTGCAATCTCACCGTGTTTATGCCCACCCATGCCGTCTGCTACTACTAGCAAAAGTGCATCTTTACTGTAAGAATATGCAAGCCTATCTTGGTTATAAGGACGAGGGCCTTGGAGACTATTTTGAAAAATAGTAAATTTCATGATGATAGACTCGAGGTATTGATTGGTAGAAGCTTATTCACAAAGGTTTATTTAAAGCTGTAATTTAAAGCGGCTTATTAAGAATTCCAACGATTTTATTAACAAAACTCGTTTTTTTCTTAATCTGAGGCTGTGATTCTAGTAGTGCTTTTTGTAATGAAAACACGCTTTGCGGCCGTGCTAAATAATCCAAACTTAGACATTTATCTATAAGTTGAAGTAAATTTTGTGAGTACATTTCTTTGCCGAGCTTTGCAGCCGGCACTAAAAGATCATTCTTGATACGCTGATTCGCAGCCAGGGGTGATGTGCGTGTTAAGCACGAATACATAGTGGCGCCTATGCTGTAAATATCACTCCAAGGGCCTAATAATTTTCTATCATAATATTGTTCTGGAGACGCAAAGCCTGGTGTATAACTAGGTGCAATTTTTGCCTGTTTTTCTCGGAGTGCTTGGCGAGCTGAGCCAAAATCCAGTAATACTGGAGACCCATCAAGCCTAATATAAATGTTGGCAGGCTTAATATCTAGATGTAAGAGCTTTTGTGTATGTACTTCGCGCAATCCGTTAGATAGCTCACCAAATACACGGCGTATAAACTGCTCTGATACAGACCCGGTTTGTCCTAAAATATAATCTTGTAAGGATTTCCCTCGCTCATATTGCATCACCATGTACACGGTTTCATTCTCTCGGAAGAAATTAAGCACCCGCACTATGTTTTTGTGGTCAATTTTAGCTAGTGATAGCCCCTCATCAAAAAAGCATTTTAGACCGTGCCTAAACAGCGCAACATCATCAGCATTGGGCAACACTGTTGCACCGTCAGCACGCACAGCAATAGAGGTGGGCAGATACTCTTTGATAGCAACGGTTTTTTTCTCTTTATCGTGCGCTAAATAGACGAAACTAAACCCACCAGAGCTCAAGACTTTTCTGATTTCATAGTCTTGTAACTGGTAACCTGCAGGTAGTGCTAAATTTTTAGATGAAGACAATTTTTAAAATATTCTATATATGAACTTTGTAGTATTAACCTACATAAAATTCTAAGTGCACTTTGAGCAATATAACGCGTAATTGTTTGTACTAGAAGTTTTTTTGAAGTTATTTCTTGCGTTATTTTGGCATGAAACAGCAGGTATTTGATAACATGACATCAATTTAAATACGTTACATTAGGAAATATGCCCCATGACCTTTAGCATGACTGGCTTTGCCGCTTTAGAACAGCCCTTAGATAACGCTACTCTGATATTAGAATTGCGTGCCGTAAATAGCCGTTATTTAGATATACATTTTAAATTGGATGAAAATTTAAGAAATTTAGAGCCCACAATACGTGAGTTACTTGGCGCATATTTAAGTCGCGGAAAAATTGAATTCAAGCTTAATTTAATTCAACGTACCCAAGCAAATAAAGCCACAGAGCTCGATGATGCCTTGATGCAGCAATTAGCGGCGATGCAAATGAAAGCGCAGGCACATTTCCCACAAAGCCGAGTATTGAGTATTGCCGATATTTTACGCTGGCCAGGTGTGATTCTGAATGATGCTTTAAGTAATGATACCTTAGCTGAAGATGTGAAAAAATTAGTGAGTCAAGGTTTGCAAGAGCTTAATGCCTCGCGTGCACGCGAAGGTGAGAAGCTTAAAGCATTGGTGTTAGATAGACTTGCCCAGATTGAAGCGTTGGTAACAAAAGTAAAACCCTTGTTGCCCGCACTCACTAAAGAGTATCAGGCTAAGCTTGAGAGTAAGCTGCAAGACACTTTAAAAACTATTGATCAAGAGAGAGTTGCACAAGAGTTGGTTTTATTCGCACAACGTATTGATGTAGATGAAGAGCT
>JBKJRF010000060.1:0-7514 GCA_046594825.1 Methylotenera sp.
AAGTTGATGTAATGAGCATAAGCGCACAACTCGAAAGCTTGGGAGATTTATGCACAACTTTACCTTTAATCAGTGAGCGTCAGCCTACCCTTAATGCAAATGTGATTGCCCAGAATACGCCTCAAACAAGAAATTTAGGCTCCATACAGAATATTAGCGATTTGCAAAAATTTGGTTTTTCAATATGGAATGATATTAAAAACTTAGTAACAGTAGAGCGTATTGATAAACCAGAGCCGCCATTACTCTCACCTGATCATGCTTTTTATTTGCGTGAAAACTTAAAATTACGCTTACTCACCGCACGTGTCGCCTTATTGCAGCATGACGAAGCAAGTTATAACGCAGACATTAAAGCTGTAAACGATTGGCTGAATCAATATTTTGATACCAAGCACCCTAACACTATCAAAGCATTCAAACTCCTTAAAAAACTGTCTGGCAACAATGTAGGCATTGAGTTACCACAACTCACCGAGAGCTTAGCGGCGGTGAACCGCTACAAACAAAGCCTTGAAAAAGGTGATTAGGCGCTGTGTTTAATTTCAAAATTTTAATGAGCGCCATAAAACGAAAGGTCTTTTGGTGGTCAATCATGTTATTAGTATTGGTCACAATCGTGTGGCTAGCAAGTAATAACCAAGGCTATGTTTTGATTGTGCGTTCGCCTTATCGCTTTCAATTTTCGTTCAACTTTTTATTAATCCTGATAGTACTAGGCTTTTTAGCTATTCATTTTTTCTTAAGATTTATACTTTTTTTACGGCGGTTACCCGCAAATAGACGTAGAAAGAAAGAGGCACAATGGTTAAAAGACGGCAATGCAGCATTGCTTGAGGGCATGCATGCACTTGCTGAAGGTGATTACGTTAAAGCGGAGGCCTCAGCAAAACGTGCACATGATTTAATTCAAAATACTGACCTTGAAAAACTCATTCAAACGCTTGCCGATCAAAAGAACAAACAATCTATTTTATTTAAATAACGCTAATTAAAATTTCTTTGTAAGCTAGATAATCTGTATTTAATTAAGGTCAATAATTGGATGATATTTACATATTTCAATTATTTTAGTATGTAAGGACTCTTATCGGCTGTGGATTCAACCGATCTTCATTCCGTACTTTTCCGCCGGTTTGCTCTGGCAACGGCGACAAGGCGGTGCCGAGCAGAACAACTTCAATCAGTGCTTACATAGGGGTCTTCTAAGAAACAGAACGAGCGTTTGTAGTGGGGGCTGGTATACGCCTTGGTTAACTGATGGATCAAGGTATGTGGGTCTGTCTCATAGATCACATGACGCCAATGTCCTTATCGAAACTGTTTATCAGTTGAGGAATCTGTGCAGTAATGCTGCCACTATCTTTGAGAAGCAGTAAGAACTGCTCTTCATATTCGACTATTGATACCGCATGACGAGGATTCATACTCATTAAACAAACGGGTTTCATACTACTTTCGTCTTCAATTAACACAATTGTAAGTTAGGCACTTTAAGTAACAACCCAGTTGCTAACTTAAATCATAGAGTTCCATTATTTAATTGGTTTAATCTCTTAAATTAGTGTGCTGCGCTATCAAGGGGAGTGAATACTCGGCCACGGCATCGTCCAATCACGATTTCGTCATTGATCTTCTTAAAACTCTTGATAACGGACAGTAATCTTTGATCATTGATGAATTTATTGATCTTATCCAAATTTTGCTCTGATGAGATGTTTTGTATACTCGTCTCGTTATACCAATCAAGAAATATGTCTCCGAAGTATTTTAAATCCAGAATATGATTATTCATCATCACGCAGATTGCAATACTGTCATGCTCGCTTCTTGTTCTAAGCTTATCAGGGATTTCAAACTTATTCACTTCCAGTGCAAGCAGGGAATATTTGTTATGAAAGAATCGCCCTAGATGGTCGCTGCAATAATCTCCGGCGAATTCTAGTAAATCACTAAGTTGTATTGATCTATTAATATGAGTATCTGTGAGCTGTGCCATGTTCTTTGTTTCCTTCAACTTGTAAAGAATCGAGTGAAAAAATAAACGCTAATTTTTCTATATATTTATATTGAATGTTTTAGCTTACACAGACCTGACATTTGCCATACTCTAACCCATCAGCGTCGCTAAAGCGAACAGGCTAATTCTGTAGCTGTTATGGGGTTCATAAAAATGATGTGAGAAAGGGCCCTAAGCGGACATATCCGCGGCATCTATAAAGAGAGCATCATTTCGTATTAATTATGAAACGATGCCCTTTGCCTTTAGTGCTCCATATGCCCCATGGGTTTACGTACAGACATTTCTAGGTCAGTATCAGTATCTTTCATAGTAGGTCTTTCTACTGGTGGAAGATCATTTAGAACTTCCTTAGCTAATGAAACTGGTGGATGCTTATATGGTCCTGGATCGCTATAGTCGTTACGCGCTAAACCTTCCCGTACTTTTACAGTAGTAAACATCCCACCCATATCAATAGCCCCATATTGACCAGTACCAGTCATCATAGGTAGCGTATTTTCTGGCAGCTGAACATCCATCATGCTGGACATCTCACTCATTTCCGCCATACCTGTTTCGCCCATCGCCATGTAATCGGGGACGAGATTGCTGATTTTTCCTACGAGGTCCTTTTGTTTAACACCTATCAAAGTGGGCACCTCGTGCCCCATGGGATTCATGGTGTGATGGCTCTTATGACAATGAAACGCCCAATCACCAAGATTGTTTGCGATGAACTCAATTGCACGCATTTGACCGACAGCAACATCGGTCGTCACTTCCGGCCAGCGTGCGGTTGCAGGTATTGATAAAGCTATACGCCAAAAACTGGTCAATGAAAAAATGCTAGCTGGCGTAGTATCTATGCCCAGCAATATTTTTGCCACCACAGGCACCAACGTCTCTATTTTATTTGTTGATGCCACCAACAAAGGCGATGTCGTGCTGATTGATGCCTCTAATTTGGGTGAAAAAATCAAAGACGGCAAAAACCAGAGAACCGTACTCACTTTTGAGGAAGAACAACGCATTATTGACATGTTTAAACAAAAACAAGTGCGGGATGATTTTTCTGTAGTGGTGAGTTATACCCAAATTCAGGAGAAAAACTATTCCCAAAGCGCCAGCCAATACTTTGATGTGAAAATTGAGTACGTGGACATAACACCTAAACAGTTTATGGAGAAGATGAAAGGTTTTACTGAGAATTTAGAAAGCTTGTTTATTCAGTCACGTCAGTTGGAAAGTGAGATTAAAAAGCAGATATCGGGATTATCTTGTGAATAGTAAGCACATCAAAATAAAAGAAATCATCGAAGAAATATCAATGGGCCCGTTTGGATCTGATATTAAAGTTGAATACTTTGTTAAAGGTGGCGTACCTGTTTTAAATGGGTCCAATATTTCTGGGGTCAGATTAAAGGATGGTTATAAAAATTTTGTTACGCACGAAAGATCGACAACATACAGGAAAGCTCTTGCTAGCCGTGGCGATATTGTAATTACTCATCGAGGTACATTAGGTCAAATATCATATATTCCTAAAACTTCAGAATATGAAAAATACGTTATATCACAGAGTCAATTTAGAGTTAGGCTTAATACAAAAATAGTAAACACAATTTATTTTACCTACTATTTTCATACCACTGAACGCCAAAAGCGACTTTTATCATTTAAAAGTCATGTCGGTGTGCCGGCCTTAGCCCAAGCAACAACTAATTTCAAACTGCTGGAGTTTCCATTACGTCCACTGCATGAACAAGATTCAATAGCCAATTTATTAGAATTGTTAGACAATAAAATTGACCTTAACAGCCGCATTAACTCCAAATTAGAAGTTATGGCAAAAACCTTGTATGACTACTGGTTTGTACAGTTTGATTTCCCCAACTCTAATGACAAGCCCTACAAAACCTCTGGCGGTAAAATGATTTACAACCCAACCCTCAAACGTGAAATACCCGAGGGGTGGACAATCAAAACTTTGTCCCAAATAGCAAATATAACGATGGGGCAGTCACCTGATGGTGAGTCTTACAATGATGATGCAGTTGGAACAGTATTCTTTCAAGGCTCAACTGACTTTGGTTGGCTTTTTCCAACCACACGTCAATTCACAACTGCGCCTGCACGTATGGCTAAAAAGGGAGACATTTTATTGAGCGTTCGTGCCCCAGTTGGGGATATGAATATCGCCAAGATAGATTGCTGTATTGGTCGTGGGTTAGCAGCCCTAAATAGTAAAACTGGCTCGGATGGATTTCTATTTTATGTGATGAAATACTTCAAACAGATTTTTGACAGACGCAACTCTGCTGGCACTACCTTTGGGTCTATTACAAAAGATGATTTGCATTCTTTACAGCTGGTATACCCGGATGCAAAAACACTTCGAAGTTATGATGCTATCGTTTCTAATTACAACAAAATGATTTATCAACGAAGCCTGGAAAATGAGCAATTAACTGCACTGCGCGATTGGCTTCTACCGCTGCTAATGAATGGCCAAGTTACAATTAGATAAACCAATAAAGCCCTATAGGGCTTTATTGGTTAAATTGAGAAAATCTAATTTATTTGGAAAATTCCAGAAATTAGCAGGAACCTACAAACCTAAATATCTAGGTTATTTGCGCCCAATGCATTGCTTTCAATAAATGCCCTACGCGGCTCAACATTGTCGCCCATTAACGTAGTAAAGATTTCATCTGCAGCAATCGCATCATCAATTTGTACTTTGAGTAAGCGGCGAACGGTTGGATCCATGGTAGTTTCCCATAACTGGGATGGATTCATCTCGCCTAAACCTTTATAGCGCTGGATGTTGAGGTTGTGTTTAGCTTCTTCTAACAGCCAATCAAGCGCTTGTTTGAACGTAGTAATAGTTTGTTCTTTATCACCCCGTTTGATTAAAGCGCCCTCCCCCAACAAACCTTGTAGCATAACGGACATTTTACTGATTTGTCTGTAATCACCTGAGCCTAGAAACTCTGCATTGATGACGCAGCACTGCAAGTTGCCATGGACAAACTTATTAACTTCTAGACGATATTCACTAGTTTCTTGATCAAAGCCAACAATTACCTCTGAGCCAATAGCACCAAGTATTGGGCGTAATTTTTCAGCGGCAGCTTCTGTCGTTTCTTTGGTGCCTAAGCTTAACTCACCTAAATCTTGTATGGCGCGCAGTACACTTTCATCGTAATGCGATGAGATACGGCGTATAACCGCCTCTGTTAACACCATTTGCTTAGCGATTTCTGTTAGCGGTGCGCCAGTGATGGTTGCCCCATCAGTTTTAGTGATGAGTTCCGCACCTTTAAGGGCTGATTGCAATAAATATTGATCTAACTCTTGTTGATCTTTCAAATAGCGTTCGTCTTTACCTTGCTTCACTTTATATAATGGTGGTTGTGCAATGTAAATGTGCCCACGCTCTACTAATTCGGTCATTTGGCGATAGAAGAATGTAAGCAGCAAGGTACGAATGTGTGCACCATCAACGTCCGCATCGGTCATGATGATGATACGGTGATAGCGTAATTTTTCTGCATTAAAATCAGCCTTACCAATACTAGTACCTAGCGCAGTAATGAGCGTGGCAATTTCTTGTGAGCCGATTAATTTATCAAAACGTGCTTTTTCTACGTTTAAGATTTTACCTTTAAGAGGCAATATCGCTTGGAATTTACGGTCACGGCCTTGTTTAGCTGAGCCGCCCGCTGAATCACCTTCGACTAGATAAATTTCACATTTTGCTGGGTCACGCTCTTGGCAATCGGCTAATTTTCCTGGTAAACCCATGGTATCCATAACGCCTTTTCGGCGAGTAATTTCTCTCGCTTTACGTGCAGCTTCGCGCGCACGGGCTGCATCAACAATTTTTCCAACGATAATTTTGGCATCTACTGGATTTTCTTGTAAAAACTCGGCTAATTTGGCAGAAACAACTTCTGAAACCACTGGCTGTACCTCGCTTGAAACCAGCTTATCTTTTGTTTGTGATGAAAATTTTGGGTCTGGCACTTTAACTGATAACACGCAGCAAATGCCTTCTCGCATATCATCGCCCATAGTTTCTACTTTGGCTTTTTTAGCCATTTCGGTTTGCTCTATGTATTGGTTCAGTGTGCGGGTCATGGCAGTGCGCAAGCCTGTTAAATGTGTACCGCCATCACGCTGTGGAATATTATTGGTAAAACATTGCACTGTTTCAGAATAAGAGTCGTTCCATTGCATCGCGACTTCAATCGTCATGCCATCTTTTTCCCCCACTGCATAAAATGTTTTTGGATGTAGCACTGTTTTAGTACGGTTCATGTATTCCACAAACCCTTTTATGCCGCCTGAATATGCAAAGTTTTCACTTCTGTCATTACGTTGATCTACTAACTCGATTTTTACGCCATTATTTAAGAAAGATAGTTCACGAATACGCTTAGCTAAAATTTCAAAATGATATTCAACCAAAACAAAGGTTTCTACTGAAGCTAAAAAATGCACTTCGGTACCGCGTTTTTCTGTTGTACCTGTTTGTGCTAATGGTGCCATAGCCACACCGCGTTGAAACTCCATTTGATGCACTTCGCCATTACGATAAATTTTAAGGCGCAACCAATCAGATAATGCATTTACCACAGACACGCCAACACCATGTAAGCCACCAGATACTTTGTAAGAGTTTTGGTCAAACTTACCGCCTGCATGCAGCTCCGTCATCACAATTTCTGCAGCTGAGCGTTTTACTGCTTTTATATCATCATATTTAATGTCTGTTGGAATTCCACGTCCGTTATCCGTCACACTAATTGAGTTGTCTAAATGAATAATCACTTTTATATCATTACAGTGCCCAGCTAAAGCCTCGTCAATTGCATTATCCAGAACTTCAAATACCATGTGGTGCAAACCTGAGCCATCAGAAGTATCGCCGATATACATGCCTGGGCGTTTACGTACTGCATCTAAGCCTTCTAGGATTTTGATACTGGATGAATCGTAATCTGGTGATACTGCTTTGTTTTCTGCCATGCTCGTTGTCTTTATTTAAGTTAACTTTGTATAAATATTTATTTGTTGGTGTTTAGTTTCACGTGAAACAATTTAAGTAAAAAATTTAAACGTATATTTATATACGCATAGCCATTACAACGTATTTATAATCCAAATTATTTGGCACGGTAATCAAACAACTGCTATTTGCATCTGCAAATGAGAAAGTTGCTTGTTCGCTATTGGTATTATTTAATACATCTATTAAATACGTTACGTTAAAGCCTATATCTAGCGTATCCCCACTGTAGTTTACTTCTAATTCTTCTTCTGCTTCTTCTTGATCACTATTGGTACTGATCAACTTTAGATTATTGTTATTGAGTACCATGCGAATACCACGATATTTCTCATTAGATAAAATAGAAGCACGCTGCATAGCAAGCAAAATTCCTACTCGATCAGTAGTAAATGAGTTTTGATGTCCTGTTGGAATTACGCGATTGTAATCTGGAAA
>JBKJRF010000208.1:0-17538 GCA_046594825.1 Methylotenera sp.
AGGATTTAAAACCGCGATTGATGATTTTGGAGCAGGCTACGCGGGGCTTTCACTGCTTGTTCAATTTCAGCCTGACATTGTAAAAATTGATATGGAACTGCTACGTAATATTGATTCTGATAAGCCCAGACAAATAGTTGTTAGTGCACTAGTTAGGATGTGCCAAGAACTGCAAGTCACGGTGTTGGCGGAAGGTGTTGAAACCATAGCCGAGCGTAATTATCTAGCCGACCAAGGTATAAATTTGATGCAAGGATACTTATTTGCAAGACCTGCATTTAAATCAATTGGCATTGTGAATGAGAATGCTTGGTTATAAGAAGAACGGCTTGCTTCTCTAATATAATTATTAACAACGATTATCTAAATTTTGTACATAAAATACGTGATTATTGTTGTTTACGACACAAATACAACGCAATCAAAACAAAAAAGGTTACAGACTGCTCTGTGACCCGCGTATTTGGCTCCTCCACCTGGGCTCGAACCAGGGACACACGGATTAACAGTGCTTCACCTAAAGCTGATATTTGGCTTTTTCAAAGATTAGTCAGAATATTAATATCATCCCAATTGAATTGAATAAAATATTTAATCAGTGAATATTACTATGATTGAAACCATAAGAATGTTTGCTAAGAAGCAACAATGATTGACGGTGCTTTAAAATAAATGCGGTCTTTAGCTTTACTATTATTATTCAATCTCAGCTTGAAGATGTAAGGAATTTGATAGTAATTCGACCAAATATATAAGAAAACTGTAAAACTTATTATTGCAAAGCTTATACCATGAAAATTCTTGTGGGCGATATTGGTGGAACCAAAAGTGAATTAGCTATTTTTGATACAGAAGAACCCCAGGTGTTGCAGTTTGGAATGGGATTTCTTAATCATGAGCAGGCTAACTTCATTTCTATGCTACGAAATTTCATTGCTTATGCGGACACGCCTGTACAGGCGGCCAGTCTTGCTGTGGCGGGCGCAGTTCGAGATGGTCGTTGCCATATGCCAAATTTGTCTTGGGTCTTGGATGAGCAGGAGATTGGCGTTGCGATGGGAATTGAGCGGGTAACGCTCATCAATGATCTAGCGGCTACTGCCCATGGTATGTTAACACTACCGTCAGAACAGCTGATGGTTATCAATCCAGGAGTACCAGAGGCAAAGGGAAGTCTTGCTTTGATTGCTGCGGGCACGGGCTTAGGAGAGGCTATTTTGATTTGTCATGAAGAAGGCGGTTATCAAATTGCTGCATCTGAGGGGGGCCATGTTGATTACGCGCCAAATAACGGAGAAGAAATAGAGCTGCTACGCTATCTTTGGTCACGTTTTGGTCATGCAAGCTGGGAGCGAGTTGTTTCTGGCTTAGGATTAGTCAATATCTATGATTTTTTGTCCTTGAATGCAAAAGTCACCGAGCCCACCCAAGTTACATCTCGAATTATGGCTGCAGCTGATCGTGCTGCAGTGATTGCACAAACAGCACAGTTAAGAGAGTCGCCACGCTGTGTTAAGGCGATGGATATATTTTTGTGCAACTATGGCGCAGCCGCTGGCAATCTTGCACTGAAGGCATTTTCAACAGGCGGTATATACATTGGTGGTGGCATTGCACCAAAACTCCCACGAGATATATGGAAGGGCAGCTTTTTGCGAGCGTTTAGTAACAAAGGTCGTTTTGCCGAATTGCTGTCTCGTGTACCAGTCAACCTTATCCTTGAACCCAAGACCGCTTTGCTGGGCTCGGCTGCTTACGCTGCTAAGTGGGATTTTGTTGTTGAAAAGGACTGAAGACTGACCTTGCAGATTAATGTAGATGAATTGGCATTGCCCGATGACAGCAGTTACTAATTTTTTATTATTTGTACTTGATAAGCTGTGCGTAGTTAATCGATTCAATAACTGGAACTTAACTAATGAACACTATATTGCCTACATTCATTCAATTTGGCCGTAATATTTGTGGTGATCTTATACAAGGTGAGCACCGAGAGTGGTGGCTAGCTAACGGCCTTGGGGGTTATGCTGCAGGAAATATCGCAGGCACGTTAACTCGGCGCTATCATGGATTATTAGTTTCGCCAGTCAACCCCCCTTTAGGTCGTCATTTGGTTTTTACTAAAGGCGAAGCCACTTTAATTCATGGTGACGAGCATATTGCTTTGCATACTAATCGATGGGCAGATGGTGCTATTTCACCTACGGGCTATTTGCAAATCGAATCTTTTTATCTGGAAGGTCGTATGCCGGTGTGGCATTTTGCCATTGGTGATGTACGCATCGAGCAACGCATTTGGATGGAGCAAGGCGCGAATACGACTTATATGGCATTTCGTTTGCTGTCCGCAGGCACTGCTGGAAAACGACCTCTGAAATTAGCGATTAAGTTATTAGTCAATTCGCGCGATCATCACAGTAGCGGCCGGCCTTGGGATTTCAATCCTTTTATCGAAAAAGACGCTGACACCCTTTATGTACGCAACCCAAATTGGTTCACACTGACAATCAAAGCGCGTGGTGGCAACCTTAAGTCTGACATGACTTGGTATGACAATTTTAATCTATCCACGGAACGCGAGCGGGGTCTGCCAGATAATGACAGTCACTTGTGCGTAGGCGAAGTTCTGCTGGATTTACATTGTGATGAGTGGTCTGGCATTGTAGCGAGCACCGAAGAAAATCCTTCCAGCTATCTAACAGAAGCGATGCGTCGCAATACCATGTTTGATGTTGGCCAATTAAAGCGTACCCAAGTCACAGTACCGGAGTTTATTGATGCGCCTGAATGGGTGAATCAATTAGTGCTTGCATCTTCCAGCTTCATTTTTTCTCGGCCATTGCCTGATGAGCCCGATGGTCAATCAATTATTGCTGGCTATCCTTGGTTTGGCGAGTGGGGTCGCGACACTATGATTGCCTTGCCTGGATTAACTCTTGCGACAGGCCGCTTTGATACTGCACAGCATATATTAAACACCTTTGCTCCATTTATTGATCAAGGCATGCTGCCTAATGTGTTCCCAGGTACTGGTAATACGCCGGAATATAACTCGGTAGATGCAGCGCTTTGGTATATTGAGGCCTGGCGTGCGTATGTGACCGCTATTGGTGAAACAACAAACCTCAAACAAGTTTTTCCAATTCTTGCCGAGATAATAGATTGGCATGTAAAGGGTACGCGCTATCAAATTAAAGTCGATCCAGTCGATGGTTTACTATACGCCGGTGAATCTGGCGTACAAATCACTTGGATGGATGCAAAAGTGGGTGATTTTGTGGTGACGCCACGCATTGGTAAGTCTGTTGAAATAAATGCATTGTGGTATAACGCGCTGGTAACGATGGATGAATTTGCAACTATGCTTAATAAACCAGGTACGCAATATCAAGAACTTGCTAAAAAAACCAAAGCGGGATTTAAGCGTTTCATCAAAGCAGATGGTACTGGTTTGGCCGATGTGTTGGATGGTCCTGACGGAGATGATTTCACTTTGCGACCTAACCAGATTTTTGCAGTAAGTTTAAATGCGAGCCCATTAGACGAGATTGCTCAACGTGACGTGGTAAAAGTATGCGGACGCGAGCTGCTGACTTCTTATGGTTTACGCTCACTTAATGTTTCACACCCTGAATTTAAACCACACTATGAAGGAGGAGTTTTGGCGCGCGACACTAGCTATCATCAAGGACCAGTATGGGCATTTTTACTTGGGCATTATGCGATTGCTGAATATAAAGTTAGTGGAGATGCAATAGCAGCACAGGCAAATCTTGAGCCCATACGTAATCATTTAATGGACGGGGGTCTGGGTACAGTAAGTGAAATTTTTGATGGTGTGATGCCTTATACACCTCGTGGCGCACCAGCGCAGGCTTGGTCTGTGGCTTGCGTTCTCGAAGCTTGGGTTTATTTAGAGCGACGAAAAAACAAAAGCGCGCGTGAGGTTTCAATGCTTAAAAATACGAATCTAGTGAGCATGCCTGAGGTCGGGGCATAGGTATGTGGCAATTTATTAATGAGTTGTTTTCTAGACTGCCTAATATAGCTAAAACAAAAAATTTAAATGCTGAACGTCAGCGATTAGAAGCGCAGCACGAGGGCTTGGAAGATTGGCGGCATTGGGGTCCTTACTTGGCAGAGCGTGCTTGGGGTACTGTACGTGAGGATTACAGTGCAGGTGGTAATGCGTGGGAATATTTTGACCACGATCAAGCACGTTCACGTGCCTATCGTTGGAATGAAGATGGGCTAGGTGGTATTTGTGATGAAGCCCAGAACTTGTGTTTTTCGCTAGCATTATGGAATGGAGTAGACCCGATATTGAAAGAGCGTGCTTTTGGTCTGACTGGCAATCAGGGAAATCATGGCGAAGACGTGAAGGAGTATTATTTCTATCTTGATGCCACGCCATCGCACAGCTACATGCGCTATCTCTATAAGTACCCTCAGGCAGCCTATCCTTATCAAAGCTTGGTTGAGGAGAATGTTAGCCGCTCAAGGCAAGACCCGCCTTTCAATTTGATGGATTCTGGTATCTTTGAAGATAGTCGTTACTGGGATGTTGAGGTACGCTATGCCAAAGCCAACCCAGAAGAAATACATATTCGTATTATTGTCAGTAATCGAGGCACAGATACCCAAACATTACATATTTTACCAACCCTTTTGTTTCGTAATACTTGGTCTTGGGGTGATGAACAAGTTAAACCCAATCTTACTGAAGTAACAGCCCCCCAAAATGCACTATGGGCGGTAAAAGCAGAACATTCAATTTTGGGTTGTTATTATCTATATGGTCGTCAAAAAGCAGAAACTCTTTATACCGAAAACGAAAGCAATGCAGAGAAGTTGTGGGGTTCTGGCAATGCCTCACCTTATGTAAAAGACGCGTTTCATCGCTATATAATTGATGATGAAAAGACAGCCGTTAATTCTGAGCAAACAGGAACTAAATTTTCAGCTTGGCATGAGATAGATGTTGCATCCTGCCAAGAGGTGATTATTGAATTAACACTTTCGCGTGAATTGATGGAGGCACCATTTGCAAAGAGTGATGCAATATTCGCTTCAAGATCCTCCGAAGCCAATATTTTTTATGATGAATTATCGCCTCAATCCGATTTGCAAGACAAAAACATCCTTCGTCAATCACTCGCAGGTATGATTTGGAGCAAACAGTTCTTTCATTTCGATGTGGCACGTTGGCTGGATGGGGACGAACTTAAGCCGCCAGATGGTCATAAATTGGGCCGCAATCATGCTTGGAGGCACTTAAAAGCTTCACATGTAATCTCGATGCCAGATAAATGGGAGTACCCTTGGTTTGCTGCTTGGGATCTGGCGTTTCATTGTGCTGCATTGGCTTTGGTGGATGTGGATTTTGCTAAGCAACAAATTGAGTTGCTATTAAAAGAAAATTACTTACATCCGAATGGACAGATTCCAGCTTACGAATGGGCATTCGGCGATGTTAATCCGCCAGTGCTGGCCGCAGCCGCGCTAAAAGTATTTCGTGCCGAACGTGTGCAACGTGGCAAAGGAGATTTAAATTTTCTTGGCCGTATCGTACACAAGTTACTCATGAATTACACTTGGTGGCTTAATGTTAAAGATGGAGATGGTCATAATGTATTCGAGGGTGGTTTTCTTGGCTTAGATAACATCTCTGTATATGACCGTTCGCAACCACTGCCGAAAGGCTACTCTTTAAAACAGGCTGATGCGACTGGATGGATGGCAATGTTCAGCCTCAATATGACTGTGATTGCGTTGGAGCTTACATCAGAAAGTGCCGATTACGAAGATGTTGCGATTCAGTGTTATAGCCAGTTTCTCGCTATTGCCAACACAATTGCTGGAAATGTAAGTAACGATAATCATGCTGGCCTCGCGTTGTGGGATTCCAAAGCAGGATTCTTCAAAGACTTGATTGTGAAGCCAGATGGTAGTACTCAGCACATTGATGTTTTTTCGCTAGTTGGCCTTATTCCCATGTTTGCATGTGAGGTGGTCGATGAGCGATTACTGAAGAATGCACCACGTTTCTCAGCAATATTAGATCAACACGCAGGGGGGCTTTTTGATGGGCATACGATATGTGCTTGCCCAGCTACAACAAACGAGCGTGGCGAGCATCTTTTGTCGGTGGTTGATCATACAATGCTGCCACATATTATGCGTCGTCTTTTGTCTGAGGCAGAGTTTCTCTCTGATTATGGCATTCGTAGCGTATCTAAGATTCATGAGACGCAGTGTGATTTAGGGCACATTGATGGAGTGGGAATTGCTTTAATTGAGTATGTACCTGGTGAGTCAAACAATAGCCTCTTTGGGGGTAATTCCAACTGGCGGGGACCAATCTGGATGCCAACCAATTACACGCTAATTCAGGCTATTGAAAAATTTCATCGTTACCTAGGGGATGAATATAAAATTGCCGTACCTTGTCTTGATAACCAAGAGCTAACTCTTAAAGAAATTTCACGATTAATTTCTGATCGTTTAGTGAATATATTTCGTAGGGATGCTGCAGGGCGTATTCCCGCTTTGCCAGGAGATAGCCCGTTCGAAAATGACCCATATTGGAAAGATTTGTTATTGTTTAATGAGTATTTTCATGCTGAAACAGGACTTGGCTTAGGTGCAATGCACCAGACTGGCTGGACAGGGCTTGTGGCGAATCTAGTAGAGCGACGTTATCGGGTAGATATTCCTGCGTACTGGAAGAATCCTAGCAAGGATGATTAAAAGTAAATAAAAATAGCATCAGAAGTCTAAGAGGAAAAATCATGTTATATATCGCTAGGCTGGCTAAAGTCATACCACTAGTCATATTCAACTTATGCTGTTTCAACCAGGCATATGCGTCAAGCTGCACAGGCCGTGGGATTGAACTACAAGTGCTGGGTTCAGGTGGCCCGGAGATGCAGGATAAGCGGGCTTCCAGTAGCTATCTCATATGGCAAGATGGTAAGGCGCGCGTTTTGATTGATAGTGGCGGTGGCAGCGCCTTGCGTTTTGGTGAGAGTGGCGCGAACATGGCAGATGTGTATATAGTATTATTTACGCACTTGCATGTAGATCATACTGCAGATTTCCCTGCGCTTATTAAATCTTCTTATTTTGAAGAACGAACAAAACCATTACAAGTGTATGGCCCGAAAGGTAACGCATTATTTCCAAGTACGACTGAATTTGTACAGATATTATTCGGACCAAAGGGTGCTTACCGTTACTTAAATGACTTTCTTGAACCGAGCAAAACTGGCTATGTAATACAAGCACATGATGTTGCTATAAATGAACATCAGATTCAAGAAGTATTTAATCAGTCCGGGATTAAAGTAAACGCTGCGCAAGTCATCCACGGTAGTGTTCCGGCCTTGGCATGGCGGGTCGATATTCAAGGGAAAAGTATTGTATTTAGCGGCGACACTAATGGCGAGAATGGAAATTTGCAGCAGTTGGCACAAACTGCAGATATATTGGTCGCCCACAATGCAGTGCCTGAAGGAGCAAAGGGCGCAGAGAGAAGTTTGCATATGCCACCGGATGTCATCGGTATAATTGCCGCAGAAGCTAAAGTCGGCCAGTTGGTTTTATCACATCGAATGTTGCGGACATTAGGCAAGGAATCGGAAACGCTTGAGGGAATCGCATCTCATTATCTACCTAAGCCAGTATTTGCAAATGATCTAGATTGCTTTCTCCTTAAGTCTGTAAATGAGTCCGTCAGAAATTAGATGAAATGTAACTTTCTTAGCTTGGTTATGTACTTTCGTAAGGCTATTTGTGACTTAAAATAAAGTTAATTTAAGACATAGCTACGATTCGACTACGGTGAACCAGAATTGAAAAAGCCCTGCATCACTGCAAGGCTTTTAATATTTGGCTCACCAATTCAGATAAAAAAGAGAACTGTGGACTTCATTCGATTTTATATAAAATAAACGACTGAGAAGTCCCAGTTGCTGTCTCTTTGCAAATCCAAAAAGCTGACGGTGGGTACTTGCAGATCGCAAAAATTGCAGCAAAAACGTAGTTCATCTATTATCTATATATCTACGCTATCAAAATTTATGAATCCTGCATCCTTAACGCATAAAGAATTCTCAGCTCCGCTACATGGCTTACGTGGCATTGCTGTACTGTATGTAGTTGTATCGCACTTGGGATATGCTGGGTTATTTTTGCTTCCTATAGCTCACTACGGCATAGGAAAGATTGGTGTATGGATATTTTTTTCACTAAGCGCCTTTCTATTAACAACTCATCTATATCGCAATCTTCATTACACTCCATCGAAAATTTCCGCTATTCTGGAATACTCTATACACCGTGTTTTTAGGATATACCCTCTTTACGTACTTGTTCTCTTCACTCATGCAATACTCGGCGAAATTACTAATGTAGAGTTTTTTAAACATCTATTGTTAATTCAAGGTAAGGGCGAACTTTGGGCTATCCCTGTCGAATTCCAGTATTACTTAATAATTCCAGTTATTGTGATTAGTGCTTTCTATATACCAAAAAAAAATGTCAGTTTATTTTTGGTAGCTACTATATTTGCACCTTTGTATTACGGAATCATGCATCCCGAAAGTGTGTTCTCTAATGAGCTAATTATTTTTTCAAAACTTACCCCTTTCATTCTAGGAAGCGCTCTTGCGCTACTATTATATAAAAATATGTCGCCCAGCATGAATGACACGCTGAGTGCCAATTTTCTTATCCCAATTGTCTGCCTTGTAGGGCTGATAGCGGTGACGGTAATTTACAGGAGTGTAGACATAGGCACGTTACCAAACTCTTACGCACCTTGGCTATCAATTGCGATTGGTGGGATGGTTGTCGCCTTCATCAATTTAGCTTTACAACCGAATAACATAGCTAAATTTTTAAGAGCAAGGCCATTAGTCTTTTTTGGGGAAATTAGTTTCAGCATTTATTTGTTACATATATTTGTTATCCGCTTTGTAACAACATATTTCAGCGGATTGCCTGACATCATCAAGGCGTGGCTCTCGCTTGGACTATGCATATTGTTATCATTCGTCTCTTACAGAGTAATTGAAAGTCCTGGCATTCGAGTTGGTAAGATAATTGGCCTAAAGTTTCGGGCAATGAGTTCCTAACAAAGTATCTCACTCAAGAGTGATTGAAATGACACTGCCTAACATCGTATTCGAGTGGAATATACCGCACACCATTTCTGCTGATTTTTTTGCGACTTATCGCACATTGAACGTCAGCTTGCTCCAACCATGACAGGAAACTTAGGGCCCAAATCAGACGTTAGCCCCCTAATAGGGCTCGAATTAGCTAAACTTAAACATCATTTTTGAGCCGTAAATTGAAGTAACTAGTATCCAGCATATTATATGGCCACTAAAAATGATTAAGGGGTTACGAAAATTCGTAACCCCTTGATTGTATTGGTAGGGCGTGCGAGGATCGAACTCGCGACAAACGGATTAAGAGTCCGCTGCTCTACCAGCTGAGCTAACGCCCCGACTTTTGAAGCTGCTTTATAACGAAATACTACGTGTGCTTCTGGATACTAGGTTTATTGTAAATTAGTTTGCTGAATACCTGCTAACAACCATACTGATTTATCATCTTGCAGATTTTTTTGTATGTGCCAGATTTCATCTACATTTTCTGGAGCATTATTGTTTTCACTCAATTGCCCTGTGAAGCGCACACTTGCTATTGTAAAGTTGCCTTCATTTGCTACTTCCAATAGTTCGGCATTAATTGCGACAACATCAGTTTTTTGCGCTACATTGCCACGTTCTTGCAGTTGCATAGAAATTTCTGCGAATACTTCTGGTGTAGTGTATTCACGAATATCATTTAGATCTTTACGGTCATTGGCAGCTTGCAAACGAATAAAAGACAATTTTGCATTTCGTAAAAAGCTTTCTACTGGAAAATCTTGTGGAATATTGCCAGAGTAAGATGAAGCCACGCCACTACCATAGCTTGGTTGTTGTGCAGGTTGTTGCATGCTTTCTGGCATATTATATGCCGTACCGCCGCCTGCATATTGCATATTAGGTTGAGTCGCCTGTTGTGATTTTTTGAATTTTGAGATCAAAAACATAATGACTCCTGCCGCTAACATTGCCATTAAAATCGAACTCATTCCACCACCCATGCCGCCCATACCGCCGCCAGCAAACATGGTGGCTAAACCTGCACCTACTGCTAAACCGGCTAAAGGACCCATCCATTTATTGCCACTTGATGCAGGCGCTGGGGCAGATGTAGGTGCTGGTGCTGGTGCTGGTGCTGCATTAGCTGGTCTGCTGTATTGCTGGGATGGCATTGCACGACTCTTACCGAAACTTGTACCTCCGCCTAAACGTCTAGCTTCAGCAGCCGTAGAGAACAGGGCAAGGCAGGTTAATGCCATAACGAATATCACTAAAAATCTTTTCATATATCTCTCATTAGTACGGGTATTTAACATTGGGGTCAAGTATAGCAAATTCAATCTACGACTTAATGTTAATCAATAGAGAAGCTGCCACTGCATTCTGAATATTTTTATCAGTATTTAACGGGCAGATTTATGCGCCAGCATCGCTTCTGCGTATAAATTCCTATACTTCAAACATTCAGGGTTATTTTTATCTTCACACTTAGTACGTAGCTTGCAAAAGCAGGTGCTAGCAATCATTTTTTCTAATGCTGCTAACGAACTATTATGTGGGGTTGAATCTATGTTAGTTGTCATATCAGTCTTTATTTAATTAGGATTTTTTAATTAGCTGTAACTTAGATGTCTAGGCTCATTTATGCTTTAGCTAGAGCACGGTCAATAATATCAAGTGCCTCGTCAAATACTTCATCTTGAATGGTCAGCGGATACAAGAAACGAATTGCATTGCTATAAACGCCACAGGTGAGCAGAATTAGCCCTTCAGCCAGCGCCGCTTGCTGTACACGTTTTACAACATCCATGGATGGCTCATTTGTTGCAGGGTCGAAAAACTCTACTGCTATCATAGAGCCTAAGCCACGAATCTCTTTTAGTGCAGGAGTTTTAGCTTGTGCTACTTTCAGTCTAGCGATAAGTTTTTCACCTAAATAATTGGCGCGTGCTACCAATTGCTCTTCTTCAATAATATCAATCACTGCATGGGCGGCAGCGATGGCTAATGGATTACCTGCATAGGTGCCACCTAGCCCCCCTGGACCTGGACCATCCATCACTTCAGCTTTGCCACATACGGCTGAAAGTGTCATACCGCCTGCCAAGCTTTTTGCCAGTACTATGATATCTGGTATGACATCATAATGTTCTGTTGCGAATAATTTACCAGTGCGGGCAAAGCCCGTTTGTACTTCATCCATCACCAGCAAAATACCATGCTCATCACACTCTTTACGCAAAGCTGTCATTAATTCAGGCGGTGCAACATAAAAACCACCCTCACCTTGCACAGGCTCAATCATAATGGCGGCAATACGTTTTGGGTCTACATCTGCCTTAAACAGTGCATGTAGCGCGTCGATAGAATCTTCCACAGTGACGCCGTGTAACGCCATCGGAAATGGTATGTGATAGACCTCAGATGGAAATGGGCCAAAGCCAACTTTATAGGGCACCACTTTGCCAGTAAGCGCGCAAGCCATGATGGTGCGGCCGTGAAATCCGCCAGAAAAAGCGATAATTCCAGGACGACCTGTGCTCGCACGGGCAATTTTAACGGCGTTTTCTGCGGCCTCTGCTCCGCTAGAAAAGAAACAAGTTTTCTTGGCATGATTGCCTGGAGTTAGTTTGTTAATACGCTCCGCCAAAGTTACATAGTTTTCATAAGGTAGCACTTGGTAGCAGGTGTGTGTAAAACGTTGTAGTTGTTCCTCAACCGCGGCAACCACCTTTGGATGCCTGTGCCCAGTATTTAGTACGGCAATACCTCCAGCAAAATCTATATAGCGCTTGCCTTCTACATCCCACACTTCAGAGTTCAGCGCGCGGTCAATAAAGAAATTGGCCATCACGCCGATGCCTCGCGGAGTGGCAGCTAAGCGCCTTTCGTGAAGATCTTGGTTGCTGATAACTGCATCGGATAATGTGTTCACAATGATGTTCCTCTATAAAACTATTTCTAAATACGCTTGATATTATTCTGACGCAATTTTAAGTAAGCTTGATCCAAGTAGTTTTAAGCTCAGTATATTTCTCTAGCGCATGCAGCGATTTATCGCGGCCATTGCCAGATTGCTTGTAACCGCCAAATGGCACGGTAATATCGTCGTCGTCATAACTATTTACATGTACGGTACCTGCACGTAATGCTCGCGCCACCATATGCGCACGTGTAATGTCTTGTGTCCACACTGCTGCGGCCAGGCCATAATTAGTATCATTGGCGATGGCGATTGCTTCTTCTTGTGTATCAAACGTAATGATAGAAAGCACTGGCCCAAAAATCTCTTCACTGGCAATCGTCATGTTGTTAGTCACATCAACAAACACCGCAGGGCTGATATAAAAACCACCTGTTTCATTCATGACCCGTTCACCGCCTGATACTAGATTTGCACCCTGCGTTTTACCGCTGGATATATATTTCAAAACATTTTCCATCTGCCCGCAATCTACCATTGCACCCATGCTGGTATTGGCATCTAAAGGGTCACCAGGTTGATATTCAGGGAGATGTTTAAGTAGTTTTTTAACGAACTCATCTTTAATAGAACGCTCTACCAACAAGCGAGAAGGCGCATTGCAGCTTTCACCTTGATTATAAAAAATTGACCCTACAGAAGCGGCGGCGGCTTTGTCCATGTCTTTACAATCCGCAAATACGATATTGGGGGACTTACCTCCTAACTCACACCAAGCGCGTTTAAGGTTGCTCTGCCCAGCCATAATTTGTATTTTTTTACCCACACCCGTTGAGCCAGTAAATGCAATGCAATCTACATCCATATGCATCGCGAGCGGCGTACCGGCATCTGGCCCAAAACCTGGCACCACATTAAGCACACCTGCCGGAATGCCTGCTTCTAAGGCTAAATCACCTAGTCTTAATGCAGTCAATGGTGATTTTTCAGAAGGCTTTAGCACCAGACTATTGCCAGTAACCAACGCTGGGGCGATTTTCCAGCAAGCCATTAAAATTGGGTAGTTCCAAGGTACGATCGCCCCCACTACACCTATGGGTTCTCGTGTAATCATGGCCAATGTATTTTCAGCCGTCGGTGCGATTTCATCGTAGACTTTATCAATGGCTTCACCAAACCAGCGCAGGCTATTAGCTGCAGAGTTGATATCTACACTCAAACTGGCTGCGATGGGTTTTCCCATATCCAGTGTTTCCAGCAATGCGAGTTCTTCTTTATTTGCTAGCAATAAATCAGCAAAACGAATCATGGTTTGTTTACGCTCACGTGGTGACAACCCTGCCCAACGGTGGTCATTAAAAGCGGCACGTGCCGCAATCACAGCAGCGTCAATATCAGCAGCTTTGCTGGATGCTACATCTACTAATTTCCGGCCATCAATTGGCGAAAAACATTCAAAAGTGCTGCCATCAATTGCATTAACACGCTTGCCATTAATAAAGGCACGACCATCAATTTTTAAGGCTTTGGCACGTGCATGCCAATCTATAGTCACTAAATCATTTTTCATTACCATTTGTCCTAATCTTATTTATCCTAATCCTGTAGCCCTGCCATACATACATATTTAATTTCTAGATAATCATCAATACCGTGATGTGAGCCTTCACGGCCTAAACCAGATTGTTTAATACCACCGAAAGGCGCAACTTCTGTAGAGATCATGCCTGTATTCACACCGACCATGCCATACTCTAGGGCTTCGGCCACACGCCAAATTCGACCAATATCACGACTAAAAAAGTAAGAAGCTAAGCCAAACTCTGTACGATTCGCTAGCTCAATTACTTCATCATCCGTTTTAAAACGAAACAATGGTGCGACTGGGCCAAAAGTTTCTTCCCGAAAAATCATCGAATCAGCGCTCACATCTGCCAGCACAGTAGGCTCAAAGAATGTACCGCCTAGTGCATGACGTTTACCGCCTTGTATCAACGTTGCACCTTTAGCAATTGCATCAGCCACATGACTTTCTACTTTTTCTATAGCAGCCACATCAATTAGCGGTCCTTGTGTAACGCCATCAGCCATGCCTTCACCTACTTTTAACTGTGCGACTTTAACCGCCAGCTTTTTGGCAAACTCATCAAACACGCCATCTTGTACAAAAAGCCGATTTGCGCACACGCAAGTTTGCCCTGCGTTACGGAATTTACTAATGAGGGCTCCTTCAACTGCTGCGTCTAAATCAGCATCATCAAACACAATAAATGGCGCATTGCCGCCAAGCTCGAGTGATAGCTTTTTAATAGTATCTGCACATTGGCGCATCAAAATCCGGCCGACTTCGGTAGAGCCTGTAAATGATAATTTAGTGACCACAGTGCTTTCACATAACACTTTACCAATTTGTCGTGAATCCCCTGTGATAACCTGCAATACACCATTAGGAATTCCTGCTTCTTCTGCTAACACTGCTAACGCAATGGCAGAAAGTGGGGTTTGCTCAGCGGGTTTAATTATCATAGTGCAACCCGCAGCCAATGCTGGCGCTGCTTTACGCGTAATCATGGCAATTGGAAAGTTCCACGGCGTAATTGCAGCAGTGACACCAATGGGCTGTTTAAGTACCAAAATACGACGGTCGCCCATCGGTGCAGGAATCACCTCGCCATATACACGCTTAGCTTCTTCAGCAAACCATTCGATAAAACTGGCACCATAAGTCACCTCGCCAAGTGACTCAGCCAGCGGCTTACCCTGTTCGGCCGTGAGTAACTTGGCTAAATCTTCCCTATGCAAAATAATGAGGTCAAACCAGCGCTTTAGTATTACTGCACGTGCTTGTGCTGTAAGCGTTTTCCAGGACTTTTGCGCTACCGCAGAAGCGGCGATTGCCCGCTCTGTTTCAGCACCCCGCATCAACGGCACTGAGCCTACCACTTGGTCGTTGGCTGGGTTGGTGACGATAATAGATTCATCTGAGTCAGCCTTTACCCATTGCCCAGCAAGCCAAGCCAAACCTGGTTTAAGTAAAGTGGTGTGATCTAACTTAAAAACGATGGACTGATTTGACATGGTATTACCTGCTTGGATTGTGTAAATTACTTTATCTGCAGACTATATTTGAAGACTATAGGATTTGAAGATTAAAGGGTAACTAAATAATTAGAATGTAACGGTTATTTGCTTGTAAAACTCAGCCAGCTAACCAGCATATGCTTTGTTAGTTGGCTTGATTATCTACTTAATTAGGTTTCTTATTCCCTCAAGAGTTCGACTAAAGAAAATTAATACCTAATTACTGATTCGTATCGCTATAAGCTTCTGCTACTTCTCGTCTACGCTTGCGCTCTTGATGTGAGGTATAGAAACTTGATGCAATCACAGCGATAGTCACCACTGTGATGGTTACCGTAGCAACCGCATTGATGGTTGGGTTTAAGCCCAAACGTGCGCGTGAAAAAATCACCATGGGCAAGGTTGAGTAACCTGGGCCAGATAAGAATGATGAAAGTACCACATCATCAAACGATAAAGTAAATGTGAGCAGAAATGCCGAGACCAGTGCAGGTACTAGCAAAGGCAACGTGACCAACCTAAATACTTGCAGCGGCTGGCAACCTAAATCCATCGCAGCTTCGTCTAACTTATTATCCATTTCACGCAGACGGGATGTCACGACTACAGTAGCATAGGCCGTACCAAGCAAGGCGTGGCCTAACAAAATGGTGAACAACCCGCGTTCTGGGTAGCCAAGCCAATGCTGCAGTGAAACCAGCATAAGTAATAACGATAAACCCACAATTACGTCTGGCATCACCAACGGCGTACTCGCCATTGATGACAAAAATGTGCGTCCTGAAAAGCGCTTGTACCTATTCAGCGCAAAGGCTGTGAATGTGCCAAAAAATACTGAAATTAACGCTGAAAGAAAGGCGATTTTAAGCGATAGTCCTACCGCGGAAATTAAATCACCGTCATTCATCAACGCTGTGTACCATCTTAAGCTCGCGTGTGTCCATACCGTGACTAGCGGCGAGTTATTGAAAGAAAATATCACCAGCGTGACAATCGGCATGTATAAGAAAATATACACAGCAATCATCCACGTTTTGCTGAATACCTTATCTATGGTGTGCGTCATGCGTTTGCCTCCGTTTGCTCAGCCTGGTATTTATTGAAAATTGCCATCGGTAACATAATGAGCAATATCATAACCACAGCCACGGCTGATGCCATAGGCCAGTCGTTATTACTGAAGAACTCATCCCATAGTACGCGACCTATCATCAGTGTATTTGGCCCACCTAATAATTCAGGAATCACGTACTCGCCCACCGCTGGAATGAACACCAGCATAGAGCCCGCGATAATACCCGCTTTAGAAAGTGGTACTGTAATCAGCCAAAACGTTTTGAAAGGGCTAGTACCCAAATCAGCAGCAGCTTCTAAATAACGCAGATCTAGCTTAGATAGATTGGCATATAACGGCAATATCATGAATGGCAAGTATGAATACACCATCCCCACTAGCAATGAAAATGGCGTATTCATCATTTCTAGCGGTGCATCAATGATGCCTAGACTTAATAGTGCATTATTAATCGCACCATTATTTACTAGCAGTGTTTTCCAAGCGTAGATGCGTAGCAAAAATGAGGTCCAGAAAGGCAACATGATTAGCATCAATAACATCGGCTGCAAGTGCTTGGGCGAACGCGCCATAAAATATGCAAATGGATAACCGATAGCTAAACATATTAGCGTGGTAATTAATGCATATTTAATTGAGGATAAATATGTTTCCACGTATAACGTGTCTGAGCCGATAAACAAATAACTCGCAAAATTTAACTTGATAGTCGGCCAGCCATTACTCCAGTCAAGCATACTAGAAACCGAAGTAGCCTCCATCTCTGACATACTGATTTTAAGTACAATCAGCAATGGGACTGCTGCTAATAACAAAAACCAAAGATAGGGCACACCAATGACTACATGGCGGCCGTCTAAGAAACTGCGCAGGTAATTTTTTATTTTAGCCATGACGGTCCCTTTTACTGAGTTAGCACTACCATCGCAAGATTACTCCACTGTGCATAGGCACGGTCGCCCCAAGTAAGGCCACAACTCAAGTCACGCGTACTATTAAGCTCTTGTGCTTTAATCACTTTGCCACTATTGAGTTTGAGATGGTAGGTGGTGTGTGCGCCAAAATAGACAATCTCTATCACTTCACCTTCGCACCAGTTGTATTCACCCTCTGGCTTATCTTTTGTAAGCAGGATTTTTTCTGGGCGTATCGCCACACCAACACTCATGCCTGAATTACCACTGATGCCATGTCCTACATAATGCATGCACTCTTCACAACGTACCGTCACATGGTCTGATTCATCTTCTTCGACTACGCCATCAAACATATTGACGTTACCGATAAAGTCAGCCACT
>JBKJRF010000220.1:0-18273 GCA_046594825.1 Methylotenera sp.
CAATATGGGGATCTGCACGCTGAATGACTTCACCATCCAACTCTAGCACCAAGCGCAAAACACCATATTGGCTTGTTACATCGTGGCACTGAGAAATTAGCTGAAAATCGCACTTATCTGCAATCAATTCCATACATGGATAGATTAGATTACGTTTCCATGATGTCGAATGAGCATGCCTACGTAATGGCGATTGAAAAAATGATGGGTATAGACGTACCTATCCGTGCGCAATATATCCGTGTCATGTTTGATGAAATTACCCGTGTACTCAATCACTTATTATGGTTGGGTGCGCACGCGCTAGATGTAGGCGCGATGACGGTGTTTTTGTACGCGTTCCGTGAGCGTGAAGATTTATTTGACTGTTACGAAGCTGTATCAGGTGCGCGTATGCATGCGGCGTATTACCGTCCGGGTGGCGTGTATCGTGATTTGCCTGCACAAATGCCGCAGTATGCAGTGTCGCCATTACGCAATGCCAAAACCGTAAAAGAGCAAAATAAGAACCGCGAAGGTTCATTATTGGATTTTATTGATGACTTTACGCAACGTTTCCCTAAGTATGTGGATGAATATGAAACATTACTGACCGATAATCGAATCTGGAAACAGCGTACTGTGGGTATCGGTGTGGTAACGCCTGAACGGGCTTTAGCGCTAGGTATGACAGGCCCAATGTTACGTGGCTCAGGAATTGCTTGGGATTTACGGAAAACGCAACCTTACGAGGTTTACTCTAAGTTGGATTTCGACATTCCTGTTGGTGTAAATGGTGATTGTTATGACCGTTACTTGGTGCGTATGGAAGAGTTCAGGCAATCTAATCACATTATCAAGCAGTGTGTAGATTGGTTGCGTAAAAATCCAGGCCCAGTGATTACTGGAGATAATAAAGTGGCACCACCAAACCGTGAAGGTATGAAAGAGAATATGGAGGATTTGATCCATCATTTCAAATTATTCACAGAAGGTTTCCATGTGCCAGCTGGAGAGGCCTATGCAGCGGTTGAGCATCCAAAAGGCGAGTTTGGTATTTACATGATTTCAGATGGTGCGAATAAACCATACCGTTTAAAAATTCGTGCACCAGGTTTCCCGCATTTAGCAGCGTTAGATGAAATGACGCGCGGTCACATGATTGCTGATTTGGTGGCGATTATAGGTACGCAAGACATCGTGTTCGGCGAGATTGACCGATAATAAAGTCTGCATGAAAGATTGATAGATTAAGATAAAGAAAATGTTAAGCACAGAAGCCATAGCAAAAATTGATTACGAACTGACTAAGTACCCAGCTGACCAGCGCCAAGCGGCGGTGATGAGTGCGTTGCGTATCGTGCAAACTGAGCGTGGCTGGCTATCCAAAGAAAGTATCAGTGAAGTGGCGCAGTATTTACGTATGCCTGACATTGCCGCAATGGAAGTCGCTAGCTTTTACAATATGTATGATTTGGCACCTGTCGGAAAATATAAAATATCCATTTGTACGAATATTTCATGCATGCTGCGCGATAGTGATGAGATTGTAAATCACCTTCAAACGAAGCTGGGCGTAGGTTTTAATGAAGTGACAGCTGACGGTAAGTTTTGCCTAAAAGAGGGTGAGTGTATGGGCGCTTGCGGCGGTGCACCATTATTGATTGTGAATAATCACACCATGCACGAATTTTTAACGCCAGAAAAAGTAGATGCGTTGTTAGAAGATTTAATGGCGGAGGAGTTAAAGTAATGACTACTCCAGCATTGAAATACCAAGAAAATAAGCCAGTCACCACCGATTTGGCAGGTCAAACTTTATTGTGCTTACGTACGCTAACTGAAGAGAATCCAGCTTCTCTGGACAGTTATATCAAGCTTGGCGGCTACTCAGCGCTAAGACGTATCGTTACAGAAAAGACCAAAGCGACAGAAATTATCACTGCAGTTAAAAACTCTGGTTTACGTGGTCGTGGCGGCGCAGGTTTCCCAACTGGCCTTAAATGGAGCTTTATGCCGCGTTACTTTGATGGCGTGAAGTATCTGGTATGTAACTCTGATGAAGGTGAGCCTGGTACCTTTAAAGATCGTGATATTTTGCGTTATAACCCGCATCAGTTGATTGAAGGCATGGCAATTGCTGCCTACACATTAGGTGCACGCGTCGGTTACAACTATATACACGGTGAAATCTGGCAAGATTACGATATTTTTGAAGCAGCCTTGCATGAAGCAAAAGCGGCTGGCTATTTAGGTGAAAATCTATTTGGTACTAATTTCAGTTTTGATTTATATGCTGTGCATGGCTATGGTGCGTATATTTGTGGTGAGGAAACAGCTTTAATCGAATCGATTGAAGGAAAAAAAGGCCAGCCACGTTTTAAACCGCCATTCCCAGCCAGTTACGGCGTGTTTGGTAAACCCACCAATGTCAATAATACCGAGAGTTATGCCAGTATTCCTTGGATTCTGCAGCATGGTGGTGAAGCATTTGCGGCATTAGGCGTACCAAATTCTGGCGGTACAAAATTATTTTCAGTGTCTGGTCATATAGAAAAACCAGGTAACTATGAAGTAAAAATGGGTATGCCATTTACTGAGTTGCTAGAAATGGTCGGCGGTGTTTGGAAGGGTCGTAAGCTTAAAGCAGTAATTCCTGGGGGCCCATCAACAGCGGTGATGCCTGCAGATGCGATCATGAAAGCCACAATGGATTACGATGGTTTGAGTAAAGCCGGTTCTAGCTTGGGTGCTGGGTCTATGATAGTGATGGATGACACCACGTGTATGGTAAAAACTCTGCAACGTTTGTCGTACTTTTTTTACGAGGAAAGTTGCGGTCAATGTACGCCATGCCGTGAAGGCACTGGTTGGGTTTATCGAGTTATTACACGAATTGTGAACGGCCAGGGAAAAATGGAAGATTTAGATTTACTGACCTCAGTCAGTAATAATATTTCAGGTCGTACTATATGTGCGCTTGGTGAAGCCGCAGCGACGCCAGTGCTTAGTTTTATTAAACATTTTAGGCCAGAGTTTGAATATTACATTCAGCATGGCAAGAGTATGGTGGAACATAAGTAATGTTACATATTGAAATAGACGGTAAGCCGCTAGAGGTTGAGCACGGCAGCACTATTATCGATGCAGCCGATAAGGTTGGCATTGCGATTCCGCGTTTTTGCTACCATAAAAAATTATCAGTCGCAGCTAACTGCCGTATGTGCTTGGTACAAGTGGAAAAATTCAATAAACCATTGCCAGCATGTGCTACACCAGTAGCTGATGGCATGAAGATTTTCACACGCTCTAAAGCGGCGATTGAAGCGCAGCAAAGTGTGATGGAGTTTTTACTGATTAACCATCCACTAGATTGCCCAATCTGCGATCAAGGTGGCGAGTGCGATTTACAAGATATTGCAGTGGCTTACGGTACGAGTGGGTCTAGATATACTGAAGAAAAGCGCGTGGTGTTCAACAAAAACATCGGTCCATTAGTCAGCACCGATATGACACGCTGCATCCAATGTACCCGCTGCGTACGCTTCTTGAAAGAAGTAGGCGGTATGATGGAGCTCGGCATGGTTGGCCGCGGTGAACATGCGGAAATCACCGCGTATGTTGATAAAAGTGTCAATTCTGAATTGTCAGGCAATATCATTGATTTATGTCCAGTTGGCGCATTAACCAGCAAACCGTATCGATATTCTGCACGTAGCTGGGAATTGACCCGTAGGCCAAGCATTGCCCCGCACGATGGTCTTGGCTCGCACATTGAAGTGCATGTTAAAGATAATAAAGTGATGCGCGTGCTACCACGTGAAAAAGAGAGTATCAACGAATGCTGGTTATCAGACCGCGACCGCTTCTCATACGAAGGTTTAAACAGCCCAGATCGTCTCAAAGTGCCGATGATTAAGCATAATGGCGCGTGGGTAGAAACTGATTGGAAAACTGCATTAGAGTTTGCTGCAGGACAGATTAAAGACATTACCAATGAGCATGGTAGTGAGGCTTTAGGTGTACTTGTTTCACCTAATAGCACCATGGAAGAAGGGTATCTAGCGAAGCAATTTGCCAATGGTTTAAATTGCGGTAATGTGGATTATCGCTTACGTCAAACAGACTTTAGATTAGATGGTAGGCGTGTCGGTACGCCTTGGATGGGTTGCAACATCAATGAAATCGAAGAGCTAGACCGTATTCTGTTAATTGGCTCTAACTTACGCAATGAGCACCCACTTTTAGCGCAACGTTTCCGCAAAGCCGTAGCAAACGGCGCTCAGTTATCTATCGTGAGCCCGTTGGATAATGATCCGTTAATGGATATTGCGCATAAAGTGATTGTACGTCCAAACGATATGGTGAATGTATTGGGGCAAATTCTCAAGGCTATGTCGGGCTTACAACGCTTATCACTTTGTTTGCCGCCATCATTAAATATACTGCTAGAAGAAATTAAAGTGCGTCCAAATACACAAGCGATGGCTGAAAGCTTGGCTGGGCATGGTAAAGAGGTCGATCTAGTAGCACCTAGAGTAGGTATCTTTTTGGGTAATATGGCATTAAGTGACCCGAGATTTACTGAGATGTACAGCATGGCTGAAGCCATTGGTGGCATTTCAGGGGCTAAAGGTGGGATATTGCCAGCCGCAGCCAATAGTACAGGTATGCATTTTATGGGTGTGATGCCTACTAGCACTGGCATGCATGCACGAGCCATGTTGGAAGTGCCGCGCAAGGCTTACTTAATTGTCAATATAGAACCAGAGTTGGATTGCCAACATGCGGCCTTGGCTAAGGCTGCAATGGAAAAAGCGGAGTGTGTGGTTGCCCTGACTGCATTCAAGTCTCAAGCTTTAGAAAATGCTGACGTGTTGCTACCGATTGCACCATTTACCGAAACCTCAGGTACGTTTATGAGCATGGAAGGCCGCGTGCAAAGCTTTACTGCAGTAGCGAAACCACTCGGCGAGTGTCGACCAGGTTGGAAGGTTTTACGCGTATTAGCAAATACTTTAGGCTTGCAAGGCTTTGATTACGACACTAGTGAACAAGTAAAAGATGCAATTTTTGCTGGCGAAAAGCCATCAGCGGCGGTTTGGCGTAGTCTCAATAACAACTTGAAAGAGTTGGTTGAAATTCAGGTAAACATTAAGAGTGCGGGCTTACAGCGCATTGGCGAAGTGCCACAATACGAGTCTGATGGAATTGTACGTAGATCACCACCATTGCAGAAAACTAAATACAACATTAAGCCAATGGCGCGTATGTCTGCTAACCAGTTAGCAGAATTAGGCTTGGTTGAGGGTGATATTGTGTTGGTAAAACAAGATAAAGGCAGTGCGGTACTGACTGTGAAACTGGATAATCATGTTGCTATGGGTTGTGTGCGTGTAGCCGCTGCACATGAAGATACGATAGGTTTAGGTGATTTAATGGGAGATATTACGGTTGAAAAACTACCTCCAGAACAATTCCAAACTCATGAACCCGTCATTATGGAAGCGCGTGCCTAATGGAATGGTTAGCAAATTTATTTGGTAGTTACTGGGCGCCTGTGCAGCTGACTGCATGGACACTGATTAAAATTGTAGCGATAGTTGCGCCATTAATGGGTGCTGTGGCATACCTCACTTTAGCTGAGCGTAAAGTAATCGGTTACATGCAAGTGCGTATTGGCCCAAATCGAGTCGGTTATTTTGGTTTATTACAACCGATTGCCGATGGCTTGAAGTTGTTATTTAAAGAAATTATCCTACCAACAGCGTCTAACAAAACTTTATTTCTATTAGGCCCAGTGCTGGCTATTGCGCCAGCTTTTGCTGCCTGGGCAGTAGTGCCGTTTGATATGAATATGGTATTGGCTAATGTGGATGCTGGGTTGCTATATATTTTAGCAATGACATCAGTAGCAGTATACGGCGTGATAATCGCTGGTTGGGCATCTAATTCTAAATATGCCTTTTTAGGTGCATTGCGCTCTGCAGCGCAAATCGTATCTTATGAAATTGCGATGGGGTTCGCATTAGTGGGCGTATTGATGTGTGCAAACTCACTTAATCTTGGCAAAATCGTTATGGGGCAGGCTGGTGGTTTCTGGCATTGGTATTTCTTGCCATTATTCCCATTATTTATTGTCTACTTTATTAGCGCTGTAGCTGAAACCAACCGCGCACCTTTCGATGTGGCTGAGGGCGAATCAGAAATTGTTGCGGGTTTCCATGTGGAATATTCTGGTATGGCGTTCGCAGTGTTTTTCTTGGCTGAATATGCCAATATGATTTTGGTGTCTATGCTTGCTGCCTTAATGTTCTTAGGTGGCTGGTTGTCACCGGTACCATTTATTCCAGATAGTTTTTTGTGGTTACTTGCTAAAGTTGCATTCTTATTGTTCTTCTTTTTATGGTTTAGGGCGACTTTCCCACGCTATAGGTATGACCAAATCATGCGCCTAGGCTGGAAAGTATTTATTCCTATTACTATTGTTTGGATAGTGTTTGTAGGCGGTATGATGCAAACGCCTTGGGCTTATTTGTTTCATTAGGGTTTTATTTATACAAGCGCTTACTTGACCCACTAGAATAAAAAAATACTGACAAAAAATTATTATGATTGCAAAAATTAAATCTACGCTCGGCAGCTTGATGCTGGTAGAGCTTTTGAAAGGAATGGCACTAACTGGCCGTTACTTTTTTGCGCCTAAAATTACCGTGCAATATCCTGAAGAAAGCACGCCGCAGTCACCGCGCTTTAGAGGTTTGCATGCTTTGCGCCGCTATCCAAATGGTGAGGAGCGTTGCATCGCGTGTAAATTATGTGAGGCTGTATGCCCCGCCATGGCGATTACTATTGAATCTGAACAGCGCGAAGACAATACTCGCCGTACCACGCGTTACGATATTGATCTTACCAAATGCATTTTTTGCGGTATGTGTGAAGAGTCATGCCCGGTTGATTCGATTGTAGAGACACGTATTTTTGATTATCACGGTGAGCAACGCGGTGATTTAATCTACACAAAAGAGATGTTGCTGGCAGTGGGCGATAAGCATGAAAAACAAATTGCAGCCGACCGTGCAACGGACAAAGTATTCAGATAAGCAATCCTTTAGATAACACAACTTAAAATTAACAATAAATAAAATTTATAACTAAAATTTCATGACCTTTTCTGGCTTACATTTTCAAGATATCGTATTTTATGCACTAGCGGCCATTTTACTATTTGCTGCATTGAGTGTGATTACTACACGCAACCCCGTGTATGCTGCACTGTATTTGGTGTTGGCATTTTTTACAGCAGCAGGTATTTGGCTATTGCTAGAAGCTGAGTTTTTAGCGATTGCACTCGTGTTGGTCTATGTGGGTGCTGTGATGGTGCTGTTCTTGTTTGTAGTGATGATGCTAGACATCAATTTGGATAAGCTGCGAGAAGGATTCTGGAACGCATTACCTATTGCCTTGCCAGTTGGCGGTTTAATGGCGGTAGAAATGGTGTTGATAGTTGGCGTACGCAATTTTGGTGCTGATAAAGTACTCGCACCACCAAGCCACGCAGCAGATTACAGTAATACTGCAGAGTTAGGTCATGTGCTTTATACCGATTATTTATTGCCGTTTGAATTAGCCTCAATAGTGTTGCTGGTGGCTATTGTAGCGGCTATTGCACTGACATTAAGAGATCGTAAAGACAGTAAATCTATGGATCCAGCTAAACAAGTGCTAGTTAGAAAAGAAGACAGAATCCGTATCGTGAAAATGGATGCAGTAGTAGAGCCATCATATACAGAAACACCGTTAAATAAGGATGCTAAATAATGGTTGGCTTATCTCATTATCTTATCCTTGGCTCACTATTATTCGCAATCAGTGTAGTTGGGATATTCTTGAACCGTAAAAATGTCATCATTTTGTTGATGGCCATTGAGTTGATGTTATTGGCTGTTAACCTTAATTTCATTGCATTCTCGCATTACTTAAATGATATCGCTGGTCAAGTGTTTGTGTTTTTTATACTGACAGTCGCGGCTGCAGAGTCTGCTATTGGATTAGCCATTTTGGTGGTGTTGTTCAGGAATTTACGCACTATCAATGTTGACGATTTAGATAGCTTAAAAGGGTAAGACAGTAATGGCCATGCAAGAAATAGCGACGATGCAACAAATTTACTTAGCCATTCCACTACTGCCATTACTAGCCGCGGTTCTAGTTGGCTTATTTGGTAAGCAACTTCCGCGCTCCAGTGCTCATATCATTACCATATTAGGCGTAGGTGCGTCATTTGCCTTGTCACTATATGTATTCAAAGACGCGTTATTAGGTCACGTTTATAACGATACTGTTTACACTTGGCTAAAAAGTGGCAATGTTTCATTTGAGGTTGGTTTTTTAATCGACCGACTTTCAGCCATGATGATGGTAGTTGTGACATTTGTTTCGCTGATGGTTCACATCTACACCATAGGATATATGGAAGAAGACAAAGGCTACGCACGTTTCTTTAGTTATATTTCCCTATTCACATTCGCCATGCTGATGTTGGTGATGAGCAATAACTTTATGCAGTTGTTCTTTGGATGGGAGGCAGTAGGCTTAGTTTCTTATCTATTGATTGGTTTTTGGTACACGCGACCAACTGCTGTTTATGCAAACTTGAAGGCATTTTTAGTCAACCGAGTTGGAGATTTTGGTTTTTTACTTGGCATAGGGCTAGTGCTGTTTCATTTCGGCAGTTTAGATTACGCTGCTGTGTTTTCAGTTGCACCACAAATGGCCGATGAAAAAATTACTTTAATTGGTAATGCGCAATGGTCTTTAATGACTGTGACTTGTATTCTATTATTCATCGGTGCGATGGGTAAATCAGCGCAAGTGCCATTGCATGTCTGGCTACCAGATTCTATGGAAGGTCCAACGCCAATTTCTGCATTGATTCATGCGGCGACGATGGTAACTGCGGGTATTTTCATGGTGGCACGTATGTCGCCACTCTTTGAGTTATCTTCAACTGCGCTGTCTTTTGTGATGATTATCGGTAGCATTACCGCGTTGTTTATGGGTTTCTTAGGCATCATCCAAAATGATATTAAACGCGTGGTGGCATATTCAACATTGTCTCAGTTAGGCTATATGACAGTGGCTTTGGGTGCTTCAGCATATTCTGTTGCAATTTTCCATTTGATGACACACGCGTTCTTCAAAGCCTTGCTGTTCTTGGGGGCAGGCTCAGTGATTATGGGTATGCATCATGATCAAGATATACGCAACATGGGTAATCTTAAAAAATACATGCCAATCACGTGGATTACATCTTTAATAGGTTCATTGGCATTGATTGGTACACCGTTCTTCTCAGGCTTCTATTCAAAAGACAGCATCATTGAGGCTGCAAAAGCTTCTACTATCACTGGTAGCAACTTTGCATATTTTGCTGTATTAGTAGGTGTATTTGTTACCGCATTTTATAGCTTTCGTATGTATTTCTTAGTGTTTCATGGTGCTGAAAAATGGCGTGTGATCAAGCATGATACTCACAATGACGATAGTCATGCTGACGCTCACGATGATCATGAGCATCATCATGGTTTAGCCCCAACGGACGATCCACACGAGCCTGGCTGGGTCATTAAATTGCCGCTAATATTGTTAGCCATACCTTCTGTACTGATTGGTTATGTAGCCATTGAGCCTATGCTTTATGGCGAGTTTTTTAAGGGTGTAATATATGTAGACTCAGCCGCCCATCCAGCGATGCATGAACTTACGCTTGGGTGGCATGAAACATTACATTCTGCCGCAGGTATGGCATTGCATGGCTTAATGTCGCTACCATTTTTACTCGCTGCTTCAGGCGTTGTTTCTGCATGGTTCCTTTACATGAAACGTCCAGATATTCCAGCTAAAATTCAAACTAAATTTTCAGCTATCAATCAAGTGCTGGAGAATAAGTATGGCTTTGATAGCTTTAATGAGCGTGTATTTGCCGCGGGTTCTCGTCTAATTGGTAATAAGTTGTGGCAAATTGGTGACGTAAAAATCATTGATGGTGGCATGGTCAACGGTACAGCTAATTTAATCGGTAAGTTTTCCGGAGTGGTACGAAAATTACAAACTGGCCTTATTTATCACTATGCATTTGCCATGATTATCGGTGTGTTTTTAATGCTCACATTCTTCACTAAAGTATAAAAGTTTAAATAAAGACGTTAAATAAAAACAATGGTTAATTACTTTACGCAACATATTTTAAGTTTCGCAGTCTGGGTGCCAGTGTTAGCTGGCATTTTCGTGCTATTTACGAGCAATGATAGTAAGCCGAACGCTACACGCTGGTTAGCGCTCGCAGGCAGTATTATCAGTTTTCTGGTGACAATTCCGCTATACACACACTTTAACTTCATGGATGGTGGCTTTCAGTTTCAAGAAGGCTTTAGTTGGATTCCATCGTTTAATATTAACTATCACTTAGGTGTGGATGGTATTGCGATACCGCTGATATTGCTTACCAGTTTTACTACAGTGATTGTAGTGATTGCAGCGTGGGAAGTGATTGAAAAACGTGTTGCGCAATATATGGCATGCTTCCTCATTATGAGTGGCTTGATGATAGGTGTGTTTAGTGCCTTAGATGCTATTTTGTATTATGTATTTTGGGAAGCGATGCTGATTCCAATGTTCTTGATTATTGGAATCTGGGGTGGCCCTAATCGCGTGTATGCCACCATTAAGTTTTTTCTATACACCTTAATTGGTTCGCTACTCATGTTGGTGGCCTTTATTTACTTGTATCTGCACACTGGCAGTTTTGAGCTTGTTGATTATTATCGAATTCAAATGCCGCTTAATGTACAAGTATTGATTTTCCTGGCGTTTTTTGCAGCTTTTGCAGTCAAAATTCCTATGTGGCCTATACATACTTGGTTGCCAGATGCTCACGTAGAAGCACCAACAGGTGGTTCAGTCGTATTGGCCGCCATTGCCCTAAAACTAGGGGGTTACAGCTTTTTACGCTTCGCCATGCCAATCGCGCCAGATGCGGCTCATTACTTATCAGGCTATATGATTGCGTTATCACTTATTGCTATCGTATATATCGCATTGGTGGCGTTGGTACAAAAAGACATGAAAAAGCTAATTGCCTATTCTTCAATATCGCATATGGGCTTTGTAACTTTAGGTTTCTTCATCTTCAATAATCTTGGTTTAGAGGGCGCTATCGTACAAATGGTGTCACACGGCTTTATTTCTTCTGCCATGTTCTTGTGTGTTGGGGTGTTATACGACCGAGTACACAGCCGCCAAATTGAATCTTATGGCGGTGTGGCTAACACCATGCCAACCTTTGCAGCATTTGCCGTATTGTTCGCTATGGCCAATAGCGGCTTGCCTGGTACATCAGGTTTTGTCGGCGAATTTATGGTCATACTAGGTGCTATTGAAACGAATTTTTGGTATGCGTTCCTTGCTTCATTAACACTGATTTTTGGTGCGGCATATACGCTATGGATGGTGAAGCGTGTTTTTTACGGCGAAGTAGCAAATGCGAAAGTTGCAGCCTTAAAAGACCTGAGTAAGCGCGAGTTTTTAATATTGGCATTATTAGCAATATTGGTATTAGCTTTAGGTATCTATCCACAGCCGCTTACAGACATGACCAATGCCACTGCGACCCAACTACTTTCTCATTTGGCACAAAGCAAGTTACCAGAAGCTTTGTCTACAGTTATACCAGCGGGTTTATAAGTTATGGAAAATATACGTTACGACCTTGCAACAGCACTGCCTGAAATTGTCATCGCTTGTATGGCCATGTTTGTTTTATTGGCTGATTTATTTTTGAAAAAGAATAATCGCATTGCAATTTATGGCATCTCCCAACTTACTTTGTTGGTTGCAGCTTATCTAACATTCAGCACTCACTCACCGAGTGTGACTTATGCCTTTACTGGCACGTTTGTTGATGACGCTATGGCTGATGTATTGAAACTGATGATCTACTTAGGCACATCGCTAATTTTTGTCTATAGCCGCCAATATATCCAGCAGCGTGATATGTTCAGGGGTGAATTTTATGCTTTAGTGTTGTTTTCTGTTGTCGGCATGATGATTATGGTGTCAGGCCAAAATATGCTGACTCTTTATGTGGGTTTAGAACTGCTGTCATTGAGCTTATATGCCTTGGTAGCACTAGACCGCGATAATGCCCGTGCCACTGAAGCTGCTATGAAGTACTTTGTGTTGGGTGCGTTAGCCTCTGGCATGTTGCTATATGGTATGAGTATGATTTATGGCATGACAGGCAGCCTCAATATTGCACAAATCAATGAGGCTTTGATGAGCGGTCACAATATACATGCAGTGTTGATATTAGGCTTGGTGTTCATCGTTGCCGGTTTGGCATTTAAATTAGGCGCAGTGCCTTTCCAAATGTGGGTGCCTGATGTTTATGAGGGCTCGCCGACTGCAGTCACGATGCTGATTAGCTCAGTGCCTAAACTAGCTGCATTTGCCTTCGTCATTCGCATGCTAGTGCAGGGCTTGCAAACACTTGTGGTAGATTGGCAGCAAATGCTGATGATTATGGCAGTGATGTCTATTGTCATTGGTAATATTACCGCCATCGCACAAACCAATTTAAAACGTATGTTGGCTTATTCCACAATCTCTCATATAGGCTTTGTGTTGTATGGCTTGATGAGTGCAAGTATGAATGGTTTTGTTTACTCGTTATTTTACGTGGTGAGCTATGTATTAATGACCCTAGCAGGGTTTGGTATCATTTTGCTATTATCGCGCAAAGGCTTTGAGGCCGACAAACTAGATGATTTAAAAGGTCTAAACCAGCGTAGCCCATGGCATGCTTTCCTGATGCTTATCGTGATGTTCAGCATGGCGGGCGTGCCACCGACCTTAGGTTTTTATGCAAAATTCAGCGTACTACAAGCCGCATTACAAGCTGGTTATTTATGGTTGGTTGTGTTTGCGGTAATGATGGCGGTTATAGGTGCATTTTATTACCTACGTGTCATTAAACTGATGTATTTTGATGACCCCTTAGATCATCATCCCATTGAAGCTCCAATGGACATGCGTGTTATGTTAGGAATCAATGCATTAGCCTTGTTAGTGATAGGTATCATGCCGCAAGGCCTGATGGAATTATGTGCTTATGCAATTACGAGAAGCCTAAGCTAATGTCGACATTCTTCAATACAGCAAGCTTAAATCCAACTTGGATATTACTAGGGCTGATTTTTTTCGCAGCTAACTTACCTTGGTTTTCAAATAAGCTGTTTTATGTGATTCCGGTAAAACAAACGCCTAAAAACTTAGCATGGTGTTTACTGGAGCTTATTGTGCTTTATTTTCTAGTGGGTGCAATTGCGTTTTATACAGAGAATGCTACTTTCGGGCAAATTGCCCCGCAAGGTTGGGAGTTTTATGCTGTTACTGGATGTCTATTCCTAGTGTTTGCATTTCCCGGCTTTGTGTATAAGGTGCTTTACAAATAATCATTTTTTTAATCAAGTGCTTTTCTTAAGAAGTGTTTTTAGAATTGGTTTTTTATAATAAGTACTTGTATATTTTTACGTATCATTCAAAAATAGTTACTCATAGCTTTTAACTTCAACTAATATCATTCCATATGCTTGCGAGGCCAATCATGCGCTTAGATGACGAACGTGAAAGTAGTAACGTAGAAGATAGGCGCGGTAGTGGCGGCGGCTTGCCGATTGGTGGTAAAAGTATCGGTATTGGTACCATCGCGATTGCACTGATTGCTATGTATTTTGGTGTAGATTCTTCAGTGATACTGAATATCGGTCAAGGATTACAGCAAAATGCTCCTGTAGAAGCGCAGCCGATTCCAGCGGACGACCCGATGGCAAAGTTTGTCGCAAAAGTGCTGGCGAGTACCGAAGATACGTGGGGTAAGCTATTTGAAGCTTTAGGCCAAAAATATCCACCACCAAAATTAGTATTATTTAGTGGGCAAACGCCTACTTCGTGTGGTTCTGGGCAGGCGGCAATGGGTCCATTCTATTGCCCTAGTGATCAAAAAGTCTATATTGACCTGAGTTTTTACCAAGAGATGAAAACACGTTTTCATGCACCTGGTGACTTTGCGCAAGCTTATGTCATTGCACACGAGGTTGGTCATCATATTCAGAACTTATTGGGAACGTCAGATAAGGTGCAACAGGCACGTCAAAACGCGCGTAATGAGGCACAATCTAATCAATTATCAGTGCGTTTGGAATTGCAGGCAGATTGCTATGCAGGTGTTTGGGCGATGCATGCCGACGGTGCCGACCGTATTTTAGAGGCAGGTGATGTTGAGGAAGCTATGACTGCCGCTGCCGCTATTGGCGACGACGCCTTACAAAAACAAGCACAAGGCTATGCCGTACCAGATAGTTTTACACATGGCACCTCTGCGCAACGTATGCATTGGTTTAATCAGGGCTTGAGTACGGGCGATATTAAGCAGTGTGATACGTTTGGTAGTAAATCTCTTTAGTATTTAAATGTCCACTAATCTTAAACTTTAGTCATCTATGGATTTAACAGAACATTGCATTAGCTCAGAAGTTATTGCCGATGGTGGCATGCTCACAGTTAAGCGCGACCAAGTGCGTTTACCTAATGGTCATGCGAGTTATCGTGAGTATGTGATGCATCCGGGTGCGGTGGTAATTGTGCCTTTGTTGCCTAATGGTAATGTAGTGCTTGAGAAACAGTTTCGTTACCCTTTGCATCAAGTTTTTATCGAACTGCCAGCAGGTAAGATAGACATGGGCGAGGATATCCTTATAACAGGTCAGCGCGAATTGTTAGAAGAAACTGGCTACAGTGCAAGTGAGTGGGTAAAACTGGGCCATCAGCATCCATGTATCGGTTACTCTGACGAGGTGATTCATATGTATCTCGCCTGCGGTTTGACGGCAGGCAGTCATCAGCGTGATGAAGATGAAACACTAGAAGTCTTTGAAGCAAGCTTTGAACATTGCTTAACGATGATTCAAAATGGTCAGATTACAGATGGTAAATCTATCATCGCCTTGTTGCTTGCAGAAAAATACTTACATAGTCTTATTTGAATGAATCCATGTCTAAAGTTTTGATTGTAGGTTGTGGTGATTTAGGTGGTGCAGTAGCTAGCCAGTTAGCGCAGTTAGGTTTAGAAGTGATAGGAGTAAGGCATACTGCCATTGCGATAGATGGCATTACTATTATTCAGGCAGATGTAACACAACCAGCAACTTTAGATGCACTTAACGAGATTAAGCCTGAAATCCTCATATATTGCGTGGCTGCCAATGGCCAAACAGATGCGCAATATCAAAGCCATTATGTCGATGGTTTACGTCACGTACTTGCTACCCAAGCTGAAAACTCCAAATTAAAGCATGTGTTTTTTGTATCAAGCACGCGCGTATATGGGCAAAAAACTGAAGCGCTGTTAGATGAAACAGTTAAGGCAATTGCTACGGATTTTGGTGGTGAGCGTTTGCTTGAGGCAGAAAATTTACTTAAGTCACTATCATGTAACACAACGGTGTTGAGGTTATCTGGTATCTATGGCGTAGGCAGATTACGCATGATTAACTTGGCAAGAACTCCTGCAAACTGGCCCGCGCAAAACAGCTGGAGCAATAGAATCCATCGAGATGATGCCGCAGCATTTATGGTATTTTTAGTACAGAAAGTGCTAACAAATAATTCGGTAGCTTCTTGTTATATTGTGACTGACTCAAGACCGACTACCCAATATGAAGTGTTACAGTGGATTGCGAGTAAGTTAAAAGTTGAGGTTTCAGTTAGTGTGCCGGCTATTGATGGTGGAAAGCGCTTAAGTAATAATGCAATGCTGGCTACGGGCTATAAATTGCAATATTTAGATTTCCAAGTAGGTTATCAAGCGTTACTAAATCAAGCTTTCATGCAAGAATCGATATCAACCCATGGTTAGTAGGCTGTGGTTATCTAAGCTTGTTCTAGCGCTAGTTTATGTTTTCTCATTTAATTTAGCATTCGCACATGATGATTTTAATACATGGCTGAGCGAACTCAAGCAAGAAGCACTGGTCGCTGGCATCAGTGATAAAACTGTGACAGAGACTATTAATCATGTTGAATTGCTGCCCAATATTATTAAGTTGGATCTTGCCCAGCCTGAATTCGTCAGCCCATTTCTAGATTATTATTATCAGCGTGTTGATGCAGGAAAAATAGCGCGTGGTCGTACTTTACTTGTGCAGCATGCAGCACTGCTCAATCAGATTGAGGCACAATATGGCGTGCCTAAAGCCTTACTTGTGGCATTTTGGGGCATGGAAACTAATTACGGTAATCAACAAGGCAATATTGATACGCTTTCTACCTTGGCTACGCTGGCCTATGACGGTCGGCGTGCTGAGTTTTTTCGCAGTCAATTATTTGATGCCATGCGTATGATTGATGCGGGCAATGCATCTGTTGAACAATTCCATGGTTCTTGGGCGGGCGCATTCGGTAATATGCAGTTTATGCCAACGACTTTTGTAACTTATGCGGTGGATGGCGATGGCGATAAGCAGATTGATATTGTCAATTCTGCAGCAGATGCGTTTGCTTCTGCTGCTAATTATTTAGCTCAGGTCGGTTGGCGTAAAGCCGAGCCCGCAATGATAGAAGTCCAATTGCCAGAGAATTTTCAATGGCAAAATGCACAATTGAATTTAAGAAAGTCGACAGAAGAATGGGCCGGGCTGGGGGTCACTGCGCTGTCTTTTAAGAATAATGAGGATGAAGCTAAACTTGTTCAGGCTTCTACAAGCTTGAAGCCTGGTAAAAGCAAATTGAATCCAACAAAATTGAATAAAAAGAAAGCAATTCATAAAACTAAGGCTGCGGATAAGAAAACTAACACTAAGAAAGCTACTACTAAAAAAACAATTGGTCATCACCATTATCAAAACTCAACTTCAAATGATTTAATTCACAACCCTTTAACTTACGTTGACTTAACAGTGACCACTGCGTTGCCAAATACAACTAGTCAAGCTGCTATTTTACTGCCACAGGGTTGGCGTGGCCCAGCTTTTATGGTGTTTGATAATTTTGATGCCATTATGGATTGGAACCGCTCGGTGAATTATGCGCTGTCAGTAGCGCAGCTAGCCAACCGCATTGAAGGTGGTCCAAGGGTAATTGGTGGGCAGTTTGCAGAGTCTGGCGCACTGACCTTTCATGAGATGTTTGCTTTGCAAGCAGAGTTAAATAATCGTGGTTTTGACACAGGTGAGCCAGATGGTTTCCCAGGCTTGCAAACACAAGCAGCTATTCGTGCTTATCAACTATCACAAGGTCTACCTGCAGATGGCTATGCCAGTCCAAGTTTGTCCACTCGCTTGCATGAAACGAAATGATTTTTGTTCGATTTGATCGTTAAGTTAACGCGTTAAAAACCAGCCTGTAAGACTCATTCTATCCTGAGTGGCGGGTAGTACCTCGTGATAAAAAGTATCTGATAAAAATACTACCAATCTACCGCCAAGCGGGGATATATCAAGTGACTGCACATCAATAGATGAAGTCAATTGTGTTCCATTAGCTTTATTGAGATAGAGCCGTAATTGCCCACCACTTTCAACTAACCAATCTTGATTTAAGTACAAGATACAGCTGATTTGGCGTAATGGTTGATTGATAGCATGGCTTTTACTGTTGACCTTAAATCTATCTATATGTTTTTTATAGCCAGTTCCTTTCGCATACAGTGCCAAATGGCTTTCTAGTGCAAATAATCCCAAATATAAATGTTGATTTAGGCTTGATCGTAATATTTCCATTTCTTTAAAGTAAGCCTGTTGCGGGATACTTGCATCAAGTTCATCTAGCCAATAAATAATGTCGCCACGGAACTGATTATTAATGATGTTATGTACTCTTCCAGTTCCGGACTCCTGCATTCGACCAGTATCTTTAAGTTTATTCACTTCATTAGCTAAAGCGGAAATATTGGCTCGACTCACAAAATTATCCATGACACCAAAACCATCTTCGGAGACTTTATTGGCGAGTTGTTCAATATTTTGTGCGAGATAATTTGTTAACATGCCACTATTATAGCGTTTGAAGTTTGCGCCTAAGGCTGCAATCAGCTAAAATCACGCCTTGTTTGAAATTAGCACTACATTCAAACGGTATTTAAAGTAAATATAGGCGGTTAGCTCAGTTGGTTAGAGCGCTTGGTCGACATCCAAGAGGTCAGCAGTTCGAGTCTGCTACTGCCTACCAGTACTTTTA
>JBKJRF010000080.1:0-4512 GCA_046594825.1 Methylotenera sp.
GGTTATTTTGGAATGCATGACTTTAACTTTTATCGGATTGAAATCGTACAAGCACGCTATATTGCTGGGTTTGGTAAGATGGGCTGGGTTTCGGGGAATGAACTTTCAGGTGAGCAGTTTCTAAATTATCCTCTACCCCTTGCAGCCCAAGAAACTTCAATTATTGAGCACATGAATGCGGACCATCAGCACAGCTTGATTGCTTACTGTAAACACTTTTATGATATTGATGTGGTTAACCCACAAATGTTAGGTATTGATAGCGATGGATTTGATGTTAGCGTAAATCTTTTGACGACTAATCTAACAAAAAATTTACGCTTTAATTTTGAAGAACCCATTCATGACGCACAATCTGCCAGAGCCGCGCTCGTAGCAATGTCAAAGGCAGCAAAAGTATGATTGAGCATACCAATCAAAATCAAGTCAATGATAAGCAACCTATGATTAAAACATTACGGCTAGGTGCTATTATCAGCCTAATTGCCTTGATATTTCTTTGCTTAGCGTGGGAGAGCGTACTTGCCCCACTAAAACCTAATGGCAGTATGCTGATGTTAAAATCTGCAATCTTGTTAGTGCCTTTGTTTGGCATACTGCGCGGAAAACGCTATACCTACCAATGGGCGAGCATGTTTATCTTGCTGTACTTTACTGAAGGTGTCGTGCGCAGTTGGTCTGATGTTGGGCTTTCAGCAAAGCTAGCATGTATTGAAATTGTGCTGACTGTAGTGTTTTTTGTGTGTACGATTTTTTATGCACGACTAACGCGTGTAAATAATTAGACCTTCATCAATAAGTATTTATATTAGCCACGTACTAAATCCCCTGTCTTCTACTATAATTTAAGCATGAAAATTTTACTCTCCAATGACGACGGTTATTTTGCACCCGGTCTCAACATACTTGCAGAACATATTGCTAAATTAGCAGATATTACTGTAGTAGCGCCAGAAAGAAATAGAAGCGGCGCTAGCAACTCACTCACACTAGACCGTCCACTAAGCGTACGTACAGCCAGTAATGGGTTTTTTTACATCAATGGCACCCCCACAGACTGCGTACATATTGCCCTTACTGGGTTGATGGATACGATGCCGGACATGGTCATCAGCGGCATTAACGATGGCGCTAACATGGGTGATGACACTATTTATTCTGGTACCGTGGCTGCTGCAATGGAGGGTCATTTGCTCGGCATTCCCTCGATTGCTATCTCAATGTCACAACATAATTCAACGCATTTTGAGACCGCTGCAAGAGTAGCAGTTGAATTGGTAGAGCATTATATTAAAAATGGCTTCAAATCATCTACTTTGCTCAACGTGAATGTGCCAGATATTCCATATGATGAGTTGAAAGGCCGTGTAGTCACACGCTTAGGTAAACGTCATAAAGCTGAGCCTGTGATTCAATTGAAAACACCACGCGGAGAAACCATGTATTGGGTGGGTCCTGCTGGGCAGCCGAATGACGGTGGTGAAGGAACTGACTTTTACGCTGTGACTAATAATCAAGTTTCCATTTCGCCAATTCAAGTGGACTTAACTAAACATACACAACTTACAGAAATTTCAGATTGGCTAGGTTACTAAATTGGCACTAGCGAGACCGACACAAGCTGGTATAGGCATGACATCGCTTCGTACGCGTGAGCGCATGTTAGTACGTATGCGTGAGCAAGGTATTAAAGATGAAGTAGTACTTTCTGCGATTTCAGCGATTCCACGCCATATATTTGTTGATGAAGCGCTGTCAATTCGTGCATATGAAGACGTAGCGTTGCCGATTGGATTTGGCCAAACCATTTCACAACCTTATATTGTGGCGCGCATGACAGAAGTCTTACGTAACGGCAAGGCGATAAACAAAGTGTTGGAAATTGGCACAGGTTGCGGTTATCAAACAGCTGTGCTGTCCAAACTAGCGAAAGAAGTCTATTCTGTTGAGCGTATTCGCCCATTAGTCATGAAAGCACGCGGACATCTGCGCGAGCTCAAATGTGTGAATGTTAAACTAGACCACGCCGATGGTAATATGGGCTTGCCGCAAGTAGCGCCTTTTGATTGCATTATTGTCACAGCTGCTGCCAGCCATATTCCGCAAGACTTGTTGGATCAACTCACCATCAATGGACGCTTGGTGATTCCCGTGGGTACAGATGAGCAAACTTTGTATTTAGTAGAACGCATCTCCCAATCAGAGTATCGTCATACCAAACTTGAGGCAGTGAAGTTTGTGCCATTATTAGGTGGAACGTCTTGATTCACAAAAATCTGATGCTTAAAATCTGCATGCAAAACGTTTTAGTAAGTACTAGTTAATGATAAAAAACCGTCGTAATTTAATCGTACTAGGATTGCTATTGTGCGTTGTGGCTTGTAGCAGCAGCCCACCTGCGCCAGTGATTGATCGCTTACCGACAAAAAAATCTAGCACAGTAAATAAGCCAAATGAAGTCAGCAAAACAAATGCTAATAAGCCTACTTATAAAGCTGGTGATTGGCGTCCGGATACTTATATAGTAAAAAAAGGTGATACTTTATTTAGTATTGGCCTTGAGCATGGTTACGATTACAAAGAAATTGCGCAGGCGAATAATATCGCTGCCCCTTATAGCATTAAGGTTGGTCAACTCCTTAAATTTAGCGCATTAAATGACAAGCCAACTACAACGACCAGTATCAGTCAGGCCAATAAAGATGGAGTAGAAATTACGCCTATTGTTAGTGAGCCGAGCACCTCAAGTTCCACCACTACCGCTACAAGTAACACAACACCTGTAGCACCCAAGGTTATAGCTATTAATGAGCCTAAAGCTATACGCGAACCATATAGTGAAGATGCGCTAAAAAAACCATTACCAGTCGCTAAACCCAATATTATTAAACCTGCTGTTGATAAAACTACTACGGATCAAACACCTGCTGATTCAGCCGCAACCAAACCAGCGGTAGTCGCTACGCCTAGTACGACAAAACCAACGGCTGATATTAAACCAAACACTGAAGCACCAGATGATATGGATTGGGCATGGCCTACAAAAGGCAAGGTGACAGCCAGCTTTAATGAGGCCAGCAACAAAGGGATTGATATAGCTGGCACTACAGGCCAAGCAATTAATGCAGCTGCGGCTGGCAAGGTCATTTATAGTGGTTCAGACTTACGTGGCTATGGTAAATTAGTGATTATTAAACATAATTCTAGTTACTTGTCTGTCTACGCGCACAATAGCCTGATTGTGGTTAAAGAAGGCCAACAAGTAGGCCGTGGTCAAAAGATTGCAGAAATGGGAAATACAGACAGTAATTCTGTCAATCTACATTTTGAGATTCGTCGGCAAGGAAAATCTGTGGATCCTAGCAAATATTTAACTGCCAATTAAATCCATTTAATAATTAAGGAACGCACTATGGTGAATAAGTCCGACCCTAATAAATACAGTAAAAACAAAGATATCAAACCTGACACCATGCTCAGCAATGTTGTAGCTGTTGGCCGCATAGGTTTGATGTTGGTAGGAATAGTGGGTATTGCCTTGGAATTGTTTCGTGAAGATGGCTGGCTTAAGACTTTATTAGGTAAAATTTTTCAATCAACTACCAGCATGTTGTCTATTCCCGTAATTATTCTCGTATTGTGGTTACTTAATCGCTGGATGAGTTCTTCAAACAAATCAGAAACTAAAAGCAGTGGTGATTTTCCCATGTATGTGATGATGGGATTTGGCGCGTATTATTTATTTAGATTGATTACTACAGGCTCTTTATAGTCGATTTCTAAAAGAATCGCTTAAAACTTAAACCCCATAAAAAAGCGGCGTATAGCCGCTTTTTTATGGGGTTTTGTTAGCTAACTTAATTTTTAGTTAGCTCTTTATTTTTAGTTCGCTTTTTTGGCTTCTTGCTGATAATACTCACGTACTTCAGTCATATCAAATTCACGTGCCCATTTAATGATTTCATCAAACGCAGGAGCACCGATCTCACCCACTTGCGCGTGAATACCTGCTTGTTCACGAATTACCAAAATCCCTGGAATCTGGTTCACTTCAAAATACTCACCAATACCTGGATCCGTTTCTGTGTTCACCATACCAAAAACAATATCTGGATTTGCGGCAGCTGCAGCTTCAAAAGTCGGCGTGAACGCAATACATGGATCGCACCAAGGTGCCCAGAAATCAACAATTACAAAATCATTTTTTTCGATTGTGTCTTTAAAATTCTCTTTGTTTAATGCAACAACTGCCATAGCTAAATCCTAAATTTAATTGATTAGTTTCAAAACTAATGCCAGTTTATCAGACGGCGTCATTTAAGTTAAGTTCGACATCACAATTAAACACAATCAATGACTTAAGATTAGCCTATTGCTTTACCCCAACTATCGGCAAAAAACAACTCATTCAACGGACGGCGTTTACGCGCTGCTGTTTCACGCGTTAAGATTTCTCCTTCTAGTGTAGAAATATCAGCCGCATAACCTATAGACATCATTGCCATAGGAGTA
>JBKJRF010000108.1:0-2763 GCA_046594825.1 Methylotenera sp.
TTGCATATCAGAAGCTTGAATGCCTTTCCAGCCAGCGATTGAAGAGCCATCAAATGCATGGCCTTCTGTAAATTTATCTTCATTGAATGCTGAAACAGGCACTGTTACGTGTTGTTCTTTACCGCGCGTATCAGTAAAACGAAAATCAACAAATTTAATGTCGTTTTCTTTTACCATTTTCATTACATTAGCCACTGACATCTGAATCTCCCATTATGGTGTGGTTGTAGGATAAAACTTTAAGATAATACTAAATAATTCAACACAGTAGATTAGCAGGAAATGTGCCATCCTGAAAAGACCAAAACACCGCTTTTTTAAACAAGTGTAAAATTCACCGTTAATATTAAGCACCAAAATGAAGCATTCAACTTATTTAACGCACTTATTTAGTGCGGTTGATATTTACTATGTTTTATACTTAATTGATACAAAATGATATGCATGAATTATTTATTAATTTTAAGGCTATACTTTTAAAAGTTTGTTAAAAAGCGCTGAAAATTATATTTTGCGTCAGATTTAAGTGCGAATATAGGTGAATGTATGACTAATCCAGATGAAATTTTGCAATTAGCGCAACAACGCGCGGTACAAAAAGGTTTGCCCTATTCTGGCGCATTGACGCCGCAAGAGGCATTTGTTCTACTGCAAGAAGACCCAGCTGTAGTTTTGGTTGATGTGCGGAGCAGCGCTGAGCTTGAGCTCGTCGGCAGAGTGCCGCAAAGTATGCATATAGAATGGGCGTTTTATCCAGGCATGGTGCCAAATGCTGAGTTTGCTCAGCAATTAGCTGAAAATGTAGATAAAAGTTTTACTGTCATCTTTATGTGTCGCACAGGTGGCCGCTCCCATAATGCCGCCGTAGTGGCACAGCAGCTGGGTTATGCCAATGCCTACAACATGCTAGAAGGCTTTGAAGGTGAGGCTAATAGTTTAAAGCAACATACTTTAATCAATGGCTGGAAGCATGCTGGACTACCTTGGACAAATTAAGCATTTTTAGATATAAGCGCAAGCATGGCGGATAAGCACAACAATACTTTGCAACAAATTGATCGTTATGCGGTTATTGGTAATCCTATCGCGCATAGTAAATCCCCCCTGATACATGCTGCATTTGCCAGACAAACTTCACAAGTGCTGGAGTATGAACGTGTACTGTCACCTTTAGATGGTTTTATCGAGACCGTGCAAGCCATGCGTTTGAGTGGCTTTAAGGGTGCAAATGTAACAGTACCGTTTAAGTTGAAGGCATTTGAATTAGCTAATCTGCTTACAGAGCGTGCGCAGGATGCGGGTGCGGTTAACATATTGATTTTTAATGAGACCAGCATCACGGGTGATAACACCGATGGCGCTGGAATCGTACGTGATATTCAACAAAATCTCGGATTATCTATTTCGGGTAAACGTATTTTACTCATAGGTGCTGGCGGCGCGGCAGAGGGTGTACTGCACCCAATCTTGGCATGCTCACCATCATTATTGGTGATTACCAACCGTACATTGAATAAAGCGATTAGCATGGTAAAGAAGGTTGAGGAGCAAGGAGAATATCGCTTTGTTTCAGTGAATGCTTATGCATTTGCTGACTTGCAGGGCCAAGCGTTTGATATTGTCATTAATGCGACTTCAACAGGCTTGACAGACACTACGTTACCATTGCCAGCAAGTATTTTTGCACCGCAAGCGTTGGCTTATGACATGATGTACGGTCGAGAAACACCTTTTATGACATTTGCACGAAACTCATTTTTAGAAAACCCAGGTGCAAAAGTTGCTGATGGTCTTGGTATGCTGGTTGAGCAGGCAGCAGAAGCATTTTACGTTTGGCGTGGGATAAGACCTGAAACGCAAAGTGTGATGCAGTACATTAGAAATTTATAAGATTAGATAACCATAAGATTACACAAGTAGAAATAATGATTAATTGGCTATTTAATAATAAAAAATCAGCACCGTTGGGTTTAGGTGGCTATATTACACGCGGATTGATTTTATTTTTTGCACTAGTCTTCATCTACCAGCTTTGGATTTTTTTGCATATTTGTTGGTGGATTAAATTTAATCCGTCTTCAAGTGCTTTTATGGAAGATCGTTTAGATATTATCCATGAGAAAAAACCAGATGCAGAACTAAAGCATCAATGGGTAGATTACACAAAAATATCTAATAACTTGAAGCGTGCTGTTATTGCTTCTGAAGATGCTAAGTTTCTAGACCACGAAGGTTTTGATTGGGAAGGTATCCAAAAAGCTTACGAAAAGAACCTCAAAAAAGGCAAGATTGTTGCTGGTGGTTCTACCATTAGCCAACAGTTAGCCAAAAATCTATTTTTGTCCACTCAACGCACACCATGGCGCAAAGGTGAAGAGGCGGTCATTACGGTGATGTTAGAAAACATGTTAACCAAGCGACGTATTCTAGAGATTTATCTCAACATTATTGAATGGGGCAATGGAGTGTTTGGTGCTGAGGCCGCGGCAAGACATTATTATAAAACCAGCGCTGCAAATTTAAGCAGTGGGCAAGCCGCCAAGCTAGCCGCCATGATTCCTAATCCACGTTTTTATGATCAGCATTCTTCTACTCGATATTTAAATCGACGGATTGCGACGATTCAAGCACGTATGAGTATGGCAGAAGTGCCTAGGTAACTCATCTATTCATTTACTCGGTCAATGCGGTTACAATTTTTCTGACTAAAGGTGCGATCACTAAAATAGATGAAAACGCAATTGGCCAAGCATGCACAAAACC
>JBKJRF010000085.1:0-3957 GCA_046594825.1 Methylotenera sp.
CAGCGTGTTGCCACGTAGCATTGCTAACATGAAAGCTTTTGAAAATGCAATACTGTATTGGTTGAGCCACCCATAGAGACATCTAAGCTCATCGCATTTTCAAAAGCTTTCATGTTAGCAATGCTACGTGGCAACACGCTGTAATCATCTTGCTCATAATGACGTTTAGCCAACTCTACAATCAAGCGACCTGCTTTTAAAAATAATTCTTTACGCGCACCATGTGTAGCAAGCGTAGAGCCATTACCCGGCAAACTTAAACCAAGTGCCTCGGTTAAACAGTTCATTGAGTTTGCAGTAAACATGCCTGAGCAAGAACCACAAGTTGGACAAGCAGAACGTTCAATCGCATCAGACTCAGCATCGGAAACTTTACTATCTGCCGCAGCCACCATCGCATCGACCAAATCTAGCTTATGTGTAATACCGCCCCAATTCACTTTACCAGCCTCCATCGGACCGCCAGAGACAAACACAACAGGAATATTCAAGCGTAATGCCGCCATCAACATACCAGGTGTGATTTTGTCGCAATTGGAGATGCAGACCAAGGCATCAGCACAATGTGCATTGACCATGTATTCAACGCTATCCGCAATTAAATCGCGCGAAGGCAAGCTATACAACATACCGCCATGACCCATGGCAATACCGTCATCTACGGCAATAGTATTAAATTCTTTAGCTACACCACCTGCACGCTCAATCTCACGTGCAACTAATTGACCGAGGTCTTTTAAATGCACATGACCTGGCACAAACTGGGTAAAAGAGTTAGAAATAGCAATGATAGGCTTATCAAAATCGCCATCTTTCATGCCTGTAGCGCGCCACAATGCGCGCGCGCCAGCCATATTGCGACCGTGAGTGGTAGTTCGTGAACGATAAACTGGCATGGTTAAATTCCGTAATCTAAATAGTAATGCATATTAAAGTGTAATTTTAGACCAGCTAGCCACAAGTAGCTAAAGAAAAATGATGTTATTCAATAATATCAATGATTTTTAAACGCTCAAGCCAGTGTTTAGCTAGCGGATTGCTTGTAAAAAAGTAGGTTTTAGACTTTAATGAAGTGAAGAAGCAAAATTAATTAATAAGTTAAGAAAACAAATGATTAACCAACTTAAGGATGTACCCATATATGTCAATATCATTGGTAGTCACTGTTTTATTTTCCAACTAGCCGCTCAACACTTTTTTCATTAGTGTTCTAAGCTCTATTTTAGCTGTCTTAGTTTTAGCGTCTCCACTCGCTCTCATCACTAATCAACGTTCAAGCGGGATGTCCAGCAACACCTGCAGTTGCAATGTTACAACCGCGGATGCTAGTTCGTGATCGATCTTACATAACACAAATTCATCAAAAATGTTAAGTGCGATGTAAGGCGTAATTTTAGACCTGCTATCACAACTAGGTTAGGAAAGCTTGTAAGTTACTTACAATTACTATCTGTACGAATCAGTGAATTGACTCTTGGTAAATTAACTTTTCAAAATCGGTCGCTGAAATAGGTTTGCTGAATAAAAAACCTTGCACAACAGTACATCCCAAGTCACTAATAAGTTTGGCTTGCGCCTCTGTTTCGATACCTTCTGCAACTAAAGTCTTATTTAAACTAGTTGCCATAGCGATAATGGATTTGACCAGTAATGCACTGTTTTCATCGGTTGTGATATTTTTGATGAAAGAGCAGTCAATTTTTATTTCACTGACTGAGAATTTATTAAGATAGGCCAAAGCAGAGTAACCCGTTCCAAAATCATCAATTGAAATCTTGATACCTAACGCATTTAAGAAGTAAAGTGTATCTTTGACTGTTGTACTTTCTTGTAACAATAAACTTTCTGTAATCTCGAACTTAATCCAGCTAGCATCACAGCCATTAGCAAGCAATGAATTACGCACTATAGTCGTAAAGTCATATTGCATAAGCTGTTTTGAAGAAATGTTAACGGCGATTACAACAGTCTGATTTAACAGTTTATTCCACTTTACGGCGGCCTTAAATGCCGTTTCCATGACCCATCGCCCAATTTCAATAACCAGCCCTCGTTCTTCAGCTATTGGAATGAACTGGTCTGGGACAACAAAGCCTAACTCTGGGCTGTTCCAGCGAATCAGAGCTTCAGCGCCAATTAAAGTATTATCTGTTAATGAAATAACCGGCTGATAATAAAGCTCAAACTCGTTTTTGCTGAGTGCATATCTAAGCAAAGTTTCTATTTTCAAGCGCCTAGATGCGATTACAGTAAGTTCATTGGCATAAAATTGATAGGTATTACCACCACCTTTTTTAGCGACATACATCGCAGAATCAGCATATTTAAGCAAATCTGCCACGTTGTCACCATCTTGTGGATAACTAGCAATCCCTATACTTACTGCACCAAAAAAGTCTGTATTATTTACCTTAAATGGCAACTCAAATTTTTTAATGATATGCATTGCTAGATTTGCCAAGTCTTCTGTTTTTTTAATATCTGTCACCAGTATCGAGAATTCATCTCCTCCCATGCGCGCAATTGTGTCGTACTCACGCATACAAAGTAACAAACGACGACCAATCTCTACTAATAATTGATCCCCCACCGCATGTCCTAGCGTGTCATTAATAGACTTAAAGTTATCTAAGTCTAAAAATAAAACGCCAAACCCCTCACCATTGCGTTTAGCATGGCGGATAGCATGATCCACTCGATCATTAAATAAAGTTCTGTTAGGCAAGTTTGTTAATGCATCGTGATAAGCTAAATGCTCTATACGCTGACGATTACGACTATTTTCTGTAATATCGCTCGCCAAAGTAATTGCACCAACCACCTCTCCGCGACTATTTTTTTCTGGGAGTATATTAAAGAAATAAATCGATGATATTTCTTTACGCTCAATACGCATTTCAAGCGTTTTTACTTGCCCAGTATCCATCACACTTTGCAATATCTCTTCAAATTCCGAGCCTGACAAACCAACTAAACTTTCATACCATCGCTGACTAGGTGTTTTGCCTAATGCCGGGGCTGACAAATTCTCGTTGAGATTGTCATGATGCGCATTAATAAAAGTTCTTACACACTGTCGATTATATCTTACGACTGAGAGCGGTAAGCTCTGTAATAACTCGACAAATTCCAGCTCTTTTTTTACAACTTCTCTGTGTAGGCTAATCTGATCGCTGATCTCACGGGCATATCCTACTGTCCCAATAACTTCGCTATCAACAGTGACTGGTGATTTATATGTTTCAGCCCAATGCATTTCACCATTACTGTGCCTGATGCGTTCAACTACTGTTTTAGGAAGGCCTGTATTTAGCACATCAATATCGTCTTCAACATAGCCTCTAGCATGCTCAGGAAAATAATCATTGTCCGACTTTCCTCTTAAGTCATCTGCCGATGCGACGCCGGCAACTTTGGCAAATGCGCTATTACATATGAGAAAACGACTTTCTTTGTCTTTCATCCACACAATAAAAGGAAAGGTATCAAGCAATGCTCTTAAATAATGTTCTTGCTTAATGATTTCTTGCTTTTTTTCTTGCTCATAGAAGTTTAAATCACGACCCGTAGCTAACACACCGATGATTTTATTTTTATCATCTCTAATTGCAGACATATAAATTAAGTCATAAATAACGCGACTAAATTTCGGGTGTATGACTTTTATAAGAAACTCTTTAGCCTCACCAGTTTGAAGTACTGTTTGCAATGCAGCTTTGTATTGAGTAAAAGATTCTTTAACTGATTGCTCATCAGCAATCTCTGTAGAGTCTGTGATATTTAAAGTCTTAAATAAGGTGGGGTTTATGTAAACCGTTTCGCCAGAAGCTCTGTAAATACCAACATTATCTAGCGATTCGTTGAATAGCATCTGAAATAATGGCAACAAAGCTGAGATTGACTTCTCATTCAAATCAAGAAAAATAGATGACATACTAGAATCGGCGTTCATTAATT
>JBKJRF010000164.1:0-7735 GCA_046594825.1 Methylotenera sp.
AGTGAGTAATGGCATTGTAGGGAACGAGTTTCTTGAAAGTTCAAACCCAGCTATTTTTGCTGCAGGAGATAATACTTTCTTCCCCTACCATGCACTGGGACAGCAGATGCGTTTGGAGCACTGGGATAACTCACTTAACTAGGGAAAATTGGCAGGGCGCAACATGGCCGGCGCCAATAAACCATTTACCTATCAACCATATTTTTTCTCGGATCTTTTCGAGTTTGGCTATGAGGCTACCGGCGAGGTTGACTCGCGGCTGGAGACTTTTGCTGACTGGCAAAAGGAAAATGATACCGGTGTTATCTACTATCTGCGAGATGGTAAGGTTAGGGGCGTGATGATGTGCAATGTATGGGATAACATCGAAGTGGCGCGCGCACTGATCAAGAAGGGAGAAACAGTAATACCGGAGATGCTCCGTGGCCTGATACGTTAATGCCTAAATTTCTATTATGGTGCAGCTTGTGGTTAAATCAAAAGGTGTGCGTGTATCCTCAAATCCGTTTTTTGATCGGGATGGGCTAGCACATAATTTCGAGGGCGCGTCACAGCATTTAGTCTAAAAGAAAAACATTCAAATCCGTATCGCTTAGGCGCAAATCTTTAACCAAAGCACGCACCAAGTTTGCTAAGTTCATCTGCCATTTCTTTCGGTGACAGCACATAGCCAACACCCTAAGCATTGCGAGACATGTCCTCTACCTCGGCCGACATGTCCTGAGCAAAGGTTGTACTATGTATTATGTTCTATTATTAAAAAATGAGAGGGCATAGCACAAGTAATATGCCTGTCAACGAAATCATCCAGACAATTGAACGGATATACGGTACTCCGAAGGCATATAAAGGTAAATAAACAACTCTTGCAACAAGATAAAGAATCGCTCCCCAATGGCTGTAGGCAGAATAAAGTTAGATCGCAGTGGTTATCAAAATAACTGCTGCAAATAAAGGATATGTTTCAAAGAAGTTTGCTTGTGCTCTTAGTAATCGATTAGTAATAAGGCTAAGAGATTGCTGCACATCATCTCGCGCACCCGCATTCCATTTAGAGCTCCAATTCATTGGTGCGTGCTTGACCCAGTAAAACTGACCACGCCAAACAAGTGAGTTCAATTGCCATGACGATCCTCTTTTAATTTATCAATCATTATATTTAACTTAATCACACAACATTAAAATTGAATGTTGCACCAAGTATATGACGAATAATATTCACATTTTTTTGTAGCCTCAGACAACTCACTAGCCCACCCACAATAAAATTGTGACGAAAAAAAACCTAGCTGGGCTAGGTTTTTTTGAATCAGTGATTATGACCTTGCCCTCTAGAACTGGAGTCCATAGCTAATGATAAAATTAGCTATGGGAGCAGTAAATGAAGGTGAAACAATCAAAAAACGCATTACACGATTGAATTTAAGCAAGAGGCTATTCGGCTGGTTAAATCGGGCCAGCCTGTCAAGCAAGTATCAATCACATTAGGCATTCCGCATCAAACACTCGATAATTGGATGCGTGCAGATAATTTAGGCAAGCTTTCTGGTGCTGGGGATCGAGTTGTAACTCCTGAGCAAATGGAACTTGCTCGTTTACGGGCTGAAAATACACGACTCAAAATGGAGCGTAACATATTAAAAAAAGCAGCGTACTTCGCCAAAGATCATCTGTGAAGTACGCTTGGATTCAACACAACGGTTCCTATTGGCCTATCTCCGCCATGTGTCATGTGCTAGAAGTCAGTGAAAGCGGATATTATTATCACTGGACACGCGGGACTGCTCGTCATCGCATCCCTGATGTGGCATTGCTCACGCACATTCGTGCTATCCATAAGGAGGTCAAAGGTGAATATGGTTGGCCGCGCATGTGGCGAGCATTGCAAGCTCGCGGTATCAAAGCCAGTAAAGAGCGTGTACGTAAAATGAAGAAGTAATATGGCCTCTGTGCACGAGGTAAGCGCAAGTTTGTCGTGACGACAGATAGTAAACACAATCTGCCTATTGCACCTAACTTACTGCAATGCAACTTCACCACTATTGCCCCTAACTAAGTATGGACGGGTGATATTACTTATATCCAAACAGACGAAGGTTGGCTCTATTTAGCAGTTGTGCTGGATTTATTTAATCAGCAGGTGGTTGGCTTTAGTATGCAACAACATATGCGTACTAGCCTCGTCACTGATGCACTACGGATGGCTTGGTTTAGGCGTAAACCTGTTAACCACAACAACCTTATCTTCCACAGTGACCGTTGTAGCCAGTACTGTAGTGAGACTTATCAGGTCGAACTCAAACATTTTAATATGCAGTCTTCCATGAGTAGCAAAGGGAATTGTTGAGATAATGCACCTACCGAAAGTTTGTGGGGTAGCCTAAAGGTTGACAGATTGCACGGTAGGCGTTTTGCCACAAGACGTGAAGCGATGGACGAAGTCATTGACTGGCTCACGCTCTATAATCATAGTAGACTTCACGCTACTTTGAATTACATGAGTCCTATGCAATTTGAACAACGTTGGCTTGCTGAACAACGTAAAAAGTCAGCATAATAGTCATACTATGGACTCCGTTAAATAGGGGCATGGTCACCATTACTGTTATTTACTAGTAGCAGTTTATTAATACAATAATTACGTAATATCACTAGTATTTATTGAGTGAAGCACATAGGGTTAGTTATAAAAATAGCCTTCATACTGCAATACATGAAGCGAATCATTGTGAGACGCCAAACCTAAAAGGAAATTATCATGTGGACAACACCAGCAGCTACTGAAATGCGTTTTGGCTTTGAAGTAACAATGTACGTAATGAACAAGTAATGAAATATAGGCAAGTAACTATACAACCTTTCTGGCCGTTTCATGGTTTAGGTTGCACTTGCCCAATATGTAGTTGATTAACTTAACAGCAAATCAACATACAAATAAAGCCTAGTTAATAGCTGGGCTTTTTTTATGTCCGCTAGATACATTTTAAAGTAGTAACAAAAACCGTTTCACTTAAGTAACAAAAATGAAAACACTTACGTTTTTTTACTGCGTTACACTTAAGTATTTTTTAAGGAGTATAACCGCATAGAGCTTTGCCGACATAGGAAGAAATAATATAGAATGGGTTAACTTGCCTAATTGCCCTATAAAAAATAGCCGCGCAATTTTGAAATCATAGCGCTTTTTAAACCATTGTTTGTGTGACAACTATTTTTGGAGGGGTTATGCAAAGGTCTCAATGCCTATGTATAAAAAACCTATATAACTTTTACACACCAGTTTTGTTAGGGAGATGGCATGTTAGAAAATGTCGATAATGACAGCATTATTGAAACTCCTACTCTTAAACGCCCCAGCGTTGTCAATAAGCAATCTAGTGCAAGTTTAGCGCATTCAGATGTAGACAGCAAAATACTCTCAGCAACTCTTAATTCTATTGGTGATGCTGTTATTGCCACAGATACCAATGGGCGCATTACTCTGCTTAATTTTGCAGCCGAAAACCTAACTGGCTGGGCACAGGCTGAAGCGATTGGACGCCCAGTTGACGAAATTTTTTATATTATTAATGCAGAAACCCGCCAACCTGTTATTTCGCCCGCATTAGAAACTATAGCGCAAGGACTAACACTGGAATTACCTAAGCACAGCTTAGTAGTTTCGCGCGATGGCAATGAATATGCAGTGGGCGGTAGTTGCGCACCCATTATTAATACTAAAAATGAAATAGATGGCGCTGTGATTATCTCTCGTGATATTACCCAGCAAGAATCTGTGCAAGAAGCCATGCGCAGAAGTAATGAGCAGTTTAGTGCCACCTTTGAAAACGCAGCAGTTGGCATTGTACATTTGGCGCAAGATGGCCAATTATTGCGCATTAACCAAAAATTTAGCCACATGCTGGGCTACTCTGTGGCCGAGTTATTATTTAATAAATATCAAAAAATTACCCATCCAGACGATTTAGCTGAAAATCTCGCTGGCTATGAAAGGATGTTGGCAGGCATTATTAATACCTTTAGCATGGAAAAACGCTATATACGCAAGGATAAATCGGTATTATGGGCCGATTTAGAAGTGGCTTGTGTGCGCGACGCCAATCATGAAGTCGAGTATTTTATAGCCAAGGTAGAAGATATATCGACACGCAAACAAGCCATTGAAGATAGCCGCCTATTTTTTTCGCTATCGCAAGAAATGCTATGCACTGTTGGCTTTGATGGCTATTTAAAAAAACTCAATGGCACTTGGGAGAAAACATTAGGCTATAGCTTAGAAGAGTTGTTAGCCAAGCCATACGTTGAGTTTGTGCATCCTGATGACCAAAAAAAGACGATATTCGAGGCTGAAAAGTTATCCGCTGGTCATAATTCCATTGCTTTTGAAAACCGTTACCTGTGTAAAAATGGTGAGGTGCGTTGTCTGCTATGGAGTGTCGTCACAGTTGCTGAAGAGCAACTCTTTTATTGTTCGGCACGGGATATTACCGATCGCAAACAATTCGAGCAAGATTTGCTGTTACGCACAGAACAGTTTGAATGCCTAGTTAATGCCGCCCCATTTGGTATCCATGTGATGGATGAAAATTTTACCGTTCTCCATGTGAATCCCTACGCGCTTCCAGCATTCGGTAATATTCCTAATTTAATTGGACGCAGTTTTGGCGATGTCATGCACATGCTTTGGCCAACCCCTAAGGCGGATGAAATCATTCAACAGTTCAGACATACACTGGAAACAGGCGAATCTATTGTGGTGGCTGAAATGATCGAGCAACGAGTCGACCTTGAAGCAACAGAGTATTACGCTTGGGAAATCCACCGCATACCACTTCCAAACAGCAAGCTAGGCGTAGTTTGCTATTTTCAAGACATCTCACAGCGCGTATTAGCGCAGCAAGCTATTATTGAAAGTGAAGATCGTTACCGCACGCTATTCAATTGCATGGATCAAGGCTATTGCGTAGTGGAAGTGATTTTTGATGCACAACATAAAGCTTATGATTATCGGTTTTTAGAGGTCAATCCGCCTTTTGAGGAGCAATCAGGCTTAGCTAACGCCACAGGTAAAACAATATTAGAACTAATTCCTGATTTTAACCCTAGACTGATTGCAACCTATGGTCAAGTGGCATTAACAGGTGAGCCTATTCGCTTTGAGCATGAAGTTAAAGAATTAAACCGTTGGTTTGATATATATGCCTTTAGAATTAAAAGCGCAGAAAATAACAAAGTTGCCGTTTTATTTAGCAATATTACCGAGCGCAAACAAACACAACAAGCCCTAATAGAAAGGGAAATGCGTTTGCAAGCTTTTGTCTCGTCTAGCTCGGATACGATTTATAGCATGAGCGCCGATTGGCAAATACTGCACCAAGTGGAGGGTCGAAATTTTATAAAAGAATCTAAAAAGTCGAACGCCAATTGGTTGCAAGAAAATATTTACCCCGACGACCAGTGTTTAGTGCAAGCCGCGATTAAACAAGCCATTCAAACTAAGAGCATTTTTACACTGGAGCATCGCGTTTTACGGTTAGATAACACTGTGGGCTGGATTTTATCGCGCGCTGTCCCATTATTTAATCAACAAGGTGAAATTACTGAATGGTTTGGCACTGCAACTGATATTACCGAACGCAAAAAAGAGCAGGAAGCATTGCGCCAAAGTGAAGAGCGTTATCGCGCTTTATTTGATTTGGGGCCAGTGGCCATGTACGCCGTAGATATTTCAGGAACGATTCAAGATTACAATCGTAATGCTGTCGCTATGTGGGGACGCGAGCCACAGCGTGGCGACCCTTCCGAGCGCTATTGCTGCGCCTTCAAAGCTTATCTGCCAGATGGCACGCCGCTATTACCTGAAGAAAATGCAGTAGCCGCCGTGTTACAAGGGCTAATGCCCATGATTTCTGATGCAGAAGCTACTTTAGAGCGGCTGGATGGCTCACGTGTTAATGTACTTGCCAATGTTGTGCCATTAAAAAATATGCAAGGACAAATCACAGGTGCCATGAACTGCTTAGTGGATATCACGTATAGAAAAAATGCGGAAGAAGCACTAGTTTCGAATATCCTTGAGCTGCAAACCGCAAAATTAATTGCCGAAAAAGCCAATCTGGCAAAATCCGAATTTTTATCTAGCATGAGTCACGAGTTGCGCACACCGCTAAATTCTATATTGGGTTTTGCCCAGTTATTAGAATCTAGCGCATCTCCGCTAACGCTTACGCAAACGCGCAATATTAAACAAATTTTGGAAGCTGGTTGGTATTTGCTAACGCTTATTAATGAGATTCTTGACTTAGCACAAATTGAATCTGGCAAACAAGCTATAGTGCTAGAGCGGGTATTAATTAAAGAGGTAATGCACGAATGCGCTACTATGATAGAGCCTCTAGCCAAAAAGCACGGCGTAAGTACCTTCTTCAGCGCTTTAGAGGGCAGTATATGCGTGCATGCAGATATAACCCGCTTAAAACAAATTATGATTAATTTACTATCAAATGCGATTAAATATAATAAAGTGGGCGGCACAGTGGTTATTGATTATGCCTTAAACCAAAATTCGCTGCGTATTTGTGTGATTGATACGGGTTTAGGGATGATGGCAGAGCAGTTAGCACAACTATTTCAACCGTTTAACCGCCTTGGTCGACAAGCCAATATCGAAGAAGGGACAGGCATTGGCTTAATGGTTTGCAAGAGGCTGATTGAGCTGATGAATGGCAAAATAGGGGTTAAAAGTACTGTGGGTATTGGCAGTGAATTTTGGATTGAGCTTGATTTAATGGCTGATACAACGCAGGGACCTGCATAAACAGCAGCACCTAAAAGCAAAACAAAAATCTAAATTTTTAAAAGACTAACTCAAGTGCATAAACGCAAATATTAATAGCAACCATTAATTAAACAAAAACTTAAAAATGAAAAGGTAAACATAATGATTGAACCACTCGATACATTAAACGCCCAAATTCTAATTGTGGACGACCAGGAGCCTAATATTAACCTGCTATCGCAAATGTTAAATGAGGCTGGATATATTAATGTGACCTCAACTATGCAGCCGCAGGAGGTGTGCGCGTAACACCGTAAGCACTGTTACGATTTGATTTTGCTTGATTTACAAATGCCGGAAATGGATGGATTTCAGGTAATAGAAGGCCTTAAGGCTAATCATACTGATGCCTATTTACCAGTAATTGTAATAACCGCTCAGCCTGGCCATAAATTGCGCGCATTACAGGCAGGGGCAAAAGATTTCATCAGCAAGCCATTTGATTTAATAGAAATTAAAACGCGTATACATAATATGCTGGTAGTGCGGTTTTTGTATAAAAAACTAGATAATTACAATAAACAATTAGAGCAAGAGGTGTTAGAACGCACGGCAGAACTGCGTGAAAGTGAAGCACGCTATCGTAGCCTGACAGAGTTGGCGTCTGATTGGTATTGGGAGCAAGATGAGAACATGAAATTTACTAAGGTATCCGGCCCTGTGTTAGAAATGCTGGGCATAAAAGTGGATAGCCTAACAGAAGGTCAGATCATGAAAGATGAAAGTATTAGCAAAAAAATGAATTGGAACGAGCAAGAGCGTGAAGTTTTACAAGCAAAAATAAACGCGCGTCTACCATTTTTAGATTTTATATTCAGCCGTGAAAATGTCGATGGCTCAAAACAAAAATTTCAAGTGAGTGGTGAGCCTATGTTTGACTGGCAGTGCCGCTTTGTA
>JBKJRF010000169.1:0-3998 GCA_046594825.1 Methylotenera sp.
CGATGGCTTAGAAACCAACCGTATTAATCAGCTGGTGGTGACTCGTACTTTACAAACTACCCTTGATAGCAATGTATTTGCCTTTGGAGGCACAGTATGATCATGCCCAGGCCATGGGCAAGCTGCGCAGTCTCCAAAGGCAAATACATTGCTATCAAGGGTAGTTTGTAAAGTACGAGTCACCACCAGCTGATTAATACGGTTGGTTTCTAAGCCATCGATCTCATGCAGGAAATCTGGCGCTTTAATGCCTGCCGCCCATATCACTAGTGCAGATGGAATAAAACGGCCACTGTGCGTATAAACACCTTTGTTGGTCACCTCTGTAACACGTTCACCAGTATATAAATTGACCTTTAACTTTGTAAGTTCTAAGGCGACAGAATTAGATAGTCTTTCTGGTAATGCAGGCAACACTCGCTCGCTCGCTTCTATTAACGAAATTTTAACATCGCGATCAGGGTCAATTTTGTCAAGCCCATAAGCCGTGAGTTCACGTGTTGTATTGTGTAATTCTGCAGATAGCTCCACGCCAGTAGCACCTGCCCCAACAATTACAACCTCAAGCTGGCCTTCATGTATCGCTTCAACTTGCGTTTGCGCACGTACTAAAGCATTATGTAAGCGGCGGTGAAATTTTTCTGCCTGCTGCTGTGTATCTAGTGCAATTGAATATTCACTTGCACCTTTAATACCAAAATCGTTAGTAGTGCTACCTACTGCAATAATTAAAGTATCGTATTTAAAAGTGCGACTTGGAATCACCTCAAGGCCATCCTCGTCATAATGAGGTGAGATAGTGATTTCACGATTAGCTCTATTTAAACTATCCATACTACCTAGACGAAAATTGAAATGATGCCAATGTGCCTGTGCAAGATAATCTAGCTCATGCTTTTCGGGGTTCATGCTGCCCGCAGCAATTTCATGCAGCAACGGCTTCCATACATGTGTTTTAGATTTATCAATGAGCGTGATTATGGCTCGACCTTTACGACCAAGTGAATCCCCTAGCTTGGTCGCTAGCTCTAAACCACCTGCGCCCCCACCCACGATTACAACATGGTGTAAGTCTTCTTGATTACTTTTATCCACAATATTCTTGTCCAAAATAGTCTACTTAATATTGCCATCTTAAAATGAAAACGCGCCTGCCAAGTATCAGCAAGCGCGAAATAGAGTGCTACTAAAATTACTCGTTACCTGTTACCTTGCTCATGCTACGTATCCAAGAAATCACTTTTAACAGTTCATCTGGAGTGATACCATTTTTTGCATCTGTTGGATCCATTAGACCAATGCCTTTTGCGCCCATACCACCATTGGTACCATGCCAAACAGTTTCAAACATACCTTTGTTAGTTGCATTTTTAGGATAGTGATAGTCTGGGCCCGTTAAGTTAGGACCCACTTGGCCTTTTGCTTCTGGGCCATGACATTGTGTACATGAGTAAAGCTGAAATATCTTCTTACCTTTTGCAATCGCTTCCGCATTGCCAACATATGGGTTTTTACCAGTTGTCATAAATTCTTTAGCTGCTGGTGTATCAAATAATGCAGCATCAATCACTAATGGCTTGCTATCTTGGGTCGTTACAAAATCAATCATCTTACCGCTAGCTGCTGGTGCAGCTGCGCCTGAAGCCGCATAACCTGACTCTTTTTTATCACATGCACTTAATGCTACTAACATTAGCATTAAGACTAAACTGAACTTACCTTTACTCATTTTAACTCTCCATGATTATAAATTTTAGTAGCACGTGTTTATGACATCCATATTACCTGCAAACAAAAACGGCTACTGCAATTATACAGTAGCCGTTTAAGTTATTACAGTATCGATCAGCTTTTGACTAATTTCTACCTTACTTTAAATTTTAATTAAACCAAGCAATCTTAGTTCAACCAAGGTGTATCGCCACCACCCTTATACTGAGTACGTAACCAACCGATAATTTTTAAAATATCATCAGTTGATAAGTTTTCTGGGTTACCTAATTGTTGGTGCCAAGCAAACATACCACCGTTACTACCGCCAGAAATGGTTTCAAACATACCTTTATCAGTCACGTGTTTTGCATACTGCCATGTGCTGTCTGTAATTGATGGTCCAACTTGACCACCTGCGTTAGGACCATGACATTGTGTACATGACATATAACCGAATTTCTTTTTACCTGCTTTAGCTAACTCAGGGTCTTTTGCAAATGCTTTTGTATATGGGTTAATACAAGTTTCTAAAAACGTCTTCGCTTCTGGCGTGTCAGTTTCTACTGGTTTAACGCCTAGTGGGCTACCATCTTTTGTTGAAACAAAGTTACAAGCTGCGCTTGCTTGTGTAGATAGTGTCAATCCTACAAATCCAAGCATTGAAATTAACAACGCTACCTTAATTGCTCTAGTGCCTAACATGTCATCTCCTAATGTAATGAATTTTCTACGATCATACATGCTAGTGCATTATTGAACGTGTCATCATTTAACGAATTGATTATTTAATTGGTTGACGCATCAACTTGAAATAATCGCGTAATTTTACTCTGATTTTGGTAGCGCGTCCAAACGAGTTTCTTTAGCATGCTGCATGTCTTTACGATACACTTTTTCTACACTATCACCATCCACTACTGCAACATGCGGAATACCAAAGTCATCAAGTATTTTATTGATTTTATCTTGATTTCTATCAATTGCACCCTCAATTAGCTTCGCACGTTCCTTATCGCCTTTACGCACACCAATTGAGATATTCCAGAACTCCTTACCTTTGACATTTACACTTTCGTATTCTGGAATGATATGAGTGACGAGTGGTATTTTAGATTGTTTTGCGAAATAACCACCGATAGGTCCCCATACAATCGCAACATCAATATCACCTTTAACTAAATCGTCAACAAGATAGCTTGGCGGTAAATTTAAGTCGCGTTGCATACGGTAGGGTCTGGCGTTACCCATGAGATTATGGTCGTTAAGCGGAATGGTCGCTGGACTTTGACCCACGATTCCAATACGTCCTTTAGCTAAATCCGGGCTATCCCAATCAGTAATGTTATAACCACTATCTTTTCTATAAATAAATAAATTGCCTGTACGATAATATGGTTTTGTTGTTCTCATCGCGTCATTATCTGGCGGTGTACTCATGATTACATCGCAGCGCATCGCATTTAATGTATTTCTTAAAAAACCCTGCCGACTATAAGCATAAGTATAAGTAAGTTTTTTACCTAAGTCTTTTGCCAACACTTCAGCAATTTTATCTTCAAAACCTTCCTGTTTATTATTGGAATATGGCATAAGGTCTGGATCTGCACAAACTTTAAATTCTGACTCATCAGGTACGCGCCTAAGTTCTCCGATACGTCCTTCATCTGGATTAAGAGACGGGATATCAGGATCTGCAGCATAACTTATATTAGCAACTATGGCCATTAGCGCAATTAATCCTAGCTGGTTCTTAGCATGTTTCAACATTATTTGTTCCTTATCGTCAAATATCCGACTTACACTTAAGCCGTTCGATTTTATAGAGTACTTATTTCATAAAAAAGTTCTTACACTTTGTTACATACTTAACTACTTAAGTTTTTAAGCTGCTGCGTATTGTAACTAATTTGATGCTTTGTAAGGGTTTTTTATCTATTTGTGCAGTATTTATTTAATTTAAATAAACATGAGTCGCATCTAAATTCGTTTGATATATACATAAAAAAACACCCCGACGAATCGGGGTGTTCTTATTTTCAAACTAACTTGAGTAGTTAGCTAATAACTCATGTCCGAAGACAATAAATTATAGGCTGAATACTGTTAATGCACCGCCGCCAGGAGCAGCGTTGTATTTAGTTAATTCTTTGTAACCACCAGCTGCACCTAGTGCATCTGTGTCGTTAGTCATACCTAAGTTCATTGCAACGCCAGCCCAACCACCGATACCTGAAAGCGTACCAACGTATTGTTTACCTTTGTTTGCATATGTGAACGCATTACCA
>JBKJRF010000007.1:0-2510 GCA_046594825.1 Methylotenera sp.
ATGAAACCATCAATGGTGTTGAGTTTGATGTTATTCCTGACGCAGGTGATGTGCCGATAGTGGCAGATATGTCTTCACATATACTTTCACGTCCAATAGATGTAAGTAAATATGGCGTGATTTACGCAGGTGCGCAAAAAAATATAGGCCCTGCAGGCTTATGTATTGTGATTGTGCGTGAAGATTTATTGAATAGGGCATCTAAATTGACCCCTGCAGTATTTAATTGGAAAATGCAGGCCGATAACCAGTCTATGATTAACACGCCGCCGACTTATAGTATTTATATTGCAGGTTTAGTGTTTGAATGGTTGCTAGCACAAGGTGGTGTGCAAGCAATTGAGCAAGCGAATATTGCAAAAGCCGAGTTACTTTATAATTACATAGATAGCACAGATTTTTACACTAATAATATCGCTATTAATAATCGGTCACGCATGAACGTATCTTTTTTCTTGCGCGATGAAAGTTTAAATGACGCGTTTTTGAAAGCTGCTGAGGCTCAAGGCTTGTTGCAGTTGAAAGGTCATCGCATGGTGGGCGGTATGCGTGCATCAATTTATAACGCAATGCCAATCAATGGTGTTCAGGCGTTAGTTTCGTTCATGAAAGACTTTGCGAGTAAGCATTCAGTATCATGAGTGAATCTTCTAATTCAAATCAGGCTAATGCAGACCAAGCGAACCTAGATAAGTTAAATCTAGATAAACTAAAGTCGTGCCGCGATGATATTGATGCGTTAGATAATGAAATGTTGAAGCTTGTCAGCCGTAGGGCACAACTTGCACGTGAAATTGGCTCCCTGAAAGACGATGGTGTTATTTATCGACCTGAGCGTGAAGCACAAGTATTGAGGCGTTTAACGGCACTTAATCCAGGCCCACTTTCTGCTGATGCAGTAACCAATATATTCCGTAGCGTAATGTCAAACTGCCGTGCGCTTGAAAAAGAGCTTTCAGTAGCATTTTTAGGCCCATTAGGTACTTTTAGTGAAGAGGCTGCTAATAAACAATTCGGTGGGTTATCTGCACCGATACAATGTAGTTCGATTGATGAAGTGTTTAGGCAGGTGGAGACAGGACAGGCTAACTATGGCGTGGTACCTGTAGAAAACTCTACAGAAGGCGCAGTGGGCCGCACGTTGGATTTGTTGATGCAGACCAGCCTTAAAATCTGTGGTGAAATTGAGTTGGCAGTGCATCATAATTTACTTTCAAAACATAGTGATATTTCGCAGATTAGTAAAGTCTATTCTCACTCACAATCCCTAGGTCAATGCCATGAATGGCTTAATAAAAACCTACAAAACACTGAGCGCCAATCTGTAGTGAGTAATGCAGAGGCCGCTAGACTTTCTATCTTAGCTGATGGAACTGCTGCAATAGCTAGCAAGCGTGCGGCAGACCTTTTCGGACTCAATATTCTTGCTGAGAATATTGAGGATGACCCAAAAAATACCACACGTTTTTTAGTATTGGCACAGCATGATGTTGCACCATCAGGTAAAGATAAAACATCATTATTGATGGCGACTAAAAATGTACCGGGTGCAATGTTGGCTTTATTAGAGCCGTTAGCAAAACATGGTGTAAGTTTGACTAAATTTGAATCAAGGCCTTCTAAAATTGGTATGTGGGAATATATATTCTTTCTTGATATTGAAGGGCATTACCAAGAGCCTAAAGTTGCTGCAGCAATTAAAGAGCTTGAAGGTCGTGCTTCTTTTTTGAAATTATTAGGCTCTTACCCAATGGCGTTGATGTAGTGAGTAGAAATCGTAATACAACTAATAGTTAAATTTTAGGTTGCTATGCCGTTAAGTGAATCTATATTAAATAATACGTTATGGAATAAATTTTCACTCAAATTTAACAATTTTCGGTTAGAAGCCCACTATCAAAAGCATACTTTCCCCCAATTACTCACCCATACTAGATTAGCCCTGCTATTGGGTGCCATCATGTATGAGATGTATGGCATTTTAGATTTTCTTTTGATTCCAAAAGAAATGCTCATAAAAATTACCATGATAAGAGTCTTAACGACCATGATGATACTCATGGTTTTTGGACTGACTTTTTTTCGAGCATTCAAAAAATATCATCAGCAAATGCTGGCCTTCATTTTAATAGTTGCTGGCGGTGACCTGCTGTTAAAGATGTCATTAATCGACCAAGGTATCTTCTCCTATTATTTTTCTGGATTATTGCTGTTGTTCTTTTGGGCGCAGGCATTTTATGTCGTCAGTTTTATTTACCTATTTTTCAGCACATTACTGATTGTTTTTGCTTCAATAATATCGTTTTTCACAATATTTAAATTCTCATATAACGCAATTATTAGTTATCTATTTATTTTATTCTCTGCATTCGGTGTTTCCACATTTTCAAGCTATGTGGCTGAAATACGCGGTCGTGCATTATTTCTACGTGAAAAAGAGTTAGATAGAGAACGATATGTGCAGCGTGAGCGTGCGACTCATGATAGCTTAACAACTTTGCCTAATCGTG
>JBKJRF010000135.1:0-9418 GCA_046594825.1 Methylotenera sp.
GCTACCGGTTGGAATTTCATCCAGTTCTTCTACAAATACGGCACCTTTGTTGCGCAATTCATCCACTACAAATTTATTGTGGACAACTTCGTGACGTACATAAATTGGTGCGCCAAATTTCTCAAGGGCTTGCTCAACAATAATAATCGCGCGATCTACGCCCGCACAAAAACCGCGCGGATTCGCTAATAAAACATTAATTGCTGGTTTTTTTAAGTCAAGGTCTAACATACACACTTTTTATTCATATAAATTCACTCAAGGTATAATGCATATATTAACTCAAATTCGGACATGCTTAAAATCAAGGCATACTTAAAAATATGAAAAATATCGCTGGTAAAAGCGTAGTGACTAAAAATACAGCTACATTGTTAATTACTTGTCCAGATCGTAAAGGCATCGTGGCAGCAATTGCCGATTTTCTATATCAGCACGATGCGAACATTTTACATGCAGATCAGCACCAAGACGCCGAAAATAACCTATTTTTAATGCGCGTTGAGTGGGATCTGGCAGGCTTTTCGTTAGCACCAGACAGTTTTGAGCAACATTTTGCAGAAATCGCTTCGCGATTCAATATGGAATGGCAACTCAAGCTATCACAGAAACCTTTGCGCGTCGCAATTATGGTCTCTCAATATGACCATTGCTTAGCTGATTTGTTGCACCGCCATAAAAATGGTGAATTGGCGTGTGATATTCCGCTAATTATTAGTAATCATCGCGATACTGAGTCGTTAGCAAAGTTTTATGGTGTAGATTTTCATTATATTGAAGTGAATAAAGACAATAAAGCTACCGCTGAAGCCCAGCAATTTGCACTTTTTTCGCAGTTTAAAATTGATTTGATCGTGTTAGCACGGTATATGCAGATTCTGTCACCAGATTTTGTCGCGCGTTATCCTAAACAAATTATCAATATTCATCATTCATTTTTACCCGCGTTTATCGGTGCGCGACCTTATCACCGTGCCTTTGAGCGTGGCGTTAAATTGATAGGCGCAACTGGTCACTATGTGACGGAAGTGTTAGATGAAGGGCCAATTATTGAGCAAGATATTGACCGCATCTCACATCGCGATCAAGTAGAAGATTTAATTCAAAAAGGCCGTGACTTAGAGCGCATTGTCTTGTCACGCGCAGTACGCTGGCATATTGAAAATCGTATTTTATTGTACGCAAATAAAACTGTGATTTTTGACTAAGTAATAATAGCTGGATATTAAAAAAGCAAAGCTTAAATTAAGCTTTGCTTTTTTTATTGCTAATTTAAAGGCTTATTAAGTTGCTGGCGCATCTAGTGCCGGAAGTGCAGGCTCATCTACAGGCGCAATTTCAGGTAGCGCTTCATCAGCGTAAGCAACAGGTATAGCATTAAAAGCAAAAGCAAACAGTAAACCTAATAAAAGCTTTCTCATTTCTTCCCCTCATCTGCAAAATAAATTAAATTATTAAAATTATTATCCAAGCAAGTTTTTGACCTTGCTATAATGTAAATTTACTCTCAGTTGAGGATGTGTGCAACTACAGTTTTTTTGATGCTACAGGATAGGTAATATATTTTCTAAAGCAAATAAATCACTAATTAATTCACGTTTTCTAATCAGGTGACATTGCTCGCCATCTACCATTACCTCAGCCGCTCGTGCTCTAGTATTGTAGTTGCTAGCCATGCTCATCCCATAAGCCCCGGCAGACATAATCGCCAGTAAATCACCTTCAGCTAACGCAAAAGTTCTATCATGACCTAAGAAATCACCACTCTCACATACTGGTCCGACTATTTCATAAGTTAATGTCTGGCTTTGGTCTTCAGGAGGATTTACCTCTTTAATATCATGATAGGCGTCATATAACGCAGGGCGCATCAGGTCATTCATTGCAGCATCTACAATGGCAAAATTTTTGGCTTCTGTATGTTTTAAATACTCTACTTTAGTGAGCAATATGCCTGCATTACCCACTAATGCTCTGCCTGGTTCAAATACCATTTTTACATCACGGTTACCAAGCTTGCTACGCATAGCTTCAGCGTAAGCCACAAAGTCAGGCGGTGTTTCATCGCTATAGCAAATACCAATGCCACCACCCGCATCAATATGTTGAATATGAATACCCTTTTCTTCAAGTGCATCTACTAATGCCAACACCCGGTCAAGTGCATCTAAAAAAGGCGATAATTCGGTAATTTGTGAGCCGATATGGCAGTCAACGCCATGTATAGCAATATTGGGCATTGCCGCCGCCTGTAGATAAATGTCCAAGGCATCTTCATAGGCCACGCCAAATTTATTATTTTTTAAACCAGTAGAAATATAAGGGTGGGTTTTAGCATCTACATTTGGGTTAATACGAAGTGATACAGGCGCTACTTTATCCATATCAGCAGCTACTTGGTTAAGTCTCGCTAATTCACTTGCCGATTCCACATTGAAGCAAAAAATACCCGCATTTAAAGCAGCTTGCATTTCCACTGCAGTTTTACCGACACCAGAAAAGACGATTTTCTGAGGGTCTCCACCTGCGGCCAAAACGCGTGCCAATTCACCGCCAGACACAATATCGAATCCAGCCCCTAAGCGCGCAAACAAATTCAAAATAGCAATACTAGGATTCGCTTTAACTGCAAAACATACCAAATAATCAGTACCTGCAAAGCCAGCACTAAAGGTTTGATAAGCTTGCATAAGTGCTGACTTAGAATAGACATAGCAGGGTGTGCCAAAAGTATCAGCAATTTGATTAAGTGCCACGCTTTCAGCATGTAAGGTATGGTTTTTAATGGTAAAAGAGTTCACGGTAACAACTTAATAAAAAATAGGAGGATGAAAGCTAAAGTTTAGTTCTTTGCAGGCGTTTCTTGTGGGTATTGCTTCTCAGGAATGTAGAGTGGCCCTTTAGTGCCGCAACCATGCAAGGCAATAAAGAATGTTAAAAATATTAATAAGCGAACAGTGTTTTTTGGCATACGTTAAGGCCTCGACTTACTTAATAGAGCGGTACTTAAAATTTCGAATGAAATTTACCCAGCCTCATAATATTTGATGTTGGGTAAATTTGAATCTATTATCAAAAATTAAAATTTTAACATAAAGGATTATCAAGGTTTATTTAGATGTATGTTTTAATCAAATAACGGGACATTACTAAATAATGCCGCTTATCAGTTAAGCTTTACCGATTATCGGTTGCTGCTAGACATTGACTACATGCCTATGCATCATACAATTTAAGTGAAAAAGGAAAGACCATGTATACCTTAGAAAATTTGCAACATAATCAATCGCAAAGCGATGATAAGTCTAACAATGCTCAATATTTGGCAAGTCAAAAAGGCTTTACACTAATAGAGTTGATGGTAGTCGTAGCCATTATTGGCATTTTGACTGCTATTGCAGTGCCAAGTTACCAGGGTTACGTAACACACGGTAAGGTAGCTGAAGCTACATCTAATTTGGCAAATTTAAGAATTAAGATGGAGCAATATTATCAAGACAATCGCACTTATGTGGGAGCGACCTACTGCGTGCCAACAAGCGATGTTAAGTATTTTAATTATGCTTGTAGTGTAGCGCCATCAATTAATGGATACACAATAAAAGCCACAGGCGTTGCTACGGAAAATATGAGCGGTTTTGACTTTACGGTAAACCAAGATAATCTCAAAACCTCCACTTACGATGGTACTGCAGGTACTGGTTGCTGGTTAACTAAAAAAGGTGGCACATGTTAGGGTTGTTGCCTAATCGCCGGGTGTGGGGTTTCAGTCTGGTGGAACTGATGATTGGCATTGCTATCATTTCTGTTGTGATGACGTTGGCTTTGCCTAGTTATACAGCGTGGATACAAAATACGCGGATTCGGAATGCGGCCGAATCAATCCAGAACGGCATACAAATGGCGCGAGCTGAAGCAGTTAAACGCAATACATCAGTTCAATTCGATTTGCGTGGGGCAAATTCTGCTTGGACGGTATGTACTAAACCTGCGGCACCCGTTGCTTGCCCTAATCCTGATGATGCCACCACCATTCAAAGTCGAGCAGCCACCGAGGGCTCTTCTGCTGATATCACCATATTAGCCACCGATGCTACACCCTTTATATTCAATAGTTTTGGTGCATTAACTAGTCCCTTGCCAGTTGCCGCTGATGGTCTCGTTAGAGTAGCTGTGGACATTAATTCTGCAGTATTGTCTGCAGCTCAAAGCCGTGATTTGAACGTTATTATTGGCATTGGAGGGAGCGCACGTTTGTGTGACCCTGATACTAGCCTCTCATTATCTGACCCACGTAAATGTCCTTGATGAGGAAATTGCAAATGAACCGCTATTCTCCACCTTCTCGCGTTGCACAGCAGGGTGTTGTGCTGCTGGAATCAATGATTGCAATTCTGATTTTTTCTCTGGGGATTCTTGCTTTGGTAGGTTTACAGGCAAGTATGGTTAAAAATACATCTGATGCAAAATACCGGACGGATGCCGCTTTTATTGCTCAGCAAAGACTAGGGGTTATGTGGGCAGACCCGGACAATCTTGCTAATTATCTAGAAGCAAATACGGATATTTCTACTTTACTGCCTAATGGCAAGCGAACCGTTACCCTGCCAGCTGCTGGTGGTGAAGTCATGGTTCTAGTTACGTGGCAGTTACCAGGCCAGGATGCTCACAATTTCACCACTTATGCCCGCATCACGGGAGGCTAAAAAAATGCTACTGAGCAATAAAAAAATGCCTATATACCAAGCAGGTTTTAGTCTAATAGAAATCATGGTGGGTCTTGTAATTGGCTTGCTTGCTACATTAGTTATTATGCAAGTATTCGCGACGTTCGAGGGACAAAAACGCACAACCACTGGCACCGCAGACGCACAAACCAATGGAAGTATCGCACTTTTTACCATGCAGCGTGATATACAGATGGCAGGCTTCGGTTTGCCGGTCTTTGACACGCAAAATCCTCCTCTTAAATGCGATCCATCGCCTACCGTCGATCACGACAGTAACGCGGCAACACCTAACATTGGTATGTCTCCACTTACTATTACAGATGGTGGCGCATCAGCAGGTGCAAGTGACATTATCTCGGTGCGCTATTCGACTGATGATGCTAAAGCTAAGGGCGGCATAGTAGTTAAGATAATCAGTCCCGGAGTTGAGGTAGGAGTAGATAATAATCTTGGCTGTAATAATGGAGATGTCGTTTTACTGAGTGCAGGAAGTGTCTGTGCAATGACAAAGGTAGACGATACAAATCTGGCTACAGATACTACACACATTACACTTAAGAGTGCTACTGGTGCAACTCTCGGCGCTAGCCTAGCATGTATTGGTAAATGGAATCAGTTTGAGTACAGCGTAGCTAACAATCAGCTGCAAAGACACGATGCATCGGTTGTTGCCGCTACTCCAATTGTTTCTGAAATCGTCAATATACAGGCGCAATATGGAGTTTCTGCCACAGCAAATAATAATCAAGTTACAAACTGGGTAAATGCAAGTGGCGCTACTTGGGGTGCTACGATGACTGTTGCTGATCGCAACCGAATCAAGGCGGTTCATATTGCGGTAGTGGCGCGTAATAATTTACTAGAAAAAGATATCGTTACCAATACTTGCACTACAGCCAAAGGTACAGTGAATAATGGCGCTTGTGCTTGGGATGATACCAATTTGGATGCTGCTCCTAAGATTGATCTTTCAAATGATGCAAATTGGCAGCATTATCGTTATCGGGTTTATGAAACTATCATTCCAATCCGTAATATGGTTTGGTCTAAGAACACGCTATGAGTAAACTCACCATGAACACACAATATAAAACGTGCCATATCAATAAACAGCTTTTTACTAGACAATTTAAGAAACAACATGGGGTTGTACTTTTTATTGCCTTGATTGCGTTAGTTGTTATGTCACTTGCGGCAGTTGCACTTATACGCTCTGTTGATACAAATACGCTGATTGCTGGCAACCTTTCGACTAAGCAATCAGCTACAGTTTCGGCTGATAGTGGGTTAGAAACTGCCCTCACATGGCTGGGCAGTGTAGCCCCTACTACTCTTGAAGTTGATAGTGGTGCAAATGCTGCGCTGGGCTATTACGCCACTCAGGCCGCTGACCCTACAACATTTGCTTGGAATGCTACCGATAGCAGGCCCGCTGATGATGTTAGCGGTAATATTGACTCAAACGGCATGGATAAAAGCGGGAATACCGTACGTTATGTCATTCAGCGTATGTGTCGATCATCTGGCATAGCTGGATCTGACAACTGCTTGTTTGGTGCACCAGTGGCGGGTGGTAGCTCACAAGTTGTTAAAGACGCAACTGGAGCATGTGGGAGTTGTACTTCAACCGCCCAAAGCACAATGTACCGAATCACAGCCAGGGTGACTAGTTCAAAAAACACCGTTAGCTACATACAAGCATTTGTTTATTAGGAGTCATCATGAAACAGTCAATGAATTTCCACGCTAGGCCATTACTGCAATTCGGCTTCGTGCTATTAGCCAGCCTAATAATGTTGCCCAGATTCTCTATGGCTGCAACAACTGCCCCAGTCGGTCTAGCTTCATCACCGTTGGCAAACTCTACCACTACTTCGGTAAAACCCAATTTAATGTTTACCCTCGATGATTCTGGCAGTATGGCCTCGAATTACACGCCAGACTGGGCAAATGACGGTAATTGCAAAACTACATCGGGTGGATATAACGCATCATGCGTAGATCAGCCACCTTTTCGCAGTGATGACTTTAATGGTATTTATTACAACCCTGCGGTTAATTATAAGCCGGCAGTGAATGCGGATGGCACAAGTAAAGCCAGCCAGACTTCATGGACTTCTGTCAAGAATGATGCCTACGGTATACAGAGCACTAGTTCTACTAACCTCGTCACTGGTTACACTGATGTTGAATGGTGTACTGACTCGACCTACAGTGATTGCTTAAGAAATGACAATTATCTTTTGCCAGGTACAGTGAATGGCAAATCCTATACAACGTCACACCCTTCTGTTGCATCTACCGGAAGTGGTTTAGTGGCCACTGGTTCGGTGTTAGCACCAACCACCGCTACCCGGTCCTGGGGGCCTCATTATTACACGATAGTTGCTGGTGAATATTGTAATTCACGGAAATTAACCAATTGCCAATTTACCCAGACGGCTACTTTTAGTTACCCAGCTAAATTGCGCTGGTGTACTAGCGCGGCTAATGCAACTGCCACGACACCTGCTGCGGGTACTTGCCAGGCCTTGCGTACCGGTTCTTTTACCGTAGCCCGGTATCCGACAAAATTTTTTCAACCTACAGTTGCTTACTCGGCAGCTATAGCCGCTGTGCCAGCGACAGCTGCGACTGCTCCAAGCAACGGTAGTCTCGTCATTACGGATGTAGGCAAGAACAAGCCAGTTTCAATAAGTTGTGGAGGTACTTCAATTATAACTAACTACCAATCGGCTAATACCGCTACTGTTAGTACAAAGTTAGATGAGCTTTATAACAACATAACTGGAAAAACGGTAAATAGTTACGTCACTAACTGTACCAAGACACCGAGCAGTGGAACGACTACATCAGTTAGCTGTAGCATATCTGCCCCAATGGGTGCTTCAGCTTGTTCTGGCGGTTTTTCTGTTTCAAATATCACTACATCAACCAATACAGGCCCAGCTGGTGGCGCCAATGCTACAGCAGGCAGCCCCTATGTTCCCGAAGTTCTAGCACAGGCTGCATATTATCCTGGCTCCTTTATACGCACTGATATTGTTCCAAGCATTACCAGCTACCCTAAGGCGAGTACCCGTACAGATTGTGCTGGCAGTACCTGTAGCTACAATGAGGAAATGACTAATTTTGCTAATTGGTGGACTTACTACCAAACCCGTATGCAAGCGATGAAAAGTGCGGCTAGTCGAGCTTTTAAACCTATTGATACGCGTTTTCGTGTAGGTTTTAATAGTATTAGCTATACTGGCGCTACAGATAGCGCGAAATTTCTTCATATTGATGATTTCGATTTGACACAGAAGACTTCATGGTATGCCAAATTATTCGCTTCATCACCTACATCCTCCACACCATTGCGTGGCGCACTTTCCAAAGTGGGGCAGATTTTTGCGCATAAATTAAGTGGCGCTGCAGATCCGATGCAGTACTCATGCCAGCAGAATTTTACTATTCTTTCAACTGATGGCTACTGGAATACTTCGCTTGAGACTGGCACTTATGGACCTTTTGGTTTGGGGGGTAGCAATGTAGGTGACTTGGATTCTGCCACCACACCACGCCAGAAGTATCAGGGACCAACTGCCACCGCCAATACTCTTGCAGATGTAGCCAAGTATTACTACGATACTGATTTACGTACCCCTGCATTAGGTAACTGTACAGGTTCACCTGTTCCGCCGGCTACTACTGGAAACACTTTGTGTTCTAATTTTAGTGCACCTTTGACCGATGACCCATACAATAATGTATTTGTTGCTGGCACGGACAACAACACCAAGCAGCACATGACCACCTTCACCATGGGCCTGGGTGTGAGTGGAGCATTGCAATATACCAGTGATTACAAAACTGCGAGTTCTGGCGATTATTATGATCTCTCTCATGGTGCTGGCTCACCTACAGTTTATTGGTCAGTACCTGTCGCAGATACCGAAACTGCTGTGGATGACCTATGGCATGCTGCGGTTAACGGAGAAGGTACTTATTTTAGTGCCCAAAATCCGGATGAAATTGTTAGTGGGTTGACTAGCGCATTAAATGCTATCACAGCCAGACTTGGTTCAGGCGCTGCAGCCGCTACCAGTACGCTAACTCCTGTTAACGGCAACAATTTTGCTTATGTGGCCAGTTACACCACTGTTGATTGGACCGGTAATTTGTCAGCACACACTATTAATACCAGTACTGGTGTAACAAGTGAGACTTCAAGTTGGTGTGCGGAAAACGTAGTAGCTGACACATGCGCAGCACCAGGGGCTATTGTTCCTGACGTTAGCAGCGGCAGTACGGTTTATAACTGTGTGAATGGAACTAGTAGCGTTGAGGTTGCTGTTGCTTGTACTGGCACTATGGCTTCCACAGTTTCAGCTACGAGTGACACGCGGAAAATCTGGACAAAGGGTTCAAATGCTACCACGCTTAATAACTTTAAATTAACGGGAGGCGACCTCAGTGCAGCGAATTTTAATGCTACGAAATTAGCGAGTTTAAGTCAGTGGTCTTCACTCACTACCTCACAACAAACTGCGTCCGCTGGTGATAATATCGTTAATTTTTTACGTGGACAGACTGGTTATGAAGACCGTGCCAGTAACTTGGTTGGTAGTGTCGATAACAGGTTGTTTCGTGCTAGATCAGCAACGCTAGGAGATACAATAGAATCCCAACCGGCCTATAATGGC
>JBKJRF010000141.1:0-19553 GCA_046594825.1 Methylotenera sp.
GCTACGGGCGCATGGGCAGTATTATACGACATACTGCATTTTTCTAAAAGAATGGTAATTATTACTTTTAGAAAAATGCAGTATGTCGTATAATACTGCCCATGCGCCCGTAGCTCAGCTGGATAGAGTACTTGGCTACGAACCAAGGGGTCGGGCGTTCGAATCGCTCCGGGCGCACCAAAAATAAAGGCTCACAGCAATGTGAGCCTTTTCATTTGTGGCATAGAATACAGTTTGTGGCATAGATTTCGTAAGTGTACTCATTTCATCGGTTTAACTAACAACGCTATACGCCTTTAAATCCTATCTTTAGCTCTTTAATCTGCGTGCTTATTTACAAATTAAGGAGCAACATCAATGACCAACGCACAACGCAGAGCGCTTTCCCGAATGGCTGAAATGAATTCTGCAGATAACGGCAACAGGCGAATACCAACCAATAATAGCGCATTCAATCCTCATGAAGCAGGTGCGTATTACGTTGTAACCGTGGCGACTATTGGCAAAATCATCAAGCAATTCACCAAAGAAATTGAACCTCCCAATTATACCTACGTAATCACCACTATTCATTTTGAACAGGATCCCGATACTGGCAAATGGTTCTGGTTCGATGGTAAGGAAAAACTATCCCCACGTAAAAATCAGAATATCTGGCGGCTTGGCAGTAAGATACTTTATGACACACGAGTAGAGGCAGAGGCTGAACTTCAGCGGATGATGGCCAAAAATGGTGACCGAGTTACCAAGGTACATGACTTACCGGATGATTTGACTCATTTGAAAAAGATTCGTAGTGTCAACCATCCAGATCGCAATAACCCCGATTCCGACCATGATCTCTATCAGGCGGTCATCGAGAAAATTGACAGAATGCGTTTGGTAAGTGCTTGAGGCACATTAGAACGTCTATTATTGCGAAGCTACGGCCAGAACTAGGAAGCGGACGGACTACAAGTATGGGTTGTCTGGCACTGAGCAATGCGTACCTAGGCCCATATCCCACACTTCATCTTTTATTGTAACTATAAAGATACAGTGTTGCGTTGATCGGTTGAATCCGCCCCCAAAGCAGCCGTTCGCTTTTAGAAACCCTAAAATAATAAAACCGCCTATTGGCGGTTTTATTATTTAACTCACTTATTTCTTAGCTGGTGCGGCTTTCGCTGTTGGTACCGCTTTAACTACTTTTGGAGCACATGTACCGCCTTTATGATGCTTACCTGTACCTCCTGTCATTACCTCGCCTTTTGGGCAGGCCATTGCTGATGCAGTAGCAAAGCCAAACGCAAGTACTAAAACTAGTGATAATAATTTTTTCATGATATTTCTCCTCTTGTTTCGTATATGAATTTTTCTACTACGATTTCACTCTAATGCTAAAACCTGACACAAACCTGACATGTTTGAATGTCGTATATTAGGTTTTATTAAACTAGGTATATTGGCAACAATCGGCTCAAAGCGACCCATCATTAGTTTCCTATAAAAGAAGTTCTTCAATTACAATTAAATTAATCTATGCTTTGTGTCATATTAATATTTCAATATAGAGACGCAGATACAATAAAATCAAGAATAGACAGGGGTTCCCAGCCATATGCCCACTTTATTCAATTATTAATATATAGATGCTCTATATTAACTATTAGGGTTTACAACAAAGGGAGAGAGTTTTGAAAAAACAAATTATCAACATCGCACCATTACAAACCGCAAAGGTTTTTGCATTGCTTTACTTTGTACTTAGCATTCCTCTAGTCGGGCTGATGGCCATTAGCTTTTCTCTTTCACCTACAAGGCCACCTATGGGGTTTTTACTTGCTGTGCCATTTATCTATCTAATTTTTGGGTTTATTTTTACAGCTCTTGGAGCTTGGGTGTATAACCTGGTTGCTAGTTGGGTGGGTGGCATTGAGTACACTTCGAATGAGCAACCCTAACCCATCATTCAAGCGGGCCGCGCTAAAGCGCGGCCCTTAGTCAAACGTTAAAAACAAACTCTATGGGTAGGCAATACGAATCACTTTCTGAACGACTAATTGAGTTTATCGCTGAACAGAAAATATTTTTCGTGGGCACAGCGACAGCTGATAGTCGAGTTAATGTTTCCCCTAAGGGAATGGACTCTTTTCGAGTGTTAAACAATAAACGGGCAATTTGGCTTAACGTAACAGGTAGTGGAAACGAAACATCAGCGCACATACAGCTAGACGCACGTATGACCATTATGTTTTGCGCATTCGAGGGTCCACCACTTATTCTTCGACTCTACGGGACAGCACGAGTAGTCCACCGGAACGATGATGATTGGAGAGAGCTTTTTTCCCATTTCAATCCTCTGCCTGGTGCACGCCAGATATTTGATCTTACACTTGAGTTAGTACAAACATCCTGTGGGATGGCTGTGCCGTATTATGCGCATACCAGCGACAGAGACCAACTCTCAGATTGGGCAAAAAAGAAAGGCCATGACGGCCTGATGCAATACTGGGAAGAAAAGAACCAATCAAGTATCGATAACATTCCAACTAACATTGTTGAGAAAAATGTTTAATTCTAGTTGGCTAAAGTTTATCCATATTGTCCGTTAAATCCATTAGGCACATCCAGAGACTTGTACTCACAAGTTTTGTAGTCACATTTTTGTGCACACGAATTATCGTGCTTCTTATCATGTCTCGCGACATCCCCGACTTGTATCTTCACCTCGGTGGAACTCATGTGCATCACTTGAATTACGGCATCTTCGTACTTTCTACAGTAGGTGCCGTACTTCTCTTTATTCCGCCTAAGGGAAAGTGGCTCGATCTCGTCGCGGTGGCATATGGAATAGGCTTGGCTTTAACTTTCGACGAATTTGGTATGTGGCTGCACTTGGGCGGCAGTTATTGGCAAAGAGCCAGCTTTGATGCGGTGACGATTATCGGCGGTATGCTGTTGTTATCAGCATTTACTCCACCAGCTAAATCTTGGACTTGGCGTAGGTTCGCTGCGGCAATTGTCGTGTTTGCTCTTTTTGTTGTGTTCTTCTGGCGACTTTCCCTTACGCTTATTCCAATCGAACAAGGTGTACTTCCCAAGCTTAAAAGTCTTGAAGATAAAGGTCCGCGCTAAAATCAAAGTGTGCCCTGGAGCCTATGCCCAGGCAAGATGAATCATTGCAATGCAACCGAAATGTGGGCACTTTCACTGCATATAAAAGTAATAAAAAAAGATTACTTTTATATGCTAATTGCTAACAGGTTGCGTTGCACTCCTTGGCTCTGCTGGCGTTGTGGCGGGTTCAATACCCTTATTTTTCGCACCCATTACATCTAGTGTTAATTTGGTATTGATAGTTTTACCATCCGCTTTGATTTTAATCGGGTTATCCACATGCACCCTGTCTATAGCAATGCCAGCATCCACCAAAGATTTCTGTATTGCATCACCACGCGATTTAGCAAGCGCTTGTAAATTGGGCTCTGTAACCTCAATACTGACAGTGAGCTTTTCTAATGCTTCCTGATAATGTCCTCCCTTAGGTTTTTCTAACTTAGAGGCCAGTTTTTTTAGCAAGCTCTTTTTAGTAAGAGTATCGTACAAATCATCTATTGCCTTTTGTGTTTTTTGATTGCTCAAATCTATCGGTCCTGGCTGCTGACCATCGGCAAGTTTTATACCTATCTCCTGGGCTACCTTACTACGAAGTATCATTTCTTGAAGTGCGCGTGAGTCTAAAGTTGCGCCATAGCTTGGGATAACACCAAGCGCGAGTCCTGATCGCTTGCTTAATGCTTGGCTAACAGTTTTTAACTTCTCCTGCTCTGGGGGTGCAATTATTGCACTGCCTGCTTCAAATGATATAGCTTCTAGTTTTTCAGAGTTGGCCCCAAACAATTTACCTAATGCACGGAAAGGCGAGGTGACAATTTTGCTAAGCACATTTTTGATTGCTTTCCAGACAATACTGCCATAGCTAAATTTAGGATCATCTAAGCTACCGGAAATCGGAAGGTCTAGATCAATTACCCCGTCACTATCTTCCAAAATTGCTATCGCTAAATCAAGTGGTAAATTTGCAGCTTCAGTACTATCTACTTTTTCACCTAACTTTAATTTATTGATGATAAATTTATTTTCACCCGCTAATTGTCGCTGCTTGATTTTGTACTCTAAATCAACTGAAAGCTTGCCAGAATCAATGCGCCTGCCGGCAAACTTACCGGAATAAGGCGTGAGTCGATTCATTTCAAGATTTTTAAAACTTAATTTTAAGTCCGTAAAGTTAGTTGCTTTGAAAGGTTGTATCGAACCACGAATACGTGCAGATCCATAATCATCCACTTTTCCATCAAGCTCCACTTGGGCGACAGAGGCAGTGTTGGTTGATACCCCATTAATCACGCCAGTAAGCGAGTTTATATGTGTGCCAAACTGCGGTATAAGTGAAAGATCGGCAAAATCTAGCTCAGCATTTTCGATGCGTACCATTTCAATACTGACAGGAAATGCTTCTTTGGAGCCGTCATCGCTAATTTCTGAGATGGGCGGTGTTTCAGATGTTTTTTCCACAATAGCTTGCTGTGTGGATGCACCAAATACCAATGTGGGTTTAGCAATATCTGTATTTGTTACCGCTACTGCAGTTTCATGCAGAGATTTTGCTGATTTCGTTTCTTTTCCTGGCTGTCTAGATGAAGCACTGACGGCCGGCAAGGTAGTTGGAGGTGACTGATTACGTAAAATGCGCGTTATATTCATGCTCTTATCTTCATGAATAATAAATTTACCAGTAGGGTTGATCACCTGTAATTCTGCCATGTGGACATGGTCAGGCGCCAAGGAAACTTCTACGCTATCACTACTTATGCGTTCCCAGCCCAAAAATGGCGCATCATTTGCTTCTTCAACCAGTGAAAGTTTGTTTACACTAAACCCACCATTGAAGGCTACCGCCAAACTCTTACCTTGTTTAGCTAACAACTTACCTGAGATATCTGCTGTACCAGCGGCAAGTTTAAGAAAAGCAAACTGACTAATGTATGGTCCAAAAGGTTTTAGCGTAAATTGTGTCAGCTTAAGATTCAAATCAGCTTTTAGTGGTGAAGGCGTCAGTTTACCCTGTGCAATAAATTGACCGCCTTGTTTAACCTGAAATGCAGCTTTCATTGGGGTGGGATGCGATAAATCCAATGAGGTATCATGTATTTCAAACGAGGCTTTTTCAATATCTAACATCACAGGCGTATTAAGGCTACGATCTTCAACATGCAAGCTGGCGTTATCTAAAGCCAGTTTTTTGAGAGATAAAACCCAATCAGATTTTTTACTTTGTTTATTTGATACAGCACTGGCTTGGGCAGATGTGCTTGGTACAGCCTCCAATATTGACTGCCAGTTAACCGGCTTACTAGCCTCTTTGATGATCTGTGTTTTAAGCCCAGAAAATACTATAGATTGCATGCCAACTTTTTGACTTGCTAAGCTTATTTCACCTTGGCTCAGGTTAAATTTATCTAGGGTAGCAACAGGCGTGTTATATAAAGTCGACTTTGCGGACAAACCATTTATATTGCTTTGCAGACTGCTAACTTCTATGTTGCCTTGTGGCATCGTAACCGCGAATCCAAGATTAAAATCTGCCACGTTGATCTTGAGTGGGTGTACAAAGCCCTGATCTTCGTATGTGGCGAGCCAATGTTGTAGCTGAAAATCCGCAATATCTATAGTGAATGGAGGTTCTGTTGGCTGTATTCTTTCATTCTCTGGTACGGATGGACTTTGTAGCGCGCTATCATCATTGGAAACAAGTGCCTGCTGCCAATTCACAAGACCAGCTTTATCTCTAGCTGCATTTACAGTGCCATGCGCTAATAATACCTGAGCAACTTTAATGTTATGTGCGGCCAAATCAAAATCAACTTTATTTACATCTATTTGCGGTAGAGATAATAATGTGACCTTGTCATCTCCTTGGTCATTTTTTAAGCTTAAATCAGTCAGTTGCAAATCCAAACCTTGAAATTTAAGCTGTGGCTTATTTTGCATAGAAAAGTCTAACTGCGGCAATATAGCCACGGCCTGTTTTAAAGATAAATCCCCAGCAGGCATGACCTTTCCGGCTAAATTGTTAAGTGTTACAGCAATGTTATTGAGTGATACTTTGGGTTGATCTTTTAGGAGTGAAAAATCATAAGAAAAACTTGCTTGAATATCGCCACCTGTAGGCTTAAAGGGCAAGTTAACATTTTTTACAATTTGCATCAGGTTAGCGAGCTGAATATTATTAAATGCTATATAACCTTTTGAGGCGATAGGATTGACGCCTATGTCACCTTCCCATTTAAGGGATCCACCTTGCTCAGGTAATTTTGCCGCGAAGATATAATCACCACGTTCTTTAGGTAAGGTAGAAAAGCTATCTAATTGAAAGTTTAATGGTGTTAGATCAGCTTTAAATGGCGTAGGTCGGTTTGCATCTTCATATTGAATATTGGCCTGCTTAACTGAAAAAAGACCTATAACTACACGGGGAATTGTATTATCTGGTGGTGTTTTGTCTTCATTCAGCTTCGCTATTAGCTCTGCCCAATTGAGTTTCCCTGTTGGTGATATTGCAATACTTGCTCGCGGTGCTGTAATACTAATTTCTTTAAACTTCCACGCCCAATCAAATAACCCGCTCACTTCAAAATCTAATATCAACTTTCTAAAACCTGCGAGTGGGGCGCCACTTTTTTCTGTCAGGCTAAAGTTCTCAATAGTCGTTTTTAAACGGAAAGGATCAAACGTCACTTTACCCACGCTGGCATGACTTGCCAGTTTCTTTTCCGCCACCCAAGGCACAATGCGCTTAGCAAGGGGGTTTATTGCAAAGTAACTGAATAAAAGATAAAAAATACACAACCCAGCAATTATCTTTGTTGGTTGATTTATTTTATTTTTTATCTTATTGAGCATGGAATAAGCTTAGCAAAATTTTGTGTAGAGGTGTTGTTATGGTTGTGCAAGTCTTAGTCTAAAGAGAGTGATGGCTAGCATCATCATCGTCTCTTTGGCCTAATAAAAGAATTCAAACGTAGTAAATGTGTAGTTTGAGTCAATTTTAAAGCTCTTACTAGTTGACATGGCAATCAGGTTTAAAGTCGACCAGCTAAAAATAATAAGTTAAGTTGATATCATTTAAATTAGATTAATGTAAGCTGTTACAAATCTTTGGCTATCCGATTGATATTATTTCGTTTTATCTTATTTGCAATAATGTCGATGTGTTTATTATCAGATGTACTTGGGGAATGTTAGCGCTTAAAAATAAATGCACTCCATAAATAAGGAAATATAATGTTCACATTAACGCTCAGTTTGGATTCCCTTTCGTTATACATTGTTGGGTTCGATGTACTTGCTTTACTAGCATATATCTTGTATCTCTTTCACAAAAAAAGAAATCTAGAAAAGTCCATCAAAAGTATTGCTGATTTTATTTCAGATTATTTTATAAACACTGGAACAGAGGTCCAAGTATCTTGTTACAAAATAGCAGACGATAAACGTTTCGTTGTTCTAATTCAATCTGAGCCATTAAAGCGATTTCGTTATTCCAATATTTTAGAAAGCAATTTGATTGCTCATACTTTCAAAATTACAGGCAAAATCGTTGAGAAAATTTATTGGCGATTTCCAGTTCAAATTCAGAAAGATGCAATTGAAGACGAGGCAGGAAGCAATCCAGAACGGGATGATTTATATTTTTCAGATGTCCCAGCATTATCAGATGCTAATGGTAAATACAAAGTCTCTGAAGCTTCATGGGATGAGTTTGAAGGCTCAAAATAATGGGAGGGCTAGCTGATTCAGTAGGCTTGAGAATTGTTAGCAGTACCTTTTACGCAGTGCTCATTTTCACCATCTAGAGTGCAATAAATAGGTTAAAGGCTTGCATATTAATCCTGCAGGCCTTTTTTATTGACTTTAAGCCTACAAGCAGAAAATTTCTTAATTCACTTTCCCACTATATAAACTTGAAAGTATTAACAGATATATTTGATAAAAAATCGCACCTTAAGCTTTAGATGACTTTTTGATATACTTTGTGCCTTGATATTAACGCTAACCTTGATAAGTTTAAAATATGAATTTGTATCCAGTCACAGTAGTAGATAATTTTTATGACAATCCTGATGCTATCAGGAAGTTTGCACTGGCTCAGAAATATCAATTTTGTCATGACAGACCTGATATCAAACATGTATATCCTGGCTCTAGAACAAAAGATATATTTGATTTAGATGTTGAATTACATGAAAAAATCTGCAAAAAACTGGTTTCAATCTTTCATAATACTGATAATGACCATATGAGATGGGGGATTTCCACTAGCTTCCAAAGTGTTACAGAAGAATTTGGCAAGGGTGTGCTCCACACTGATACTGACACTGTATTTGCTGCGGTGCTTTATTTAACGCCTAATGCACCGTTAAATTCAGGCACTTCTTTATTCAAGAAAAATGATAAATTTAATCAAGAAAAATATATTCGTGCTTTAGAACAAAATGATGAAAAATTTAGGTCTGGCAAAAAAGTAATGTCGACTGATTATCATGGCATGTTTGATGAGGTGGTTAGAGTGAACAATATCTATAACACCTTGATACTTTATGAAGGAGACACCTTTCACGCGGCCAATAAGTTTTTCGGCACTACATTAAAGACTTCGAGGTTGGCACAAGTATTTTTTATCAACCGAATAGATGCTCAAAAAGAAAGTTCATTTCCACTAAACAGGACAAAAGCTACTAAGCTTTAACAAAAAAGAATATCTGTAATTGTTTGATGACGCATCTAAATTAATATAAGCAATATTAATTTAGATGTGATGATTAATCCAACCCCACTCACGCATTTTCCAGCACTTGTAAAAATGCGTCCCCATAGCGCTCAAGTTTGGCTTGCCCTACCCCACTAATCTTAGCCATCTCGGCAAGGCTGGCTGGGCGTCGATTAAGCATTTCTAGCAGTGAACTATCGTGGAAAATAACATAAGGCGGTACGCCTTGCTCGCGGGCGAGTTCGGTACGTTTGTCTTTGAGAATGAACCATAACGGATCATCACTCACAGCCGCGTAAACTTCTTTAGCGTTTGTGCCACGCCCAGCCTTGCTGACTTTGTGTTTAGAGACTTCAGTATCACGACGCAACCAAACCTCGCTCTCGCTACGCAACACTGGCCGTGCGGCTTCGGTGAGTTTTAATCCCCCGTAAGCTTCAATGTCACTTTCAAGATAGCCACCAGCAACTAATTGTCGATATACGCTGCTCCATTGTGATTGGGAAATTTCCTTGCCTATACCAAAGGTACTGAGTTGCTCATGACTAAATTGTCTAACTTTGGGCGTGGGCTTGCCTAGTAACACGTCAATTAAATGTACGACACCGAAACGTTGCCCTGTTCGATATACACAAGAAAGTGCCATTTGGGCAGGTTGCGTAGCGTCCCAGGTATCGACTGGGCTAAGGCAATTGTCGCATTGATCGCAGTTACCAGCATGTTGTTCACCAAAATAGCGCAAGATAGTTTGATGACGGCATGCGGTAGATTCACAAAAACCTAATAACGCATCCAGTTTTTGTCGCTCTACTTGCTTGCGTTCTTCTGGTGCGTCACCTGAATCCAGCATCTGGCGCATGCTTACCACATCACCTAATCCATAGGTCATCCATGCATTGGCAGGCAAACCATCACGCCCTGCTCTGCCAGTTTCTTGGTAATAGCCTTCCATACTTTTAGGAATATCTAAATGGGCCACGAAGCGCACATTGGGCTTATCAATACCCATGCCAAACGCCACAGTTGCCACCATAATTACGCCCTCTTCACGCAAAAACCGTCGCTGGTTTTGGTTGCGAACACTGGCATCTAAGCCTGCATGATAAGGCAGTGCATCCCAGCCACGCGACTTTAGCCACTCGGCAGTTTCTTCCACCTTGCGACGCGATAAGCAATAAATAATACCTGCGTCATTGGCGTGTTCAGCATCTAGAAATGATTCTAGTTGTTGACGAGCGTTAGCCTTTTGCATCACGCGATAATGTATATTTGGGCGGTCGAAACTGGAAACAAACTGACGTGCGTTTTCTAACGATAATCGTTCAACGATTTCAGCACGGGTTGGCGCGTCCGCCGTGGCAGTTAATGCAATCCGCGGCACATCGGGAAAACGTTCATGCAATACAGTAAGCTTACGATATTCTGGACGAAAATCATGCCCCCATTGTGATACGCAATGTGCCTCATCAATGGCAAAAAGTGCAATGCCAGCGCCGTCTTGTATTTGTTCTAGTAGTGCCAAAAAACTGGTCATGAGCAATCGCTCTGGTGCCACATACACTATCTGTAAATGCCCTCGCATTAATTGTGCTGTGATTTCACGCGCTTCTTCTGCATCTTGGCTAGAGTTAAGAAACGCTGCTCGTACACCAAGTTGCTGGAGTGCATCTACTTGGTCTTGCATCAACGCAATGAGTGGCGAAATAACTATACCAACACCCTCACGCAACAACGCTGGCAGTTGATAGCATAGAGATTTTCCACCACCGGTAGGCATTAACACCAGCGCGTCACCGCCAGAGGCCACATGCTCAACAATTGCCTGCTGTTCGCCGCGAAAAGATGAATAACCGAAAACATCATGTAGAACTTGTTGGTGCTGGCGTTGTGATGCAGATAAATTTGACATGGGCAATATTGTACACCTCACCTAGCCCTGCACCTGATGAGTCTTTGACCTAATACTCAGTTATTAAATTTCTATATTAGATACTATGTCCGACAGCAAAACTCTTTTTGCTACCTAATCATAAAGGTAACTTTCGTTGTTTGATGCATTACATCTTGCGAACAGTCCGTGCCTCAATTTCGAACCGACGGTTGGGCTCCAGACAACGAATCAATATGTCATCACGTTTACTCTGCTTACATTCAACCAGCGGTACCGTCTTGCCTACACCTAAAGCCGTGATACGCTCAGCAGGGATATTCTTTGCAATCAAATACTGGCGAATCGTGTCAGCCCGAGCTTGGGAGAGTTTCATATTGTAAGCATCATCGCCGAGGCGGTCAGTATGTCCGACGATTTTCAGCTGAACAATTTCACCACCTGAAAGAAGGTCTGTTGATACACGGTTCAACTTTTCAACGCCTCCAGGCCTAAGGTTGGAAATCTCTGACTTATCAAAATCGAACATACCATCAGCGCTAATTTGTATCCTAGTTATTTCAGGCCCAAGCACAAGCTTTTCTACAGCTTTTTCAACCACCACCTGAGCTTGTGCTGCAGGTATATCCAACCAATGAGCACAAGTTTCAGGCTTCCAGTAAGTACTTTGCAAGCGCATGCTAGATGTATAGATAATTTTGTACTGACAAGTATCTACTTCTGTGCTGCCACTCTTACGGAAATTGAAAATGTAGTCCCATTCTCTTACTTTACCAATTCCTTCAGAAAAATGAGGATGACCAAGCAGTGAGTAAAGTTGGTCCTTAGTCATATCTGGTGCAACGTTGCGTAGATTCTCGATATTGGGAAATACTCCTTCTTTAATCCAGGCACTTTTTTCAATATTGGGAAAAATTATTTCGTCACTCTTGCCATCATCCGACAACCTGCTGACGGAGGTTGCGCAGCCTTGCAGCAAGAGTAGAGATGAGACTATGGCGGATAGCATGCACCATTTAGATTGCTTGTTAAATTTCCCCATGATTATCGACTCCTATTTATTTTTATGGCGATTACAGGTTATTGCAACGGATTACCAATGGAATCCAACACCAACTGCAGCACCTGCATTGCCACGAGTATTGGCGGTTCCGTTGAAATTAACCATCCAGCGTCCGTTTTCAGAGAAGTTGGAAACGCCGATTGCCATTGCTGACTGGCCCTGATAGTTTGCAACCCCAGCCGCCACCATGACTTTACCTGGGATCACGGACTGTGGCATGCTTGCCATTGCCATCGCTGATGCCGTACCGGCGTTTGAGTCATACTTAACATTGGAAATGTCAGACTGCAGGCTATTAATACGGTTGTTAGTATCTATGCTTGATTGAGCTACAGCGGCATCGAGTTGGCGCACATTCACGGCATCGGTGTCCGCAGTACCGCCAGCTACATTAGTGATTTGTCGCTCGTTACCTGCTGAACCCAAAGATACAGCTCCTTCAGTCGAGGTCACTGAAACGTTACTGTATTTCTCTGTAGCGCCATTCATCCCAGCTCGCACTGCCTGAGAACCTGCACCAATCGCTACACCTCGATTAGCCGTAACCGTTGCAGCATTACCTACTGCAGTTCCTTGTTGAGGTGTCAGTGCTATTGCATTATCACCAAAAGCTGCACTGCCGTTACCGGCTTGCGCCCCACACCCACGGCAACTGACCCTGTAGCGACCGCGCCAGTACCAATAGCAATTGAGTTCACACCACTCGAAATAGAGTCCTGTCCAATTGCAATGGCGCCAGTGTTGGTGGCTTGGCTGTTATCACCCATAGCGATACTAGCGACCCCGCTCGCCATGGAACGCGACCCTATCGCCACGCTATCAATGCCCATTGCAGCAGAATCTGCTTGTGTGGAATTGGCATGAAAGTACTTCATACCACCACCATTACTCATATTGGTGATTGCCTGATTAGTTGCATAGAGTTGTGAGCCATTAACTGCATCAGTGCTCGTTGCACTGAGCAGGCCCTGATGGAGATTTGTAATCGTAGTACCATCAGTCGGACCTGCTAAAGTAATTGTATCTTTCGAAGCGCCATCATACTTGACTGCTAATGCATCAAGATTGCTAACGTTGTTCCCCATTGCATCGAGTTGGCTCATATTCACAGCATCGTTAGCTGCCACACCGTTCGCAACATTATGTATGGTCACTGGACCAAGAGCGCTTCCTACTAAGGTCACATCGTTTGAAGGTGTATTTGGCGTCGCCACACCAGCACTATTGGAATACTGAAGTGGCGCATTACCCTGCAAAGCAGTAATTGCCGAACCTACATTATTTTGGGTTGTGCCATATACATTATAAGTTGGTACTGAAACAGCTCCAGTAGTTGAGTTGTAAGTTGCACCACCGCCTAAATTTGTTGCCATACTCAAACCAAGCGCATCTATGTTGGATGTCATACCAGAGGTAATACCAAATAACTGTGAGCCATTAACGGCATCTGTACTGGTAGCATTCACAGCTCCTTTGGATAAATTGGTAATTCTAGTGCCTCCAGTTGTACCTCCATCTACGGACAACGGACCACCAAGTGTAACTGTCATTTTTAAACTCAAAGAATCGTATTTGACAGCACCCTCGTCTACAGCTTGTAACTGAGAGACATTTACAGCGTCAGTAGCTGCGCTACCAGCAGCAACATTGGTAATTTTGCGTGTATTACCAGACGAACCAACAGATACTTCACCAACACTAGTCTGTGTAGGAGTAAGGCCATAAGCGGTATAATTGCTCTCAGCGCCAGTAGTTGCTGTTGATCCAGCACCAAGTGCAACACTATTGGCTACATTGACGCTAGTCCCACTACCAATTGCCATGGAGTTTACACCCAAAGCGCCAATCGAAGCGTTAGGGCCAATGGCTATTGAACTCGTCGCCAAAGCATTAGTGCTTGCCCCATTACCAAAAGCAATTGAGTTCATTTCACCTGCGTTGGCAGTAACCCCATTACCAAGGCCCGTAATTTGGTTGCCACCGATTGAGATGCCTTTAGGTGTATTGAGCGTAAAAGAGTCTGAAGTCGTCTGACAAGGGGCATTCGAGGCAACGATATTACCGTTGGTATCTAATACATTAAGATTAATGGGTGCCCCTGAAGCGATACTTGTTAATGTACTGTTGAGATTCGAACTCAAGCCTAGAGGCCCAAGCAATAGAAATAATGCTCCGTCTAATGTGGATGTCAGTGGTAATACAGCTGCGCCAACAATATTGGTGACCACTGATGGTGGCAAACTTACACCAGCACAAGTACTGACAATAGCAGCGTTTGCTATCCCGACACCACCAATCATGCTGGCAGCCATGACGCCTGCCACCAATGTAGCTCGCTGTTTATGGGTTTTAGTTACCTCAAGCAATGACTCATCTTCACCGATCATGCATTGTGAAGAATGAATAATCATCATTGATTTATCATATGCAAATACATGGTTTCTCATTTTATACCCCTCAAAATAATGTCATTTTGAAATGTATTAACATTGAGCTATGTTGTTAAAACCACTTTGATACTCAATATTTCAAAAAAACATATAAATCCTGTGTAAGACATATGTTGCATATACTATGCCTAGCCGTATGGAGGTATCTTGATTGTCATCTTTGTTATTCAAACTCAAAAAAAATTAATACTTATTCTTAATTTACAATATGTTAGATTATAAATTACAATAATTTACTTTAAATAAGACTAACAAATGGCATGTTCACTTGTAACTCTAAAAAAATAATACCAATGACCTAAATTTGACATAAAAGTCGAAATTTTGGCATATTGTCTTGGGTAGTGAATGTATTTAACTCATTAATTACATTCATTATTACCTTTAGGTTTATTATCAAAAAAACTATTAACTTCATAAGAGATTTGATGAGACTCTATGCCATAGAGAAATAAGCAAATAACGAAAGTTTGATACTTCCTCATTTTTTGCTATAGTTCGCCTATGGCTCGCCATTTATATCTGTCGCTATTATTTGCTGTTCTGCTTGTGTTCGCACAGCAGGTAGCAATGCTGCATCCATACGTGCATACGGCAGATTGGCAACAAAAATCTTCAGAAGACAAACAGGCTCCCAAACATTATGAAGTTTGCGGACAATGTGTAGCGCTTGCAGGCATTGGAAGTGCAGTAGGTTCACAATCACATGCGCTCATTTTTGAGTCTGGACAATTTGAGTTATCGACGGAACTACATCAGTCGATTATTTCAGAACGTTTCCTTCCCTACCATTCCCGCGCTCCGCCCACACTCGCATAGCAAATAATTATTAATACCACGCCTAATTGGTGTGGTTTTACTCATTTTATAATTGCGAGGATTATATGAATACCCATAAACTATTGGCGCGCGCGATAGCGCTTAGCATTTTACTGCCGACGTTAGCACAAGCTAACGATAGTGACGAGCTAGAAAAACTCCGTGCTGAAATTCAGCAAATGAAACAGAGTTACGAAACACGCATTCAATCCTTAGAGACGCGTTTACAACAAACAGACAGTGTCGCTAATGAAGCCGACAAAAAGGCCGATGAAGCTACCGTTCAAAGTAGTGCTAGACCTACCTCTAGCAATGCGCTTAACCCAGATATTTCATTGATTCTTTCTGGCACGTATGTGAATCGAACACAAGATTCCAATTATCACATCACGGGCTTTCAAGCCGGCGGCGGCATTGGGCCTGGTACTCGCGGATTTAACTTAGGTGAATCTGAGTTGGGTGTATATGCCAACGTAGACCCTAACTTTTATGGCGGGCTAAATCTGTCGCTCACACCAGACAATTCAGCGAATGTAGAGGAAGCCTTCATCCAAACGACTTCATTGCCTTATGGCATCACCCTCAAGGCAGGCCGCTTCTTCTCTAGCATAGGTTATCTGAATGATCAGCATGCGCATACCTGGGATTTTGCCGATAATCCACTGGCTTATCAGGCATTTCTCGGCAACCAGTTTGGCGATGATGGTATTCAACTGAAATGGCTGGCACCAACTGACCTATTTCTGGAGTTTGGTACGGAGTATGGGCGTGGACGAATCGCTGACACCGTGGGACGCGATAAGAATGGAGGCAGCTCAAGTACTGTATTTGGGCATGTAGGCGGTGATATTGGCACAAGTAGCAGTTGGCGTGCCGGTTTATCCTACTTACAAGTATCGCCTCAGAATCGATTATCGAATGATTTGGATACTGCAGGCACTTATGTAAGCAATAGCTTTACTGGCACAAGTAAAGTATGGCTTGCAGATTTCGTTTGGAAGTGGGCACCGAATGGTAATGCTACTAATACCAGCTTTAAGCTACAAGGTGAATATCTGCATCGTAATGAAGACGGCAGCTTGAATACTGACCGTTACTCAGCAGCGCAATCAGGATGGTATTTACAAGGGGTTTATAAGTTTCTTCCATACTGGCGTACAGGTTTACGTTATGACCGCCTAGATAGCGGCAGTGTAGATTACGGCCTAAATACTAGCAGTCTATCTAACACAAATTACGATCCACAACGTATCAGCTGGATGCTGGACTACAGCCCTAGTGAATTCTCACGTGTACGTTTGCAATTGTCTCATGACCAATCTAGGCAAGAGGCTACCGACAACCAAGTATTTATCCAGTACCAAATGAGCCTAGGTGCTCATGGTGCGCACAAATATTAAGGAAATTATTTATGAAACGACTAATCCAAGCACTATCACTGTCTATATTTATTTTGTCAGCCCAAGCTGCTCATGCAGCGCTTAACGTTTTTGCCTGCGAACCAGAATGGGGGGCATTGGTGCAAGAACTTGGTGGAGACAAAGTAAATGTCTTTACTGCGACCAATGCGATGCAAGATGTCCATCACATTGAAGCAAAACCAAGTTTGGTCTCGCAACTTCGTAAAGCGGATTTACTGGTTTGTACTGGTTCAGAATTAGAAATAGGCTGGCTACCAGTATTGTTGCGTCAAGCAGGCAATGTCAATGTGTTACCTGGCAAACCAGGTAATTTTGAAGCAGCCCATTACGTGCGCATGCTAGAAATACCTAGCCGTCTCGACCGTGCTGATGGTGACGTACATCCTGGTGGAAATCCACACATTCAAACCGATCCGCGCAATATTAGCAAGGTTGGAGATGCTGTGACACAAAGACTCGCTGAAATTGATGCACCTAACGCTACTTTTTATCAAGCTCGTCACAAAGATTTTGCACAGCGCTGGAACGATGCGATTAAACATTGGGAGCTAGAGGCGGCACCACTCAAAGGTATAGCTATTGTAGTACAGCACAAAGGTTTCCCTTATCTGGAAGACTGGCTTGGCTTACACGAAGTGGCTACGCTTGAACCTAAACCTGGGGTGGAACCAACTAGCAGCCATCTAAGTGAGGTGCTGGCGCAATTGCAACGACAACCAGCAAAAATGGTAATCAGGGCTGCCTATAACAGTGACCGCCCATCACAATGGTTATCCGAAAAAGCGAAGATCCCAGCTGTGGCATTGCCATTTACTGTCGGCGGTTCGGACAAAGCAAAAGATTTGTTCTCATTATTTGATGACACCATACAGCGACTTTTAGACGCAAACAAATAAAAGTTAGGGGCAACATCATGATTTTTAAGAACTTAAGGAGTAAGCACTTATGAATCTGGACACTCTCAACCTTAGCATTCTCGGCCCAGCTTTTATAGCTGGCCTGCTGGTATTGGCAACGCACGTACCGCTTGGGCAGCAAGTCCTAAAACGAGGCATTGTCTTCATAGACCTTGCAGTAGCGCAAATTGCTGCACTGGGGGTTGTCGCCGCCGATGCGATGGGTTGGGAGCCGCAAGGCTTAGAAGTACAGATCTCGGCCGTATGTGCTGCTTTACTTGGTGCATTACTGTTAACCTGGACAGAGAAACGCTGGCCAGAAGTTCAGGAAGCTTTGATAGGTGTCTTTTTTGTGTTAGCGGCCAGTGCAAGTATTCTTTTACTAGCCAATAATCCGCATGGCGGAGAGCATCTAAAAGACTTATTAGCAGGCCAGATTCTTTGGGTAAGTATGAGCCAGCTAATTCCTGTGTTGTTTCTAACCTTAGTAATTCTCGGGCTCTGGTTTAGATTCAGCGAAAAAATAGGACGTGCAGGCTTTTATATACTTTTTGCATTGGCTGTTACCGCTTCAGTACAATTGGTTGGCATCTATTTGGTATTTTCCAGCCTTATCATACCTGCGCTCGCAGTACGTAATTGGCCTGAATCTAGAAAATTGGTCGGAGGTTATTTAATAGGTGCCGTAGCGTACCTCTCAGGTTTGGCATTTTCCGCAATCTTCGACTTACCTTCAGGTGCGGTAATCGTTTGGTGTTTGGCCATAACAGGAATCATAGTCAATCTATTCGTTTTTTCAGTAAAGGCTAATAAGGAAAAAAGTTTGTAGATTTGAATAGTGAGTTAAGTAATAAAAAACTATTACTTAACTCACTTGGAGTTCTGCCACTAACACTACGGATTAAGCTCAAAAGATACAAAACGACGCATCTGAGACGTTCGCTTAACTTCAATAAATGACGGCTACATCGACTTTACCGTCATCTAAATCGACAAACCTGCTTGAAAGTAATTTACCTATATTCTTGCATCAGCCTATGATGAACCCATATTGGTTATGGTATTTGTAGATGATCTAATCAATTTTAAAACTGAATACTCTGGAGAGCTATCATGGCAAAAGGTCAGCAAAAAAAGAATAAGGAAATTAAGAAGCCAAAACAGGATAAAAAAGTTGTAGTGGTGACAGGCTCAATCGTGCCTAAGCCTGGACCAAAAAAATAAGCGTATTTTTAGTTAGAACCCTTAATATTACTTAACCTCTTTACAAATGCTTATTCCTACTTGGGGATTAAGTTTTATTCCATAGCCTCTAAGTACCTCAGCCAACGCTTAGGGCCTGGAAAATATAAACGGTTCCGTCATCCGGTATTCGATCAGAGAGTTTTATTTTATCAATCACTGCAGTGTCATTAATAGAGATATTCACATGCCGACGCAGCGCACCATGTTCGTCGAGAACGTAGTCGGTAAAGCCCGGGGCAATCTCGTTGATTGCAAATAAAGCTTCTGCGACCGAGCTGCCTGGCACCGTGATCATACGATCATTTAATTGCGGAAAGAACCGGTAAATATTTTTTGTCATTTCAACACGCGGCATGATATTTAGCCAAATCGTACTGAATAAATCGGCGGAAAATTGTTACCCAAGCATTGCCATGTTTCACCACGGTCTTCGGACAAGTAAACATTTCCAGTCGTGCTGCCAAAACATAAACAATCACTTGACACATCAAGGCTATGCCTCAAGGCGATGTCATAGGCGTTTTCTTGCGGCAGGCCGTTACGAAAAGTTTGCCAAGTCTGCCCACCATCGGTCGTACGTGCGACAAACAAACCACCATCAATCGCCATGCGTTCTGCATCCGCACGCGCCGGTACGACCCACGCGGTGCGTCCGTCATTTGCATCAGCCACAATTGGAAAACCAAAATTAACATCTAGATCGGGTCTGCTGACCTTTTTCCAATGTTTTGCACCGTCATCACTGTAAAAAATGCCGAAGTGGTTTTGCTGCCACAGATGATCAGGCTGTCCAGGGCAATGCGTCACGAAGTGCGGGTCGTGCCCCCACTCGGATTCTGGATCCGGCATGTAATCATTCATCATGCCTTGGTTGCGGCTGTGCCAATTTTGGCCACCATCGGTAGTCTCGATGACCCCTGCTGTTGATACCGCCACATAAATATGATCCGGATCGCGCG
>JBKJRF010000205.1:0-11074 GCA_046594825.1 Methylotenera sp.
TGAATTAAACGGTTTGGATTGATTTGTACTGGGTAAAAATGGCTCAATTATTAAAAATAGATACGGACAAAATTACTGAACAATCAAAAATCTTATCGATATTTGGCTTGCTCTTGCTTTTAGTTTTTGTACAACATGCACATGCCGATAATACAAGTAAAATTGTAAAGTGGAAAGACGATAACAATGTCACGCATTACGGTGACAAAATACCCGCACAATATTCAAACCGTGAAAATTCGGTCATCATCAAACAAGGTATCACAGTACAACGTAATAAACCCGTTAACTATCAAGATCAAGCGCTAAATCTTGCCAAGCAAGAACAAGATAGAAAAGATAAAGCATTATTGAGTGCATTTACCAATGAAAATGAAATTGATTTAGCACGTGACCGGAATTTACAACTTGATCAAGTGACAGTTGAAGGTTTGCAATTACAAAAAACAAATAGCCTGAAAAGACTGACAGAAAATCAGAAAATGGCAGATAGATTTATGAAAACAAAGAAAACGATTCCTGCTGATTTAGCTACGGATATTAAATCTAGCCAATCTGAAATAGAGAGGCAAGACAAGCAAATGGCTGAACGTAAAGCGGCAATGGAAACTACCCGTAAACGTTTTGATGAAGATAAGCAACGTTATATCGCACTTAAAAATCCTACACCTATTCCGCCAGAAACATCAGCTATCGCTAAGTATTAGTATATTTGGCACAAGTTTTCTAAACTTAAATTTATTCAGTCTATCTTTCATTAAATCTAAGCATATTAAGCTGTAAGTTTCTTCTTCAATATCTCGTTTACTTGTGCAGGGTTAGCCTTACCTTTGGATGCTTTCATGGCCTGACCCACAAGTGCGTTGAAAGCTTTTTCTTTTCCTGCTTTAAATTCTTCCACCATTGCTTGGTTTGCTGTTAATACTTCGTCGATAATGGCTTCAATCGTGCCACTATCTGATTCTTGTTTTAGGCCTTTAGCTTCGATGATGCTATCAACATCGCCTTCAGCATTCCACATTGCCTCAAACACTTGCTTAGCTGCATTGTTTGAAATGGTATTGTCAGCGATACGTTTTAATAATTGTGCAAGCTGTACTGCAGAAATTGGTGATTCGTTAATACCTTTATCTTCATTATTTAATTTAGCCGCAAGCGTACCCATCACCCAGTTAGCCGCTTGTTTTGCATCCGCACCTGAATTAACAGTCGCTACAAAATAATCAGCTAAATCACGTGAAGTGGTCAGCGCACTTGCATCGTAACTGGATAAACCATACTGTGCTTCAAAGCGCGCTTTCATCGCTTCCGGTAATTCTGGCATGCGTGCTCTTACTACCGCTTTATCTGCCTCAGAAATCAATAAAGGCAATAAATCAGGATCAGGAAAATAGCGGTAATCATTCGCTTCTTCTTTACTACGCATAGAGCGTGTTTCACCCGTATCTGGATTAAATAAAACCGTAGCCTGCTGAATAGTTCCGCCATCTTCTAGTGTTTCAATCTGCCAACGCGTTTCGTATTCAATCGCTTGCGTCATGAATTTGAATGAGTTGAGGTTTTTAATCTCACGGCGAGTGCCTAATTTTTCAGTACCTTTTGGACGCACTGATACGTTCACATCACAACGAAAACTGCCTTCTTGCATATTGCCGTCGCAAATATCTATCCACTGCACAAGTTCATGCAATTTTTTAGCGTAAGCAACAGCTTCTGCCGCTGAGCGCATATCAGGTTCAGTCACTATTTCTAATAGTGGCGTACCAGCACGATTTAAATCAATTCCACTCATGCCTTCAACAGCGCCGTGTACTGATTTCCCTGCATCTTCTTCTAAATGCGCCCGAGTGATATTAATGACTTTTTCATAAGCTGCGTTTTTACCAACTGCTGGCACTTGAATGACCACTTTACCTTTACCCACGACAGGTAACTCAAATTGGCTAATTTGGTAGCCCTTAGGTAAATCTGGATAAAAATAATTTTTGCGGTTAAACACTGAACGTGGTGCAATTTCTGCATCAATCGCCAAGCCAAATTTAATAGCGCATTGCACAGCTTCTTTATTTAACACTGGCAATACGCCTGGCAAGGCGATACTTACCTCGCAAGCTTGTGTATTAGGCTCTGCGCCAAATGCAGTACTTGCACCGCTAAAAATCTTCGTTTTAGTTTGTAATTGTGTGTGGGTTTCTAACCCAATGACGACTTCCCATTCCATATTATTTCAAACCTTCTGGCATATCCGTATGCCAATCCGTCACTTGTTGATACTGATGTGCTACATTCAACATCCGTGCCTCAGCAAAATAATTACCGATAATTTGCAACCCTACAGGTAAGCCATTACTGAAACCAGCTGGTACGCTCATCCCTGGCAAACCTGCTAAATTGGTCGATATGGTATAAATATCCTGCAAATACATCGCTACTGGGTCATCGACTTTTTCACCTGCTTTAAAGGCGGTTGACGGCGCAGCTGGCCCCATAATGACATCACATTTTTTAAATGCTTCAACAAAGTCTTGTGCAATTAAACGGCGGATCTGCTGTGCTTTAAGATAGTAGGCATCGTAGTAACCTGCACTTAATACATAAGTGCCAATCAAGATACGGCGCTTTACTTCTGCGCCAAAGCCTTCGGCACGGCTCTTACAGTACATATCCATCAAATCTGTATATGACTCGGTACGATGTCCGTAACGCACACCATCGTAACGCGACAAGTTACTTGAAGCCTCAGCGGGAGCTAGAACATAGTAAACAGGAATTGATAACCCAGTATTTGGTAATGAAACTTCAACAATCTCGGCCCCAAGCTTTTTATATTCCGCGATTGCATTTTCGATGACTTGACCCACATTCGCATCTAAACCTTCAGCAAAAAATTCTTTTGGCAGGCCTATTTTTAAGCCTTGTAGTGGTTGATTCAAGCTACGGGTATAGTCTTCTTTTTCACGATTCAAACTGGTTGAATCACGTTCGTCAAAACCTGCCATCACGTTCATCATTAAAGCGCAGTCTTCAGCACTTTTAGCCATTGGGCCTGCTTGATCGAGGCTAGAGGCAAAAGCAATCATGCCATAGCGTGATACCACACCGTAAGTTGGTTTTAAACCGGTAAATCCACATAGTGAAGCTGGTTGACGGATCGAGCCGCCAGTATCGGTACCGGTAGCCGCTGCACAAAGGCGCGCGGCAACTGCTGCCGCACTACCGCCACTACTGCCACCTGGTACGCGATCAAAATCCCATGGGTTTTTAACGCCGCCAAAATAACTGGTTTCGTTAGATGAACCCATAGCGAACTCATCCATATTAGTTTTGCCTAGATTTACGGCGCCTGCTGCATCAAACTGAGTAATGATATGTGCATCGTAAGGTGCAATAAAATTAGCTAGCATTTTAGAGCCACAGGTGGTTTGCCAATCTTTAGCACAAAAAATGTCTTTTTGTGCAATCGGAATACCCGTCAGCGGCACCATGTTTCCAGCTGCAATCCGCACATCTGCAGCTTTAGCTTGCGCCAGCGTTTTAGCTTCATCTAAGCTTATATAAGCGTTAATACTAGGATTATGTTGTTGAATACGGGTAAGAAACGATTGCGTTAATTCAACACTGGATATTTTCTTCGCTTGGAGCATCTCTCCGAGCTGTTTTAAGCTACTGTTTATCATATTATTATTCGATTACTTTAGGTACAAGGTATAAACCGCTGGCTATTGCTTGTTGTGCTGATCCATTACCCAGCACAGGTGCATTTTTTTGGAATTCATCGCGTAGATTGGTTTTAGTCACCACATCATCACGCAGGCGCTGATACAACTCTTGAGAATGCGACATAGGAACAATACCAGTAGTATCTACTGCCTGCATTTGCTCGATTAAACCCAAAATACCGGTAAGCTTAGTAAGTGTCGCTGCTGCATCAGCATTACTGACCTCAATACGCGCTAGATGTGCAATTTTCTTTATATCTTCAATGCTTAATGCCATGCTTCAATAATCCGAATTTAGTAGGTAAGATTTAGTAGTTTTAATTAAAAGTTTCAACTCAGTATTCTGATAACAGATTTAATAATGCCGATTTGGCCAATTTGTAATGTCACCAAAATTCACTCCACTAATTTACATTACCTTAGTTTTGTAACAAGTTGTAATCACATCTTAATTTTCAGCCAGATATACGGTATTATAACCTGATTTTATGTACGCCTTAATCAAGTGAAAAGATTAAGCTGCCAACTTGCAGTGACCTTGCATCAAACTTACATTGAATTGTATTAAATACAGGATAAACATAATGTTCGGTTTTATAACTAGCTATTTCTCAAATGATCTTGCCATTGACTTAGGCACCGCCAACACCCTTATTTACGCACGCGGCAAAGGCATCGTTTTAGATGAACCTTCAGTCGTAGCGATTCGCCTTGAAGGCGGCCCAGGCGGCAAAAAAATTCTACTCGCTGTAGGTGCTGAAGCGAAGGGCATGCTCGGAAGAGCGCCTGCCAACATTCAGGCGATTCGGCCAATGAAAGATGGCGTGATTGCAGATTTCACCATCACCGAGCAAATGCTCAAATATTTTATCCGCCGCGTGCACGATGCACGCTGGTTTTCGCCTAGCCCACGTATCATTATCTGTGTGCCTGTAGGCTCCACTCAAGTAGAGCGCCGTGCAATTAAAGAGTCTGCCGAACGTGCAGGCGCAAAACAAGTGTTTCTGATTGAAGAACCAATGGCAGCTGCGATTGGTGCTGACATGCCAGTTTCTGAAGCGACAGGTTCTATGGTCGTGGATATTGGCGGCGGTACGACTGAAGTGGGTGTCATATCACTTGGCGGTATTGTTTATGCCAAATCTGAGCGCGTGGGTGGCGATAAATTTGACCAAGCGATTATCGACTACATTCGTCGTAACTACGGCATGCAAATTTCCGAACCTACTGCCGAAGCTATTAAGAAAAAAATTGGTTCAGCGTTCCCGGGGTCTACAGTATTAGAAATGGAAGTCACTGGGCGTAACCTTGCAGAGGGCTTGCCACGCAAGTTTACTATTTCTAGCAATGAAATCTTAGAAGCACTCACTGAGCCACTCAATGCAATCGTGGGCGCTGTCAAATCAGCATTAGAGCAAACCCCGCCAGAACTAGGTGCAGACATTGCAGAAAAAGGCATGGTACTTACTGGTGGTGGTGCACTATTGCGCGATTTAGACAGATTATTAGTTGAAGAAACTGGCCTGCCTGTGATTGTGGCAGAAGACCCATTAACTTGTGTAGCACGTGGCTGTGGTCGTGCTTTAGAAGAAATGGACAAATTAGCCAGCATATTCGTCTACGAATAATATTAAGATCATTAATATTAAAAGCAATGGGCTCAATTAGATAAATCTAGAAATTATTGAGTTACATTTTTGAAGAGTGCATGATTTTTAGGCCGTGTTATACGGCCTAACGCACAAATATAGGATGCTTTTTTAGCTGTAATCAATTCACTTTAGCTATAGATTTTTCTAGCTATCAATTGGTGGATAAAGTTAAATTACAAGCAGAAAGATAAGAATACAGCTTAACCCATGGCGCGCAGCTTTAATCAAAAACTTGAGCAACAACAAGCCCCGGCATTTTTTGCACGCGGCCCAAGTGCTTTTGCACGCTTAGTATTTTTTTCGGCCTTATCACTTGCGCTTATGGCTACTGATTCGCGGCTACAATATCTAGTTAATCTTCGTCAAAGTTTAGAAGCCGCTTTACATCCGCTACAACTATTAGCAAACACGCCTGCACGGATTTATCGCGACACCATTGAATATTTCTCTACGCACGACCGCCTGCTAAGCGAGAATAAGCAATTAAGAGAGCAAACACTTAAACAAAACATCACACTGCAACGACTCAATACAGTCGAACTTGAAAATAATCATCTGCGCCAATTACTTGACGCAAATAAAGCAATGAAAGAAAGCAGCGTATTGGGTGAGATTATGCACGTGGGTCGTGACCCTTTTACCAAAAAAGTAATTGTTAATCGTGGCGGAACTGACGGCATTATCGCTGGTGAGGCTGTTGTAGATGCTACAGGGGTGATTGGTCAGGTTACGCGCATTTACCCTTTAAGTAGTGAAGTAACGCTCATTACCGATAAATCATTGGCCATTCCTATACAAGTAGAACGCAACGGTTTGCGCGCAATTGCTTTTGGCCATGGTCGCGATAATACTTTAGATTTACCCTATTTACCGACGAATGTGGACATACGTCGCGGCGACACGCTGGTTACCTCGGGCATAGATGGTGTTTACCCCGCCGGCCTAGCAGTTGCAACAGTAACGCATATTGAAAATACCCCAGACTCACCTTTTGCACGTATTGTTTGTATACCAACCGGTGGTGTAGAAAACCACAAGCAAATTCTGCTAGTTAGCATTGCTCGTGTTGAAGCATTACCAAAAAATGCGACCACTAGCATTCCTAAAGCAGAGTTGCAGCCAAGTCTGCCAGTAAAACCAGCACAAAATTCGCTTGAGAAACCAGCAGTAAAAACTACGCAAAAAATCATAGAAAAACCATCTGAAAAAACTGTAGAAGAAACGCCAGTCACTAATACGAGCAAGCCGCATGCACCCGAGTAATCTTAAATCTGTGTATTTATCACTCATATTGGCGTTCATTTGTTTATTGCTACCATGGTCAGGGGTAGCGCTACAGGCGCGTCCAGACTTTTTATTGTTAGTCATCATATTTTGGCTAATACGCGCACCTAATTTATGCAATATTGGCACAGCATGGTTTGTTGGGTTATTTGTAGATTTAGCAACTGGTGGCACTTTTGGACAATATGCATTGGCATATACCGTTACTGCGTTTTTTGCTGTGATTTATCAGCGCCGATTGGTGTTATTTAATGGCACACAACAATTATTTTATGTATTTCTATTACTGATTACTGCGCAAATAATCTTGCTCATACTCAAAACATTTGCTGGCGCGCAATCTTTAGGTTGGGCTTATTTCCTACCCAGTATTACAGGTGTTTTATTGTGGAAAATTGCCGTCATGTTTGGTTTGAATACTGGTGGAAGAACGCGTGGTAGGTAAATTTAGTGTGATTTATAATTTTGTAGCTGCGAGCATTTAAACGTGCGTGCTGAACTAAAAAATTATCAACATGAGCAATATTATTTTAAGCTCCGGTTAGGCGTTGCTGCTTTGGTAGTACTGGTGCTATTTGGCATATTAACAGCACGTTTTTTTTATTTACAAATAACCCAGTACAAGCATTATCAAACGCTGGCAGAAAATAATCGCATCTCACTGACCCCGATTGTTCCGAATCGAGGTTTAATCCTTGATAAAAACGGTGTGGTACTTGCGCACAATTTTTTTGTCTACACGCTAGAAATTACTCCATCAAAAGTAGATAACCTGGAAGCAACTATTGCTGACGTTAGCAAGCTGGTCGAAGTAAGCAGTCTTGATCGCAAACGATTTAATAAACTTCGCGATGAAAGCCGTAACTTTGAAAGTGTACCAATTCGCACTCACCTCAATGAAGCAGAGGCTGCGAGATTTGCCGTGAATCATTATCGCTTTCCTGGGGTTGAAATTAAATCTCGGCTGTTTAGGCATTACCCTATGGGTAAGCTGGGTGCTCATATGCTGGGTTACATTGGACGTATCAATGATAAAGATTTATCCAATCTTGAAATTGCAGGCGACCTTTCTAATTACAAAGGCTCAGACCACGTAGGTAAAAGTGGCATAGAGCAATTTTATGAACGTTTTTTACATGGCACAACAGGATTTCAGCAAGTCGAGATTGATGCCGACGGTCGCGCGGTACGCGTACTATCCAGCACAGCGCCAGCAGCTGGTGATAATCTTGTATTATCAATTGACAGTAAGCTGCAAGAAATCGCCGAAACAGCATTTGGCGAACATCGTGGTGCCTTGATCGCAATCAATCCCAAAACTGGCGAGGTATTGAGCTATGTAAGCGAGCCTACCTTTGATCCTAACTTGTTTGTTGATGGCATTGACGTTGAAAATTGGAAAGCGCTTAATGACTCTATAGACAAACCCTTAATCAACCGGCCGATTCGTGGGATTTACCCTCCAGGATCAACATTTAAGCCATTTGCAGCGATGGCGGGCTTAGAAGACGGTAAGCGTGTACCACCTTTTTCTATACAAGATCCAGGCTTTTTTACCTTACCCAACAGCGTACATAGATACCGAGATTGGAAGCCATCTGGCCATGGTATGGTAGATATGCAACGTGCCATTACTATTTCTTGTGATACTTTTTTTTATGGCTTAGCATTAGAATTAGGCATAGATAAATTAACCTCTTTTGTTAGCCATTTTGGTTTTGGCAGAAAAACTGGTATCGATATTCAAGGTGAAATTGGAGGTTTGCTACCCACTCCAGAATGGAAAATGCGCCGCTACAAACAACCTTGGTACCAGGGTGAAACTGTTATTGTAGGGATTGGGCAAGGCTATACTTTAGTAACGCCTATGCAACTTGCACAAGCCACTGCAATTTTGGCTAATAATGGCGTAGCCATGAAACCTCATTTAGTCACACAAATTCAAAAAGCTATTTCTGGTGAGAACACTATCATGCCGCCAGTCGTGCAAGATACCATTAAGCTTAATCCGGACAATATTGCGATTGTAAAGCGTGGCATGATGGGTGTGACATTACCGGGAGGGACTGCAGCTAGCGTGGGCGCAAATGCTCCTTATACCATTGCAGCAAAAACAGGAACAGCACAAGTGATTGGTATTAAACAAAATGAAAAATACAACGCTAATAGCATTAATGAACGTCATCGTGACCATGCCTTATTCATTGCCTATGCACCTGCCGAAGATCCAACTATTGCTATGGCTGTAATTGTAGAAAATGGCCAGCATGGCGGCTCAACCGCAGGGCCAATTGCAAGAAAAGTGATGGATTACTATTTGCTAGGCAAATTGCCAATGCCAGATAAAGTTGTAGAAGACGCAAAAGCAACCACAACTAAATCAGTAAATAAACCTACAAGCCCTGCTAGTAATACTAGCAAAGTTAAACCTGAACCAAGCACTCCACCCGAAGAAGAATTACATGATTAGCAAATTATTAACCCAATTTGTTAAACACATTGATTCATTCCTGATGGCGTGTTTATTTTTCACCCTGATTGTTGGCCTATTTGTGCTGTACAGTGCATCTGGACAAAACATTGCACGTGTTTATGGACAAGGTATTAATATTGTCGTGGCATTAAGTTTCATGTGGGCAGCAGCCAATATCGCCCCTAATCAGTTAGAGCGCTTTGCCTTACCGCTATATACGCTAGGCGTTTTATTATTAATTGCAGTTGCTGTATTTGGATCGGTAAGCCATGGCGCACGGCGCTGGTTGAGTTTGGGTTTCACACAAATACAACCTTCTGAACTTATGCGTATTGCCATGCCGATGATGCTGGCATGGTATTTCTCCAAACGTGAAGGAAAGCCTGCCATGGCCGACTTTGCTATCGGCGGCCTATTATTACTTGTACCAGTCGCATTAATTATTAAACAGCCAGATTTAGGAACTGCGATACTGATTGCAGCTTCAGGCTTTTACATATTATTTTTAGCTGGTTTAAGCTGGAAATTACTACTTGGTGGTGCAGTGGCCTTTGCGGCGTCTACGCCTATATTATGGTCTTCACTGCATGACTATCAGCGGCGAAGAATTGAAATTCTACTAGACCCAACACAAGACCCGCTAGGAGCAGGCTACCACACCATACAGGCGATTATAGCACTTGGTTCTGGTGGTATGGCAGGCAAAGGCTGGATAAAAGGCACACAAGCACAACTAGACTTTTTACCTGAACGTAGTACAGACTTTATTTTTGCCGTGTTTGGTGAAGAGTTTGGGCTATTAGGCAATATATTATTGCTGGTGTTATTTAGTTTAATTATTTTGCGTGGCTTAGTCATTGCCTCGCAAGCACAAAATACCTTTACAAGATTATTGGCGGGTAGCATCACGCTGACTTTCTTCACCTACGCATTTGTCAACATGGGTATGGTAAGCGGCATTTTACCTGTAGTAGGTGTACCATTGCCGTTGATTAGTTATGGCGGCACTTCTATGGTGACGCTATGTTTAAGCTTTGGTATTTTAATGAGCATACAAACACATAAAAAACTGGTGGCGAACTAATGATTAATATCAACAATATGCAAAAAATTATCATCCTAATATGCATCAGTGTATTAGCAGCATGTGGTGGCGAAGCTGTCACCAAACCCGTAGTTAAAGCACCATCAGCACCAGTTGCCAAACAAACACCTACAAAACCAGGTGCTGGCGGATACTATTTGGATGACGGTCCTGGTGACAATGCGCCAGCAGATATTGATAGCATTCCAGATGCTACGTTAAAAACTGAAGTGCCAATGGTGCGAGCGAATAAACCATACATGGCCCTCGGTCAACAATACGTACCCATGACGAGCTTTATGCCTTACAAAAAACAAGGTGTCGCTTCTTGGTATGGTAAACGCTACCATGGCAAAAAAACCTCTACTGGCGAAATTTACGATATGTATGCCATGTCAGGTGCTCATACTGTATTGCCTATACCAAGTTATGTAAAAGTCACTAACCCCGCCAACGGCCGCTCAGTGGTTGTGCGCATTAATGACCGAGGCCCATTCAAGCATGATCGATTGATAGATTTATCTTATGCAGCAGCATATAAATTGCGATTGATTGGTCAAGGCAGTGGTTTGGTTGAAGTAGAGTCGATTGATACCAGTGCTGATGCTATGCAGAAAATGGCTAAAAATATGCCTGTGAATACACAAACTTCACTTGCAGTCCTGCCTGAAACCCCTGCCGCGACTGCAACACAAACAGTAACTTCTGCTCCTGATGTATCGACCGTAAACAACAAGATTGGCTCACAATACTACATACAAGCAGGTGCATTTAAAAGTGAAACCAATGGCGACATTTTACAAAAGAAGATTCAAGGTTTACAGCTGGCAGAAAATGTAGGGCTTGCTAACGTGTATAATAG
>JBKJRF010000217.1:0-10703 GCA_046594825.1 Methylotenera sp.
ATTGGCTTACCGACCATGCACAAGGTGTCGTGCGTTTTCAAGGGGGTCATAACGCTGGGCATACATTGGTTGTGGGTCAGGGTGCTGCACAACGTATCTATAAATTAAACCTAGTGCCATCAGGTATTGTCCGCAGTGGTGTTAATTGCTATATCGGTAATGGCGTGGTGCTGGATGCAGGCCATCTCTTGCAAGAAATCAATACCCTTGAGAAAGATGGCTTGGAAGTTAGAAGTCGCTTAAAAGTTAGCCCAGGTTGCCCATTGATATTAGATTACCATGTGCGTTTAGATGTAGCTCGTGAACTTAAGCGTGGCGTAGATAAAAAAATTGGCACCACGGGTAAAGGCATAGGCCCAACTTACGAAGATAAAGTTGCACGTCGTGCATTGCGTCTATATGACCTATTTTATCCTGAGCAATTTAGTGAAAAGTTACGCGATGTATTGGATTATCACAACTTTGTATTAACTAAATACTTAGGGGCAGAAGCGGTTGATTTTAATCAGCAATTAGATTCAGCACTGCAAAAATCTGATTTAATAAAACCGTTAGTAGCCGATATTTCAGCCGCTTTGTATGAAGCGAATGCAGCAGGTCAAAACTTGTTGTTTGAAGGTGCACAAGGTACGTTATTAGATGTAGATCACGGTACTTATCCTTACGTAACTTCAAGTAATTGCGTTTCTGGGCAAGCTGCAGCGGGCACTGGTGTTGGGCCGAGCATGCTGCATTATGTATTGGGTGTCACCAAAGCCTACACTACGCGTGTTGGTGGCGGACCTTTCCCAAGTGAGCTGGATATTGAGTCTGAGAATTGCCCGGGCAATCAAATGTCCGTCAAAGGCCAAGAAATTGGCACGGTCACGAAACGTAAACGTCGCTGTGGCTGGTTTGATGCAGCAGCATTACGCCGCTCAGCACGTATAAATGGTCTTACAGGCTTGTGTATTACTAAATTAGATGTACTGGACGGTATTCAAGAACTTAATATTTGTACGGGTTATATGTTGGACGGCAAGTTGTTAGATTTATTGCCTATCGGCGCAGATGATGTAGCGCGCTGCGAGCCAATATATGAAACTGTATCAGGTTGGAGTGATAATACATTTGGTGTGAAAACTTGGGAAGGTTTGCCTAAGAACGCGCAAACCTATCTCAAGCGCTTAGAGGCGCTTTGTGGCGTGCCAGTCGACATTGTTTCTACAGGCCCAGAGCGTGATGAAACTATTGTCTTGCGTCATCCATTCGCATAACAAATTTTAATTGATTGCTAGAATGTGAACAGTACTTCTAAACAACGGCTAGCATGGGCTATTACTGGTTCAGGGCATTATCTTAAAGAGTGTTTAGACATCATCCATACTTTGGATGATGTTGATTTGTTCTTAAGTAAAGCGGCGGCTGAAGTATTGCAGCAGTATGGTTACAAGCACAAGGTAGGCAAAGTTTATCAAGACAAAACTGCTAGCAGTGTGCCAGTAGAATTGTTTTACGAAGGTAAATACCACACGTTAGTGATTGCTCCCGCGACATCTAACACCATCGCTAAAATGGTCTGTGGCATCTCTGATAGTCTAGTCACTAATCTTTATGCGCAAGCAGGAAAAACCCGTATGCCAAGTATTATCTTTGCATGTGATACTGCACCCGAGTTAGAGTCCGATGCACCGCGTGACCATGTCGTAAAGGTGTATCCACGCAATATTGATTTAGAGAATGTTGTAAAAATTAAAACTTTTGAAGCAACGACAGTGGTCGAAAATATGCAAAGTTTAAAAACGAATATACAGGCTAGGCTTCAGTCTGAACGTCAATTTAGACTTTAAAATCAAATGTCCAAGGTTAAGAATCTACTTTTTTTAACAGGCAAGCTCGCTGAAAAAAGTCTGAAAAAAGTATTAGAGCAAGTGCAAAGTAACCCCAAAACTCCTCCTTTCAAATATCGCATTCAGCAAATTGGCGTATCAGTCGCTGCTTTGATGACGCCTGATTTAATTGCACGCCGACTTAAAGAAACTGGTGAAGCCGATAAGGTGATTTTGCCAGGTTTATGTCAAGGTGATTTGACTCAGCTTGAAGTCCAATACGGCGTACCTGTTGAACGCGGTCCAGCGGACTTAAAAGACCTGCCACAATACTTTGGCCATGGCGGTGTCGCGCCTGATTTAAGTCAATATAGTGTGAAGATTTTTGCGGAAATTGTTGATGCGCCTTTTTTAAGTGTTGAAGGCATCATCAAAAGAGCTCAGCATTACCAAGCGCAAGGGGCCAATGTGATTGATTTAGGCTGCTTGCCTGCAGTGCCTTTTCCACATCTGGCAGATGCTGTGAAAGCACTTAAAGCATTAGATTTCAAAGTCAGCGTAGATTCACTTAATACTGACGATTTGTTAGTAGCAGGGCACGCTGGTGCTGATTATCTGCTGAGCCTTACAGAAAATACATTGTGGATCGCTGATGAAGTGGCTGCAACGCCTATTCTCATCGCGGCCAAACCTCATACGCTAGCCTCACTTTATCGTGCGATTGATAAATGCTTAATTGCAGGCAAGCCTTTCATTGCTGATGCGATTTTAGATCCAATTCATTTTGGATTAACGAATTCAATTGTGCGGTATCAGAAATTGCGCAAAAAATATCCTGATATTGAAATTATGATGGGTATAGGTAATTTAACGGAGCTCACCGATGCGGATACTACAGGTATTAATGCATTGTTATTTGGCATGATTAGTGAGCTCAATATCAATGCGGTGCTGGCTACATCAGTGAGTCCGCATACAGTTAATGCAATTAGTGAAGCAGACATTGCTAGGCGTATTATGCATGCTGCGAAACTTGATGATAGATTGCCGCGAGGCTATAGCAATGGTTTGTTGGGGCTGCATGACCGACGTCCTTTCACTTATACCGTAGATGAGATAAAAGAAATCGCGGCACAAATTAAAGACCCCAGTTTTCGTATTCAAGTAAGCGAGGCGGGTATGCACATTTATAATCGAGATGGCATACATGAAAGCCTGAATCCATTTGCCTTATATCAGCACTTAAAAGTTGATAATGACGCCTCTCATGCGTTTTATCTGGGTGTTGAGTTAGCACGGGCACAAATCGCTTGGCAACTTAAAAAACGCTATGTACAAGATCAAGAATTAGATTGGGGTGTAACTAACCGAACACCAGATCAAACAAACAAAACAGCGCATCGTGAGGCCTCAATCAAAGAGCGGCGCGAAGCAGCTAAGACAGCTAAAGAACAATGGCTAGTATGATATTAGAAACGATTATCACTAGTGTCGATGAGCAAGGTAATGTTCATGTGACGCCTTTTGGTATTCGCATGGAAAATAACTTAGTAGTTATTTCTCCTTATAAACCCTCTGCAACACTAAACAATATATTAGCTACAAAATGCGCAGTAATGAACTTAACGGATGATGTGCGCGTTTTTGCTGCTGCATTGACTAGGCGCCAAGCATGGGAAGTGCAACCAACCGATCATGTCCTTGGCTTTAGATTAGCAAACACTTTGGCACATAAAGAATTAAAGCTAATTAAAGTTGAAGACCATCCATTGCGACCAAAGTTATTTTTGGAAGTCGCACACGCAGAACAGCATCATGCATTCCAAGGCTTTAACCGTGCACAAGCTGCAGTGATTGAGTTGGCGGTATTGGCGAGTCGCTTAGATATGTTATCAAAAGAAAAAGTAAAGTCAGAAATACAATACTTACAAATTGCTATAGATAAAACCGCTGGTGAACGCGAGTTAGAAGCGTGGGGCTGGCTAATAGAAAAAATAGATAATTTTTATGCTGAACAGTCAGGTGATAACTTTGCATAGTATAGGTTTAGCATGACACAACTGCTAATTAGTGTTACCAGTGTCGCAGAAGCTCAAGTTGCCTTAGAAAATGGCGTAGATATTATAGATTTAAAAGATCCTGCAGCAGGTGCGCTGGGTGCATTGCCACTTAAGCAAATAGAGGCGATTATAGATTTTGTAGATGGACAAAAGCTTGTGAGTGCAACCATAGGTGATGTGCCTATGCAACCAGAAGTAATTTTTGACTGTGTTATAAAACTGGCTAACACTAAAGTGGATTTTATTAAAATTGGTTTTTTCAAAAGCGATAATTATCAATCTACTTTAGATAAGTTGAAATCTATCACAGTAAAAGAAGTGAAATTAATAGCAGTGTTATTTGCTGAATATGAATATTCAGATGCCTTGATTATGGCAATTCAGCAAGCAGGTTTTAATGGTGTTATGTTGGATACCGCACAGAAGAATGGGAATACGTTCATGTATCATCGCTCCGCGGTAGATTGTAAAGAATTTGCAAAAAAAGTCTTAGAGTTGGGTATGTCATTTGGCCTTGCCGGCTCTTTACAATTACAACATGTTGTGGCTGCGAAGAAACTAAATCCTACATATATTGGTTTTAGAGGTGGAGTATGCGATGAGGATAAGCGAGAGCTTGGTCTTAATTTGGGTAAAATTAGAGCAATACGTAAAGTATTGTAAATTTGTTGTATAAAAGCAACAGAATGGTAGTAAAAAACACCAAGACCCACTATTTCAGTCACGTTAAACATTGCGTTAAATAACCAGTATGCGTATTATAAAACCATATAAATATTTAGATGTACTTTAACGAGGAGCAAAAAGAATGAAAAAAAATATTATTAAAATTGCAGTAGCAGCTACATTAAGCTTCGCAGCTTTTACTGCAGTCGCGGATGATATGTACCGCGGGGCTTGGTATTTAGTCCCAGGTGTTAGCTATATGAACACTGATAGCGATTTAGACGCTAATGATGGCGGCGGCGCATTTATCAAATTAGGTAAAGAGTTAAGCCCAAGCTGGGATATTCAAGGTGGCCTAGGTTATAACCGTGCTGGTGAAGATACAGGTATTGCTGGCGCAGGTGGACACTATAAGCAAACTACATTAGGTGTTGACGCTTTATACATGTTTAGCCGGGATAAATTCCGTCCATTCTTGCTAGCAGGTTTGGGTGCTGCACGCAATGATGCTGACTATAGCGGCATTCCTACTATTAAAAATCGCTCTAATACATCATGGTTAGCTGATGTAGGTTTAGGTGCTCAGTATTTGTTTAATGACTCATTTGGTTTGCAAGCTGATTTGCGCCATCAATGGTCAAAATCAAAGGCAAAAGCACCAGGTACAACATTTGATGCAGATAGCACAATTGGTAATACATTGTTAAGTCTAGGTGGTATATTCCGTTTTGGTGCTCCAGCACCAATGCCAGTGGCTGCAGTAGAGCCAACACCTGAGCCAACTCCAGCACCAGTTGCAGAGCCAGCTCCAGCTCCAGCACCTGAGCTAGTTCCAGCTGCTGCACCTTGTAACCCAAAACTTGAGACAGTTACAATTTCTGCAGAAAAATTATTTGGTTTCGATAAAGCTAAATTACAAGATGGCTCTAAACCAATTCTTGATGATGCTGCTGCTAAGATCAAAGGTAATCCAGATATTGAGTTAGTGTTAGTAACTGGCCATACAGATCGTATCGGTTCAGAAGCTTATAACCAAAAATTGTCAGAGCGTCGTGCTAACCAAGTGAAAGATTACTTAGTGTCACAAGGTGTTGATGCTAGTCGTCTAAAAGCAGTTGGTAAAGGTGAGTCAGAGCCAGTTTCTGATTGTAAAGGCGTTAAAGGTAAAAAATTGATCGAGTGTCTTGCACCAGATCGTCGTGTTGTTATTTCAGCTGAAAAACAACGTGAATCAGGTTGTAAATAATTGATTAAATGAATGCTTAATTACTAATTTTAAATTAAGTTAGTTATTTAAGTTAAATTTAAGAAGTAAAACGTGAAAGCCCCGTTATTGCGGGGCTTTTTTATTGGTAAAATAACCTTATGCTTAAAGTTAATGAACTGTCTCAAACTACTGTCAATGCTGACCTGATGATTGAAGCACGCTGGATTGCGACGGTAGTATCAAAACAGCCAATACTAGAAAATCACACAGTCATCGTTCAGGATGGTTTTATAGTCGAAATCTTGCCTATAGCTGAGGCTAGGCAAAAATATGTCGCAACATCACTTGTATGTTTAGATGACCATGTATTGATCCCAGGTTTAATCAATTTGCATACACACGCGGCAATGAGTTTAATGCGTGGTATTGCTGACGACATGCCACTGATGACATGGCTAAACGACCATATATGGCCCGCAGAAAAGAACATTTTGTCTGTACGTTATGTGCACGATGCAACAATATTAGCCTGTGCAGAAATGTTAAGTGGCGGCATTACTTGTTTTAACGATATGTATTTTTATCCGCAGGCGACTGCAGCGGCAACTAGTGAAGTTGGTATGCGTGCGAATCTAGGTCTGGTTGTGCTGGAGTTTCCATCAGCCTATGCCAATGATGTAGATGATTATCTGCAAAAAGGAGTAGATTCCCATGATAGCTGGCGTAACAATCCGCTCATTACCTCATCAATCGCGCCGCATGCACCTTATACAGTTTCTAATCAAACGTTTCAAAAGGTGATCACTTACGCAGAGCAGTTAGGGCTTAATGTTCACACACATCTGCATGAAACGCGTGAAGAGATCGCACAGTCTGAGGCGCAGTATGGCTTGCGACCATTGCAGCGAATCGCTGAGTTTGGCTTACTAGGCCCTAATCTAGTTGCCGCTCATTGTGTACATTTGCAGGGCAATGAAATTGATTTACTTGCTGAATATGGGTGTCATGTTGCACATTGCCCGAGTTCCAATTTAAAGCTTGCTAGTGGCATCGCACCTGTCGCACAATTGCTTGCGAAAAACGTGAATGTTGGGCTAGGTACTGATGGTGCAGCGAGTAATAACCGAATAGATATTTTTACTGAAATGCGTTTAAGTGCACTTTTAGCCAAAGGTGTTAGTGAAGATGCAACAGTGGTTCCTGCACATCAGGCGCTCGAAATGGCGACTATAAATGCGGCTAAAGCGATGGGTTTAGATCATAAGATAGGCTCAATCGAAATAGGAAAGTTAGCTGATTTGGCTGCAGTTAAGTTGAGTGACCTAGCTACAGCGCCATATTATGACCCAATATCACATTTGGTTTATAGCTGTGGACGTGAGCATGTTACCCATACCTGGGTGGCGGGTGAATTACGCTATAGCAATGGTGTCTATGCCAATATAGAACCAATAGAATTAAAGGAAATTATCAACACATGGCAACCAAAACTAAGGCAACACAAACATTGAACGCTGACGAATTAGAATTACAAAAGTTTGGCGACCTCGCGCACAAGTGGTGGGATAAGACTAGCGAATTCAAGCCTTTACATGAGCTTAATCCACTTCGGCTGGGTTATATAGATGGCCTTGTTGGTTTACAAGGTAAGCGTATGCTGGATGTAGGCTGTGGCGGTGGCATTTTGTCTGAATCCATGTATTTCAAAGGCGCGGACGTCGTGGGTATTGATTTGGGTGAAAAAGCACTCAACGTGGCTAAGTTACACCAATTAGAAAGTGGTGCAAAAGTCGCTTATCAATATATTTCTGTAGAGCAATTAGCTGCAGAGCAGCCAGCCAGTTTTGGTGTGGTGGCGTGCATGGAAATGTTAGAGCATGTGCCAGATCCATCTGCAATTGTTGCTGCTTGTGCAAAGCTAGTTAAACCGGGTGGTTCTGTATTTTTCTCGACTATCAATCGTAATCCGAAAGCCTATTTGTTTGCTGTGATTGGGGCAGAGTACGTATTGAATTTACTTCCTAAAGGCACCCATGATTATGCAAAATTCATTAAACCTTCAGAGTTGTCAAGCTGGGTACGGCAAGCTAATTTAAATGTTTCAGAGATGCGTGGCATGAGTTACAACCCAATTACGCAACACTACAGTTTGGGTGATGACGTGTCTGTGAATTACATGATGCATACTGTAATGGCAGAGCAAGACTAGCTGCATGAGTGTGATTTTATTTGATTTAGATGGCACTCTAATAGATACAGCCCATGATTTAGGAGTGGCGTTGAATTTACAATTAGCGCGTCATGGCAAGCAAGCGCTCCTACATGACGAAATTTGGCCTATAGCTTCACATGGTTCACGCGGTTTGTTGGAGCTAGGTTTTGGTATTACGCCTATAGACAAAAGCTTTGAGACTATGCGTATAGAGTATTTAGATTTGTACGAAAGTGTATTTACGAATAAGCCTATATTTTTACCTGGAATTGCTGATTTACTCGAAAAGTTAGATGCAGAAGGCATTAAATGGGGCATTGTTACTAACAAGCCTCGCCGTTTTTCTCTAGATTTAATCAAAGCCGTTAAGATGGGTGATAAAAATTTATATCAGCGTGCAGCTTGTTTAGTCTGCGGTGATGATGCACCACAGCCAAAACCAGCACCAGATACAATATTGATGGCATGCAAAGAAACCAATAGCAAACCAAGTGATTGTATTTACGTGGGTGATGCAGAACGGGATGTGCAAGCGGGTAAAGCGGCTGGTGTAAAAACTATAGTGGCTTTATTTGGTTACATCGCTGAAACTGACAGCCCAGCAGAGTGGGGCGCGGATGCCATGATTAAAACTCCTGATGAGTTACTTAATTTTCTTTAATATTTTAAAGCGTTTAAATTAAGTAACAGTTCGTCGTTCCATCATTGCTTGCGCTAGTGTGCCGCTATCTACATATTCAATTTCACCGCCCATAGGCATGCCACGTGCGATGCGGCTAGTTTTAACGCCGCGGGTACGAAGTAACTCGCTAATATAATGCGCTGTGGCATCACCTTCAACAGTGTAGTTCGTGGCTAAAATCACCTCTTGTACAATGCCGTCCTGCGCACGCTTGATGAGTTTGTCTAAATGAATTTCTTTTGGTCCGATGCCGTCTAGTGGTGATAATCTTCCCATCAGTACAAAATACAAACCATTGTAAGCACGGGTATTTTCCAACATTAATAAATCAGTTGGCATTTCCACAATGCACAATAAGCTTTTGTCACGGTTATCTGCTTCACAAAGCGGGCAGATAGGCTGCTCACTAAATGTATTGCATAACTTGCAGTGATCCACGACTTCCAAAGCATTACCAAGGGCAATAGCCAAGCCACTCGCACCTTTCCTATCGCGTTGCAATAAATAATAGGCCATGCGTTGTGCTGATTTTGGACCAACACCTGGTAAACAGCGTAAGCTATCGATTAGTTGCTCAAGCGCGGGTGGATTTTTCATCAATAGCTATTGCGTTGATTAGAATGGCAGTTTCATGCCTGCTGGCATATAGTTAGCCATACGTGCAGATGAAGTAGCCTCGGCTTTAGCTGTTGCATCTTTTAATGCAATCACTAATAGATCTTCCAACGTTTCTTTGTCGTCCATTACGCTATCATCTAAAGTGACACGTTTAACTTCATTTTTACAGGTCATTTGTACTTTCACTAGACCATTCGCTGCAATGCCTTCTACATCAATGTTTGCCAGCTCTTCTTGTGCTTTAGCCATATTGGCTTGCATTTGCTGAGCTTGCTTCATCAAATTACCCATACCACCTTTCATCATGCTGTATTCTCCTTAAATTGGTTTAATTGAATTGGGGATGATCGAAGCCCCTAAGTCGTTAATTAATGCTTGTACAAAACTATCTTCTTCAATAGCACTTTCAGCACTTGCTTGAGCATATGCTTTTTCTTGCGAAATTTGTTTGGCAGGGGTATTGCCAGTACCACCAATGCTGAATTGTAGTTTGATTTTCTTACCAAAATATTGGCATATTGCAGCGCCTAATTTTTCTTGATAATTTGGTAATAATAAATGCTTTTGTGATTCTGGCACGCTGAGTGAAATGGTATTTTCGTCATAGCTAACCAGTTCACAGTGCTGGGCTAATGTCCTGACTAAGCCGAGTTTTAACTCATCTAACAGGCCACGCCAGTTGCCGTTGAATTTGCTGGGGCTATGAGTAGAGTCAGTGTTTGCAATGCGGTTTTCTACGGTAATTTTGTCTATAGCAGGATCATTCACAGTTTGTGCTGTTTGATTCTCGGCTACGGGTAATGTGTATGTTGTAGCATTTTCACTAGATTGTTCTGCAGGTATAGCTTTTGACGTTGTGGTAACAACTGGTTTTACAACTAATTGAGGTTTGGGTGTACTTATTAAAGATGCACTAAGTGGTTTCTGTGCTGAATTACTTTGAGTTTTTTGTGTATTAGTTTCATTCGGTGTAAACGCCAACATACGCAATAAGCTCATGGTAAAGCCAGCAAATTCATCAGGGGCTAATCCAATATCACGACGACCTAATAATGCAATTTGATAATACAATTGGAGCGTTTCAGGTGGAATTTTCTGTGCTAAGGCTAACAGTGCATTACGTTCAGGTAAATCATCAGCGATACTGTCTGGTACAGATTGTGCTACAGCAATTTGATGTAATAGTTGGGCTAAATCATTGAGCGCAGCCTCAAACGATAAGCTACGCGCTTCCATAGATTTTGCTTGTGTAATAAGGCTAGCACCATCATTCGCTATTAGTGCATCTAAAAGCTCATACAAGTAGCTTTGATCAATCGCTCCCAACATGGAGCGTACTTCAGCTTCATTCACAGTTTGACCGCCATAGGCAATCGCTTGGTCAGTCAGTGACAGCGCATCACGCATCTAATTTCACGTGCTGCTGCGGGTAGTATGCGTGATGCGCTGT
>JBKJRF010000048.1:0-4829 GCA_046594825.1 Methylotenera sp.
GAACATATCTAGCACCGCCATGGCGAGCTTACTAAAATCATGGTAATTACCGCTCAGCGTCAATGCTTGAGAGTATAGAATTAATTCTGCAAACCACTCTCGCATTACCCTTGCGCTTCCAAAAGTTCGTTGGAAGAAAGGATTTAATTCTTCTATATCTAGTAAGGTTTCATTGACATCAAAAACTATAATTTGAGTCCGTTTCAACATGAGATGTAACACTCCTAATGATGTAAATCAGATGGCAAAATAATTCATACCTTCAAGCATCGTTAGCCAATTTGCGCGTTTCTGGTTCATTACAAATGAATAATGGTCGTCAGTGAATATATGAACGTTTATATTTTTGACCTTTGTTTTTTATTCAAAATCACTATTCCAACGCCTCCTAAAGTAGCTATAGAAGCCAAAACTAACCTAGCAGTGATGGTTTCATTGAGTAGTATAGTGCCGGCAATAGTGGCTATTACAGGAACACTAAGTTGTATGACTGCAGCATGTGTTGTTTTTAGCCTTGGTAGAACTGAATACCACACGGCATAGCCTATTCCAGAAGTAATAACCCCTGATATTGCTGCAAACAGACTGCCAGAAGTATCAACTTTTGCGGAGGTGATAAACATCAAACTAAACCCAACGGCAAAAGCTGCGGCTCGCATAAAATTGCCAGCAGTAATAGCAATCGGGTCTAGTGCTGAATGACCACGCAAAGAATAAATTGCCCAAGCTATCCCTGCAATCAGCATGAGTGTTGATTCCTTAATCGGTGGGGTTGCTGAGCTTGGGAGCAACAACCAAGCAAGTCCGGCGGACGCTATCACAAATCCTAGGCTTTGCAGATTTTTAAAGCGCTCACCTCCCCACAACCCTGCAAGAATCATAGTCAGTTGCACTGCACCAAATAACAAGAATGCACCAGTTCCAGTAGGTAGACCAATATAGGCATAAGAAAAAGCTGCCATATAAATAAATAATGCGAACGCTGAAGCCCAGTTGCCTGCACCTAACTGTGTGCTTTTACGGTATCTGAGAATCAAATATAGTGCGATTGCCCCAGAAACAATACGGATTAAAGTAAAACTTGCCGGATCAATTGCGGTTTCTTTTAATGCCCAGCGGCATAGCAATGAGTTCCCTGCGAATGCGCACATAGCGGTTAGAGTCAACAGCCATGTGCGGATAGAGGTCACGCTAAATAATAACCAATAGATTGAATAGAATTATTCGTTGTCATATTCTAACTTATTCCTAGTCGAGGTGCCATTCTCGTGATTTGAACATATCATCCAAAGGCGTATTGAATAGATGGTTAGCATAATTGCTTAGCGTTTTGACGCTGATAGCTAACAGAATATCTAGTACTTGCTGCTCTGTAAAACCAGCAGCCAAGAACTCAGCGACATCATCCTTGTTTGGACGACCGCGTTTGTCAAGCATGACATGCGTAAACTTACTTAGTGCTTGTAATTTTGCATCAGGAATTACTTGACCATTTCGGATGGCATTGGTGACTTCCACTGGCACCTTGGACATTTTATCTGCAATAAAGCTATGGGCAGCAACACAATAATGGCAGCCATTGGCGCGACTGATTGTCAGGAACACCACTTCTTGTTCGACCGAACTAAAACCCGACTCGGTACGGAACTGGTCATAACCGAATAAATAGGTATCTAACATGCCCGGTACGTTTGCCATATAACCATACATATTAGGGATAAAACCTACCTGCTTTAGTGCCTTTTCCAGTACAGCCTTAACTTTAGGTGAACCAACTTCAATAGATTGCTGCGGAAGCTTTAAAACAAAGGGTGCTGACATTTTTTCTACCTTTACTTAGGATAATGAATGAGTCATCTAGAGCGATTATTAAATCAGCTGCCAAATTGATATATGCATGTTAATAAGTTTTTTTCATACAATCTATGATAATAAGTGCAATAATTATGTCTTTTCGTATAACTATTAAATTATGGATGCACTAACAGACATATTAAACACGTTGAAAATGCAGGGTGGAGTATCCTATCGTTGTGAGTTTTCTGCCCCTTGGGGAATGAAGATAGGGCAAACGCCATTCGCAGAGTTTCACGTCATTGTTCGGGGTAATTGCTGGCTCAAAATGGTTGATGAGGCAGAACCTATTCACCTGCAAAGCGGCGATCTACTAGTTTTTCCTCATGGACATGGACATACCTTGTTGGACTCCCCTACTAGCCCAACATTACCTGCAGAAGAAGTCGTGGGGACTAAAGAAATTCAGCATTATGGCCCAGTGACATTTGGGAATGGTGGCACACCAGCAACACTCCTCTGTGGCTACTTCAAATTCGATACACATGTTCAACATCCATTACTGGAATCTCTACCATCGTACATCCACATTCGAGGTACAGATGCTATTGAGTTTTCCTTACTACAATCTACAATTAACTTCATTAGCTTTGAAACAAAAGAGCAAAGACCAGGCCATGAGGTGGTCATTAGACGCTTGGTAGAGGTGCTCTTTATCCAAATCTTGCGGGCTTATATCGCGCAATCGAAGATGCCAACTGGCATACTGAGTGCGATTGCAGACCCAAAGATTGGAATGGTATTAAATGCAATGCATCAACAGCTTGGACAAAACTGGACGTTAGACAGGCTCGCCAAGCAAGCTGGGATGTCTCGATCAGCATTCGCGATGCGTTTTCATGAGTTGATGGGCCATACTGCCATTCATTACCTAACATTCTGTCGCATGAGTCAAGCCAAAGAGCTGCTGATTTCAACTAGTTCAAGCATGTCTAAAATCTCAGAATCAGTTGGCTACCAATCAGAAGCTGCTTTTAGCAAAGCCTTCAAAAAAACTTTAGGGATTGCCCCTGGTTCATATCGTCGTAAAAGTAGACTGACCACGAGCTAGTAGTAGTTAGTATCGGTTTGAAGTTTAAATTTATTGGTGGATTCAAGTTTGAAATGTAATTTTGTAATAGCTGAATTGATTCACTAAATTCAATTTACAGATCCAATAATGATTGCTAAGGGGACTTTGATTCTCAACAGGAATCTGCTCAGTAAGCACTTGAATGCAGGCCTTAAAGATTGGCTTTGCTATTTGTGCTTAAACTTAATTTTTATTTCATTGGCTTAATAAATTTCAATGTCATGCGATCACTTTCACCTATTACTAAATAACTTGCCTTTTCTATATCATTTACACTTCTAAAAGTAGGTGGCAAGGTCCAGACTCCATGGAAATGATTCTTAGTATCTCTGGCATTCGCATTGATCTCACTCTTTGCAACTAATTCAAATCCTGCCAACTTTGCAAGTTGGATGACTTCATCTTCTGTCACATAGCCGGAAGAAATGGATTGCTCTAACGATGTACCAGAATTTGCGCGATGCTCAACAATACCAAGCACGCCACCTGGTTTAAGAGCTTGATATAACACTTTGAATACTTCGTTGGCATTTTCATCTGCCAGCCAGTTATGCACACTACGAAAACTCAATATTAGGTCAGCAGAGCTATCTGGGGCAATGCTAACAGCTTCAGGGAGTTCAAGTGCTGTGAGAGTGACTCGGCTATATATATCTTGGCGTGCTGCCATCTTAGCTTGGAAAGATTTCAACATATTACGTCGATAGGGCAAGGTGCTATTTTCCGAAAAGTGTGCAACGTATAGATGTCCATTTTTTTGTAATAAAGGAGCCAGTATTTCTGTGTACCAGCCTTCACCAGGCCAAATCTCTACAACTGACTGAGTTTCGTTAAGTCCGAAGAATTTCAGAGTTTCTGCTGGATGTCGATATTGATCACGCTGTTTATGAGCGAGTGTGCGTTGATCACCTGAAATCACTTGTTCGAGCTTGAGTGATGTTGGAGTATCTGCGCTTTGGGCATTGCCTTGTATGCTGAAAATTAAGAGTAAAAGTGTTATCAATCTATGCATATAGTTTTCAGTTCTTAAAAGTTCGATAGTATGCCATCGCACATGTAGCATCTCATAGACAATGTTTCACTAAAGGCATTCTTCAAGAAGTGAGTCACCTCCAAGGTAAAGCTAATAACTATAGTTGAGTAACGCGAATGCTAAGGAGTAAAAGCTGATTCTACTCATAATTATAAAGCTCAGAAATATATTTACGAATGTCTGCAATGGGGACATTTTACTCACTCGAACATTTCAGTAGTAATAAATTTAAATGGCAGCTTTGTGTAGTTATGGGTGGGGGTTTTGGACTGGAATCACTGGCTGGTTTGAAGTTGAATGAGTGGCTCTTTTTACTGGAATATACAATTAGATGCATTTAGGGTAAGTAGATTGAGCGCAATATATTGATGTGTTGTAAAATTTGATTCGTTTTTACTGAAAGTCTAGTCAATAACAATATGTCAGCATACAAAAACCTAAAACTTGATAACCAATTATGTTTTGCACTTTATGCTGCAACACATTCACTCACTAGAGCTTACCGAAGTGCATTAGAACGCTCTGGCATTACCTATTCACAGTACTTAGTGATGCTAGTACTGTGGGAAAATAACAATATTAGTGTTGGTAAAATTGCTCAGCGTTTAGAGTTGGATTCTGGCACGTTAACGCCTATGTTGAAAAGACTAGAAACTGCTGGCTTAGTCAAACGAGTGCGTAATATTGATGATGAACGCATTGTTGAAATTAGTTTGACAGAAGCTGGCAACCTACTTCAGCATGAAATTTCCAAAGTACAACAAGGTGTTGCTTGCAAAACTGGGTTGGGCATTGAAGAATTCAAACAACTTACAGATGCATTGCATCGCTTAGTAGATACGATGTCAGGCGATAAAAAATAAACACTAA
>JBKJRF010000116.1:0-6857 GCA_046594825.1 Methylotenera sp.
AAGTTAATCATTTACTTCAAACTATTCGATACGTTTTTAATTAGAAATTCAACTTTTTACAATTTCCTAGAAAGTATTTATGTCACAAGATACTGAATTTAATTTAACTACTGATTATGTTGAGCTTTGTAACTTACTTAAATTAATAGGCATTGCAGACAGTGGTGGCCGTGGGAAAAGCATGGTAAGTGAAGGCTTAGTGCAAGTAGATGATTTAATTGAAAAAAGGAAAAGAGCTAAGGTACGGACTGGACAAACTGTTAAAGTTTCAGGAATCAGTATTTACATCAAATAAACCAACAATATGAAAAGTTCAAAATCTTTAGTTTAACGCAACTATATTATACAAACTTGCCAACCGGATGATCTGCTAATATTGCAACAGCTTGTGCTCGCCTTGTTACATTTAGCTTTTGAAAAACACGTTTAAGATGACTCTTAACCGTATTTTGACTTATATATAAGATCATCCCTATCTCTTGATTTGTTTTACCCGATTTGACCCAATGTATGATTTCCAATTCCCGTGCAGTTAATCCAGAAAAGTGTGCAATCTCTTCAGACTCTACTACCACATCAAGCGGTTCAAGATGCTGAATTCTTCTTAATACATTATCAATGTGCGGCATTATTAAGCCCATAATGGAGTCTTGGACTTCGAAGGCTTTTTTCTTACTAAAAAATACGTACAGGCACTCGTTGCTACCTCGTAAATCACTCACCCCGTACACCAACAAAGAGTTAAGTTGGTTAAGCTTGCTGAGAAAATTTGCATTATATTGATGGTTTGTATCTAGCTGATCTAGATTGTTGATTACAAACCAACGTCGATTATTTTTTAACCAGTCTTGATAAAGACGTGACATAAAACTATCAACTTCATGAGAGGCCTCAAAAATAATTTGAGTACTAACATCACTTACATTTGAGGCTACATCATAATTTAATTTGCTAATTTCACTGTTACTTTTAAAGTCACCCCAACTCGCTATTAGCATATCGTGCGGCAATACCTCATTGACGTTTTCTTGCAGCCACGTAAAAAAGTCAATATGCTTATCTATTGAATATGAATGCTGAATAACGGAAAAAATCATTTCCCAATTAATTTTCTTCACTTCCATATCCATGATGTTTTGTACCATTTAATTAACAATCCAGCCTAATATAACTAATTGCATGATCAAAAACCAGCTATTAGATAAAAAATTACTTTATAGCACCTATTTAGTGCCGTAGATTACACGAAAATGTAATGTAAATATAATAAACATTGTTAAATCGCAATTTAATAATATTTATTTATATTAAAATATAAACGGTATTACAAATTATGTGCCAGTTTATTTTGGCTGATTTAGTGAATAAATCGCAGGTAAATTTCGCCACCATCCGTAAACATCCATCCCATACCCAAATACATAACAATCTGGCACTTCAAGGCCTATAAAATCAGCATAAATAGGCTTAGCATGATTCAATTTCTTTTCAATTAACACCGCTGAAAGTACATTTCTAGCCCCTAATTCTAGGCACTTTTCTTTTATTGTTTGCAGTGTGATACCTTCATCTAAAATATCATCGATCAACAACACTGTACGGCCAGATAAATCTAACTTTGGTAATGCTTGCCATATAAGCATATTACCAACGGTTGCATTTTGGTAACGACTAGCATGCACATAGTCTAATTCTAATGGGAAGTTTAATTGCGTTAACAATTGACCCGCAAAAACAATACCCCCTCCCATTACACAGATGACAATTGGACAGGTGTCCTTAAGTTCAGCAGTTATTTCAAGACTTAGACGAGCAATAGCCTCTTGGACAGCCTCTGATGAGTGAATCTGTTGAGATTGTTCAAGTAAGCGTTGTGGGGTTTGCATATTCAATTGGTAAAATTAACTCAGTTCAGTTTTTAGATATTCTGAAAATGCATTACCAATTTCATGATGCTTCAAAGCGTATTCAACATTTGCTTTCATAAAGCCAAGCTTACTGCCACAATCAAAACGTTTACCTTCAAATCGATAGCTCAAAATTGTTTCATGCTCTAGCAATTTTGCAATACCATCAGTAAGCTGAATCTCACCGCCCTTTCCAGGCTGAATATTTTCTAAACATTCAAATATTTTAGGGGTAAGAATGTATCGACCAACTACTGCTAATGTAGAAGGTGCATCTTGAGGTTGTGGTTTCTCGACAATGCCGTTAATTTTTAGCACAGTGTCCGAAATTTCCACAGCATCAACAATACCATAGCTTGCTGTATCTTCTGGTAACACGTCTTCAACACCTAAAACAGAATGTTGCTGTTCATTATAAATTGCCATCATTTGCTGCATAGCAGGCACTTTAGCATCAATTAAATCATCCGCCAGAATCACTGCAAATGGCTCATTTCCTACAACTGGTTTAGCACACAATACAGCATGCCCTAGCCCTAATGCTTCCGCTTGACGGATATAAATACAAGTGACACCTTTAGGCAAAATACCATGAAGCAATTCTAGAATATCCGTTTTCTGTTTAGAAGCTAATTCTGCCTCTAATTCAAAAGCTTTATCAAAATGATCTTCAATTGCGCGCTTATGTTTCCCAGTAATAAAAATAAGTTCCGTAGCGCCTGCTGCAATAGCTTCTTCAACAGCATATTGAATCAATGGCTTATCTACAATTGGCAACATCTCTTTGGGCATTGCTTTTGTTGCAGGTAAAAAACGCGTACCCAAACCCGCTACAGGAAAAACTGCTTTAGTAATTTTATTCATGTTTTTATCACCATTTAATGTAGAGTAATTTGTTTTTCTATCAATGTGATGCGTGTTTCTGTATTGGATTGATGTTGAGGAATATATTCTTCAACCCATAGTGTTAATTCGTTTTTAATAATTACTTCGTTTGCACTTTGAGCGTTTTCAATCCACTTCAAAAGTCTCTTGACCCATGCCTTATCTACTGGCCTAGCTATCGCGATACGCAACTTTTCATGTGGTGTGGGCAAAGTGTGTTCATCGTCTGCGAGCAATTCTTCATAGAGCTTTTCACCAGGGCGCAGACCTACATATTCAATCTTAATATCATCTGTCTGTAATCCAGACAATCGGATCATATCAGCAGCTAACGCAGCAATTTTGACAGGCTCGCCCATGTCCAATACAAATATATCACCGCCCTTACCCATCAATCCAGCTTGCATCACTAGCTGTGCTGCTTCCGGAATTGACATAAAAAAGCGCGTAATTTCGGGGTGTGTAATCGTAACAGGTCCACCTTTAGCGATTTGCTCACGAAATTTAGGAATCACACTACCACTACTACCAAGCACATTACCAAAACGTACAATCACGAACTTAGTCACCGATTCAGTTGTACTGGAGTTAAATTGATCTTGCAAACCTTGACATACCATCTCTGCTAAACGCTTACTGGCACCCATCACATTGGTGGGGTTTACTGCTTTGTCGGTTGATATCAATACAAATTTATCAATGCCTACTTCTTTACAAGCCATTGCTAAAGTATGTGTGCCAATCACATTGTTCGACAAAGCCTCCCAAACATTACCATTTTCCATCATAGGTACATGTTTATAAGCTGCAGCATGAAAAACAACTGCTGGTTGATAGCGGTTGAGTAAATCTTTAATTCTCTGACTGTTTTTAACATCTCCAGTCATATAAACCAACTCTACGGGAGTCTCTTGTTGATTTAGCTCTTGCTCAAGATTATAAAGTGCATATTCAGAAATATCTAAACAAACTAATTTACTGGGTTTATATTTTAGTATTTGTCTACAAAGCTCAGACCCTATTGAGCCACCTGCACCGCTCACTAACACTGCATGTCCTTCAATCAGGGCATGCAGACCCATATTATCTAGTGCAACGGGTTCACGGCCTAACAAATCCTCTACTTCGACTTTTCTTATTTGAGAAACGCTGAGTTTACCACTAATCAAATCATCAAAAGCAGGTACAGTAAGCACTGTGAGACCATTTTGATTTGCGATATTAACTGCATGTCTTCTTTGTTGGTGCATTGCAGAAGGCATCGCTACAATCACATGCTCAACTGCGTAATTATTGGCAAGTTTGGCTATATCATTGATACTACCAAGGACTTTAATATCCATTAACTGTCTGCCATGGATTGAAATATCATCATCAAGCAGACCTATCACTTGCCAATCTTTACTTCGTTGTAAATCTTTAACTAGCGCAATTGCAGCCTCTCCAGCCCCCATAATTAGCACTGGTTTACCCTGTAAACGAGCAAAACCATACAGCCTATGCTCTTTCCATGCACGATAAGCAAGCCGATTGCCTCCCATCATCAGTACTAAAAAGACAGGATCTAATATTAAAACTGATCTAGGCACTATATCTAACGGGTGAAACATTAATAAAAAAGTACTAATTGCCAAAGTAGACAAGCCAATAGCTTTTAATATGCGCTTCAGGTCTGGAAGGCTAGCGAAACGCCAGACACCCTGATAGAGACCAAAATTGATAAAAAATAGAATCTGTAGTGGTATTACCCAAATAGCATTGAGCCAAACTGATTTTAAAAACTCTGGGGGAATTTCAAAATTAAACCGAAGTAAATAAGCCAAAATCCAAGCTAAGCATGCAATGCATACATCATGTAGCAATGCCAAAAAAGAGCGGGAATTAGTAAGATAATGCCAATTATGCATTTATTGAATTTTAATTTCTGAAGGCATTGTTCATTTTACCTAAAATAACATTTCATGTGCTTGTTTGTTACATTTTTACGAATCATTTAAACAAAAGTGCTATTGGATATAACCATTTAAATGAGAATAGTTATCTATCAATGCTGAATGCCATCCCTATTCAACACCTTTAAAAAAGTCTTAAAGATAATTTTTACGTCTATCCAAAAAGATTGGTTATTCATATATTCCACATCAAGTTTTACTTTATCTGGGATCAGCAATTCATCCCTACCGTTAACTTGTGCCCAACCAGTCAAGCCTGGTAGCAAATTATCAACAGCATATTGAGTTCGCAACTCTATTAAATCGCTTTGATTAAATAAAGCAGGTCTTGGGCCAACAAAGCTCATATCGCCTTGGATAATACTCCAAAGTTGTGGCAGTTCGTCTAAACTAGATTTCCGCAAGAAAGATCCAACTGGCGTCAGAAACTGACCGGGATCAGATAACAGATGTGTCGCCACTGCAGGCGTATTGATTCGCATAGTACGAAATTTTGGCATTTTAAATAATTTATTATGCCGTCCAACACGCTCAGACCAATACAATACTGGTCCAATTGAAGTCGACTTAACCATTATTGCCACCACCAAAAATGGCAATGCAAAAAAAAGTAACGCAAATAGCGCCAAACAAAAATCAAATAAACGTTTTATCATCTAATAAATTTAATGAACCTAATCCAATTCGTCACATTCTAGGTAAAAGCTTGAAGGACAGTAAAACTGATACAACATATATTAAGTTAAAAAAGTCATACTTAACATCAGGAGTAGCACTTAATCACTCACTATCATTAATCTCGAAGGTCGAGCACCTCTTCTAGCCAACCACTCAAACTATATTTGTGATATGTACTAAATAAAATTGGCTGGTAATTTGTACTCCAAAATTTTTCAGGTATTTTTGGGGTTTTTCGGTCGATAATACATATATTTTCTTCTTTGAAAAAGTCGTATTGGCGCACATTCGAATTAGTGGTAATTAGCTTTTTATTAGCTCCAATAGTTTCAAAAGTGCGCATAGTCAGGCCACGCTGGCTAGGATGCTCTATATCTACAATAGCTTGTGAACTTGCAAATATCCCCTGCACCTTTATTTTTTCAATTGGGCTAAATTGAAAGTCTTTTATTTGTGCATGTCGCATTGCTGGTTTTAGAGTCCGGTATGCCCAATAAACCCAAGGGGCTTGCAAATAAAGATACCAATAGGCATTGATACTCTGATCTAACGAACTTTGCAATTTATGCATTACCTCATATCTATCTGAGTGCATCGTGCCCACAAAACTCAAATGGTAATCAAATATTTGCTCAATAGGTTTTTCAAAACCTTTAGTAAAAAATAATGCTCGTAGAGTCATGCCATAATCATTTGCACTTTTAGGATCAAAACTATAAGCAGCATCATAATACTGTAATGCTTTTGCTGTGCCTGGCCGGTTATCCATAGAGTCCCACATATAAAGCACCATTTGTGCTTTAGGAAAAGATACTCTAATTTCAGCAAGTATTTCTGGTGCTAATGTCTGTCCATTTATCACTAAAATTATGTCGTAACTGGCAACTGCAAATTGAGTTAATTGATTGCGATACAAACGATTTATAGATGGTTGAATTAACACTGGCGCTATACGAGTTAATGCAGACTGCCAAGGGAGATCAAATGGGCGGTCGGCTAAAAAATCTACCTGCGCACCTCGCCTTTCAATCTCATGACGAATCTCAACTTCGTAACCAAAAAAACGGGGCGCTATTAATAGTAATTTTTTACCTTGCATATCTTTCATTCATTATCGCCTATAGCGATTTTTATCACCCTAGCAGGCATTCCTACTGCAACAACATTATCAGGTAAAGAATGTAACACTACTGAATTAGCTCCAATTTTCACATTGTGGCCTATATCAATATCGCCTAACAATTTTGCACCAGCCCCTATAAAAACATTATCTCCCAGTCTGGGTCGTAAACTTTCAACGTACAACAAATCTGCCGTCAATGCACCTAATGTAACGCCCTGAAAAATCGTTGCATTTTCAGGGCGTTACATTAGGTGCATTGACGGCAGATTTGTTGTACGTTGAAAGTTTACGACCCAGACTGGGAGATAATGT
>JBKJRF010000215.1:0-2585 GCA_046594825.1 Methylotenera sp.
TCCGCACGCAGATTCATAATCAAATCAGCGACATAAGCGGCTTCAATCTGTTTGATATTGATGGATTCAATGTCGTCCTCTGCGGTACTGTTTTCTGACTCACCATTACTGCCCAGAGCTTCTAAAATTAGTGGGTGCAATACCACGCCTTCATGGTCGATAGTTGGGCGCGTGGCAGTGAACTTTCTGTAGCTGATTGCACCTTGATTAATATTATCCGTACCTGGAAATACCTGTTGAAATGCGTTATTAATCCAGTCAACCACAGCAGGATGTGAGCGGTTATTACGGCTTAATTGCAAACGTGTAAGCGGTAAATGTCCGATACCGGATTTACTTGCTTGCAAAAACAAACTCACATCTGCTTTGCGGAATCGGTAAATTGATTGCATTGGATCGCCCACGCAAAATAGCGTACGGCCATCATCTGGCTGCCAGCCTTCGATGAGTTTTTCTATCAAACGCATTTGCACTGGACTCGTGTCTTGAAACTCGTCTATGAGTAAGTGAGAGATTTTATAATCTAACTTGAGGGCTAAATCAGTGACGCCATGCTCATTTTCCAGTGCCAATTGCGCACTTTGGGCGATTGCGACAAAGTCCACCTCGCCTGCCGCTTGAAATACTGCCCACAAATGTGTAGTGGCTAATATCAGCAACCTTGTAAGCGCCTGAATGACTTGCTGATTATCTGCAAGTGTTGCAAGTGTTGCAAGGGCTGGCAAGGCAAGCACGTTGCCAATCGCCTCGCTGTTCTCTAGTGTATTTACAATTGAAAAATAATCTTCTTTTTTGCATTTACCTTCATCTGTCGCTGGAAAACCATTATTTTTATTGATGCTTTTACGATAATTTCTATCTTGCGTGAGTAAAAATTTAGCCAATGCTTGCCATAGCATCAAGTCGCTTGCATCTGCACCAAGGGTTAAATCCCAATCAAGTAGAGGTGCAATATCAGCCTCTTCAGTTAAGTTACTTGCAGCGTAGCGGGCTAATGGCATCAATAAATATTGTACGTTCGGCGGCAATATATTTAATGCGGCTTGCAAACCTTCTGCAATCAAATGCTCTAATGCCACTTCAGTGTTACGTGATATTTCATCAACATCTAAGCCATGCAATTGCCCAGCTAGGGGCAACCACTGATCACGCCTCGCTAACATTTTGGCCAATAATCCTGTTAATTTCTCGCTATTGTTATCCATATAACGAAGCGCAGTGGTAACGGTATCGTCGCTATCCGATTCATAAACGATTTGTGCAATGGCACGACGTGCCGCATCGTTATAATGTGTATCTGTGTCGTCACTAACTGCCGGCTGCCCGCCAAACTTGCTCAGCAAAGGCATTTGTCGCGTTAAACTGCTACACAGCGCATCAATCGTTAAAATACGTAATCGGCTAGGCTGCGTGAGAATATCCCATTGTTTTGCGTTAGATTGACTAAGCGCAGCATTGGCTAAGTCACGGGTTGTGAGCTTGTGGGCAGCAGTTTCAGGTATTTGGTTTTGTGCATGTTCTAAACTCAATAAAATACGGTTGCGCATTTCAGCAGCGGCTTTATTGGTAAAGGTAAGTGCGATTATTTCTTCAGGCTCGTTGACGCTAGCCAGTAGCTTTAAGTAACGTTGCGTTAACAACTCAGTTTTACCTGCCCCAGCTGGTGCTTCGACAATGAACGAGGCATGCTCCAGAGCGCGTTCGCGATTTATGCTATCTAGTGTATTTAAGTCCAATGCTTTAAAGTCTGCTGTCATGACTAAACACCACCCTTTAAAGCAGCCTGTATTTTCTCAAATTGCAACAAACGTTCAGGCAGGCGCAGTAAGGGTTTTACATCACAATAGACTAAATCACATTCTTCAGTAAACGTTACGCTAGCCACGCCAGATTTAATTTCTAGGGCAATATTGGTTAGGCTTCCTTGCCAATGTTGCAACAAAGCATCCCAGCTATCAAAGTTCTTAAACGCTGAACTTTTAGTCACTTCAGCTAAAGCAGCTACGGCGGGCAATACGCTGGGCTCTGCTGAAAGGCCAATAAACTTGGTTTCATCCGTACGTATTTTGGCAAAACATACCGCTACTACTTTCTCACCTTTTAACACTAGCGCTGCATAAATTGGCAATTGTGGCTCAGCAATACGGTCATCTGCCCAGCTTTTATTTGTGACTAAACTGCTAGTTTTATAATCTATCACAACCAAACTACCATCAACGAGTGCATCTATGCGGTCAATAGTCAGGGTAAGGCTAAGCCCCTCTACTTCAAGCATATGCCGCTGTTCGCAAGCATCAACTTTAAAATCGGCACGCTGCAATTCTAAATCTAACCAAATCTGCATCAATTGCTGCAATCTTTGCTGCTCAATCAGCATTACCTGTGGCGGAATATGAAAGCTAAGCTTATGTTCTAAAACATGAATACTTTTTTCAATCGCTGCATCAATCGCGCTCATTCGCTGTTGGCTAGACATTGCTTTTAAATTAGCCAGACTTTCACAAGCGTGCCAAAAGTGTTGCAGCACTAAATGCAGTAAATTGCCGCGTGCAATATTATCCAAACCATCAATCGGCATTTCTAAT
>JBKJRF010000016.1:0-10366 GCA_046594825.1 Methylotenera sp.
AAAGCTAATTAGTTTGGCTAGAAATAGGCATATTAAGGTTGATGAATGAAAGACGCCTCCCTGATTAAAGCTGTACCTAAAATGTCGGGTAAAAATGCGGCTCAACCATTAGAAAAAACGATTCCCTTAAATGAAGTCGTTATTTCACTTTATGAAGCACAAGATAAAATTTATCCGCGCAGTATTTCAGGCTTCTTTACTCAATGGCGCTGGGTGATGATTTGGCTGACCCAGCTATTTTTTTACGGCGTGCCTTGGTTAGACTGGGGGCAACGCCAAGCGCTATTGTTTGACCTTGAAGCTAAACATTTTTATATTTTCAAAATAGTACTCTATCCACAAGATTTGATTTATTTAACAGCAATACTCATCATCTCTGCCCTATCGCTTTTTCTTTTTACCGCAGTAGCTGGTCGTTTGTGGTGTGGCTATGCATGCCCTCAAACCGTCTATACGGAAATTTTCCTTTGGATAGAACGTAAAATTGAAGGGGATCGTGCGGCTCGCATGAAACTGGACTCATCTTCCATATCTTCAAAAAAATTAGTCAAAAAAGTTGGCAAACATTTTGTTTGGATTATTTTTGCATTATGGACTGGTTTTACTTTTGTTGGCTACTTCACCCCGATTAGAGAGTTAGCAAACGAATTCATGCATTTGAGCGTAAGCCCATGGGAAACATTTTGGGTATGTTTTTATGGATTTGCTACTTATGGTAATGCTGGCTTTATGCGCGAGCAAGTCTGTAAATACATGTGCCCTTACGCACGTTTTCAAAGTGCAATGTTTGATGACGACACCTTAGTCGTTACTTATGATGAAGCACGCGGCGAACCACGTGGCGGTCGCTCTCGTAATGTTGACATGAATACCAGCGCCTTAGGTTCTTGTATAGATTGTAGTCTGTGCGTACAGGTATGCCCTACTGGTATTGATATTCGTGAAGGCTTGCAATACGAATGTATAGGCTGCGGTGCTTGTGCCGATGTATGTGATACGGTGATGGACAAGATGGGCTATGTGCGCGGTCTGGTGAAGTACTCAACCCAAAATGCCATTACAAACAAATGGTCACACAAACAAATGTTACAACGCATTTTACGCCCACGCGTCATCATCTATGCGTCTATCCTTGCGGTATTTATCTTAGGCTTACTTGCTAGCTTGTGGTTCAGATCGTCTTTTCGGGTTGATGTAGTCAGGGATCGTGGCGTGATGGCACGTATAACCGATGATGGGAAAATAGAGAATATATACCGATTACAAATTATGAATGCCACCGAATCCACTCAACATTATCAGCTAAATGTAAGTGGCATTAAGGGGCTAGAAATTGAGGAAGAAGACAGAGATGATTTAGCAGATAAAAAAGTTAATAAATTAATAGGCGTTAAACCTGCCCAGTCTCGCTGGTTGATAGTGGATTTAAAAATCCCTGATGGTTCTGTTGAATCAGGCTCACATAAAATTAAATTTAAAATCCATTCAGTTGAAAGTAAAGAAACCGTGTCAGAAAATTCAGTGTTTCTAATGCCAAGATAATGATACTTAGAATATATTTAAGGGGTATGAAATGGAAATAAAAGATAGCAAACCTTGGTGGAATTTTGGATACGTCTGGCTCATCATCTCGGGGCCTCTGGTTGTTGTCATCGCCTCATTTATCACATTATATCTAGCGATTAGCAGGCCTGATCCTGTCATTAATGATTATTATCGTAAAGGCATGGAAATTAACAAAACGCTTGATGCACAGCACGATGCCATGGCACCCGCACTACAAGCCCGTAACCACGCCGCTACAGGAATCAAGCCGGTACAAGACAAGCCGTTACCTTAATCTATGCTGCTGAATGTTGATGTAGCGATTATTGGAGCCGGGCCAACAGGCTTATGTTTAGCAAAGGCCTTGGCGGAGTCTGGTTTACGTATCATGGTGATTGAACGTCAAACTGAAGCTACATTGTCAAATCCTGCTTTTGATGGCCGTGAGATTGCATTAACACACTATTCGGCACAATTGATGCGCAAACTAGGCTTGTGGGAGCATATCGACCCACAAGCCATTTCTCCGCTACGAGAGGCACGCGTATTCAATGGATCATCCCTGCTCTCTCTAGATATTGGTCATCATGACACACAGCAAAGCGAGTTGGGTTATTTAGTAGCTAACCATCTCATTCGCAAGGCCGCATATGCCGCGACCATACAATCACCAACTATAACGCTCAAAACAGAAGCACAAGTAACAAATATTAGTACTAGTACAAACGGCGTAAAAGTGACCCTAGCTAATGGTGAGGTCATTCAAGCCAAGTTGCTGGTAGGTGCAGACAGTCGTTTTTCAGAAACGCGTCGTGCCATGGGGATTGCCGCTGATATACACGATTTTGGCAAAATGATGATGGTATGCGTGATGGAACACACCGTAGCGCATCAACATACCGCCTGGGAATGGTGACTACGGGCAAACCTTAGCGCTGTTACCGATGAATGGTTTGCAGTCTTCTGTGGTCATCACGTTGCCGCCAAAAGAAATCGACAGCTTGATTTGCATGCCTGAGGATGACTTTAATCGTGAGGTTTCAGCGCGTTTCAAACATCGCCTTGGTACAATGTGCTTAACTTCTACGCGCCACGCCTACCCTTTAGTGACGGTGTTCTCCAAGCGCCTCATAGGCCAACGCTTTGCATTGGTAGGCGATGCCGCTGTTGGCATGCATCCAGTAACCGCGCACGGGTTTAATTTTGGTTTAAAGGGTGTCGCCACCTTATCTGCTGAGATCAAGGCTGCACAGGCAGCTGGGAAAGATATAGCATCGAACAACCTGCTTCTGCGCTACGAGCAAGCGCATCGCCATCATACACGACCATTATTTCTTGCCACACATGCTATTGCCAAGCTTTATAGCAAAGACAGCTTGCCAGCACGCTTCCTCCGTAGCAGTGCGCTACGGATAGGAAACCGCATCACGCCGTTTAAACGGGCAATAGCCGAATTACTAGCTTAAGGATTCCTTAAAATCAATTAAGGACTCACATGCACAGTAAGACCAAGCTGGCGTATCCGTTGCGCTACTACTTCTAACCACGCTGGTGGAAGACGGCTGAGTCTATCTGCCTCTGTCTGTAAGGAGGGTCGTGCTAACCCGTAAAGGTAAACGCCTTGAATAACCAGCTTTACCTGACTAATAAGTGCCAAGTAACTTAAAATCTCACTTTCTTGCGGTGGCTGACCATCCAAAGCAAACATGCAGGTTTGTATAAAGGTCGGGCAGGCTTCTGCGCAATTTTTGAGGCGTTGAATATGGCTATGCGGATTGAGATTCACATCATTAATGCTTGCGATGCCCTCTTTGGTGCCAGCATCCACCTTGAACCAAACTTCGCCGTTACAACGTGCTAGGTGGCGCACACTTTCCAGCACTGCGGGCTTATCAAGCAAGCTGCCATTAGTAATTAAGCGGATTTTAATGGGGTTGTGTAATTTGGAGTCCAGCAGGTCGAAATCACGCAATACTTTTTCAACCAGTAGCACAACTTGAGGAAACTCCTTGGCGCTGGTGGGTTCACCATTACCTGAGAATGCAATATCTTTCAGGTGCCTATCGCCTTCTGCGACATAACGCTCCATAAAGTCGCCATGCAGTACATTTGTCAGAAATCCTCTTAATTCTTGCTCCAAAACTTCCAGTTCAATCGATGGCGGTGTACCGCGAGCCAGATTGGGTACTTGGCAATAAATACAACGCCAATTACAAGCATTATTGATGTTGAGATTAATGCCTATTGAAACACCACCGGCACGGCGCGAGACAACAGGATAGATGTACTTCATACCACTCACATCGCGGTTATGGTCAGAAACGGTGAGGTAATTTTGCAAGGTCATACAATGGTCGTCACTAAAATATACCCGATCAGACTACAAGACTTAACGAGACTTTTAACAGGTTTGCGGATTAAATATATTCTTTAATGCATCAGGATTAACAATACGCACATAGCGTTGCTTGACTTCAATAATGCCCTCATCACTGAATTTTGAAAAAGTGCGGCTGACAGTTTCCAGCTTCATGCCAAGATAACTGCCGATTTCTTCTCGGGTCATTCTAAGTACCAGCTCTGATTGTGAGAATCCACGTGCATGTAACCGTTGCACCAGATTTAATAGGAAAGCAGCAAGCCGTTCTTCTGCGCGCATATTACCCAGTAGCATCATCACGCTGTTTTCGCGCACAATCTCGCGGCTCATAATTTTATGCACATGGCGCTGTAATACGGGGAACTCACGAGATAATTCCTCAACGTTAGCGAAAGGCATCACGCATACATCGGCATCTTCTAGCGCAACTGCATTGCAACTGTGAAAGTCACTGACGATACCATCCAAACCAATGATTTCACCGGCCATTTGGAAGCCTGTCACTTGTTCGCGGCCATCTTCAGTTGAAATACAGGTTTTAAAAAACCCCGTGCGAATTGCATAGAGCGATGTGAAAGGATCACCATTACTGAACAAAGACTCGCCCTGCTTGACCCGTCGTCGAGTAGCAACAACTTCATCGAGCCTCTGCATGTCATCCTGATTAAAACCAATTGGCATACAAAGCTCCCGAAGATTGCAGTTCGAGCACGCAACTTTGATGGCTTCTGGATTCATATTGTGCCAAGAGATAACTTCATGCTCCAAGCATACAGTCTTCACATCTATGTTGGTAGATATTACATCCAGCATTTTTTATTTCCAAAAAATTTATAAATCGATTGTCCTTGAGTTTACTGTTATGTCATTTGACTTATATCAATGATTTTTATATCTAAAGCTGGCAAAGTCTCCTAATACTTAGGAGTCGTTCTATGATTGCCATTAAACCTTTAGAAATTCCTTCTTTAAACACTACTACCGTGAGCCCCTCTGTAACACCTGAGATGTTGCGAAAGTTTGATGTTTCTGGGCCACGTTATACTTCGTACCCTACCGCTGATCGCTTTGTAGAGGCATTTACTGATAAGGATTACAAGCAAGCCTTAGAACAACGCCGCATAGGCGGCATGGCGCTACCTTTATCGATTTATGTGCACATCCCATTTTGCGAATCACTGTGTTTTTTTTGCGCATGTAACAAAATCGTTACCAAACATCATGAACGCAGTGCTGAATATTTACGGTATCTAAGTTCCGAAATTGATCTGCATATAAAACACCTGGGTAGTAGGCAAACAATTTCTCAGTTGCATTTGGGTGGTGGTTCACCCACCTTTTTTTCTGATGAAGAGCTCACCCAGCTAATGCAGTTATTACGGCGTAACTTTGTGCTATCACCTGAAGGGGAATACTCTATCGAGGTAGATCCGCGCACAGTGAATGACAGCCGCCTTAAATATTTAGCTGCGTTAGGCTTTAATCGCTTGAGTTTCGGCGTGCAGGACTTTGACCCAGAGGTACAAAAAGCAGTGCATCGCATTCAACCTGCTGAACAAGTATTTGCGTTGGTTAAAACTGCGCGTCGCTTAAAATTTGAATCAATCAATGTTGACTTGATATATGGCTTACCTAAACAGACACCAGAATCATTTGCGCATACATTATCGCAAGTAGTTGCACTCAAGCCAGACAGGATAGCGCTTTATGCTTATGCGCATTTGCCAGAGCGTTTTAAACCACAACGGCGTATTTTAGCGGCTGATTTACCAACAGGATCCGATAAAATTGCCATGTTAGCTAACGCAATTTCAACATTTCTCAGTGCAGGCTATGTATATGTTGGCATGGATCATTTTGCGCTTCCTACCGATTCATTGGCTATCGCTAAGCGACAAGGCAGGTTACACCGCAACTTCCAAGGCTACAGTACACAACCCGAATGCGATTTGATCAGCCTCGGAGTTTCTGCAATAGGCCGCGTAGGTGCTACTTATAGCCAAAATGCAAAGACTCTTGAAGAATATTATGACTATCTTGAACAAGGTCGATTTCCTGTGGTGCGCGGCCTGGCCTTAACACGAGATGACTTAGTGCGTCGCGCAGTTATCATGGCGCTAATGTGCCAAGGTGAGTTGCAATATGAATCCATTGAACTCGCTTTTATGATCGACTTTAAAACTTACTTTGCTACTGAACTAGAGGCATTAAGAGTGCTTGAAAGCACTGGATTAGTAGCTTTTGAAGATAGTGGGATTCAGGTTACAGATAATGGCTGGTTCTTTGTACGAGCGATTGCCATGCTATTTGACCGCTACTTGCAAACTGACCGCAATCGTGCACGCTTCTCTAAAATCATATAACAGGTAATCACTATGCAGTCGTCGCTAGTGCTAACAACATTTTTCATGGGTCTAGCTGGTGGTCCACACTGCATTGCAATGTGTGGCGCCACATGTAATGGTATTCAAAAAGCACATAATGGCAATTATAATTTATGGAAATTTCAAGCAGGTAGATTAATTGGCTATACAAGCCTTGGTGCTATCGCGGCAGGCTCGGTAAAAAGCTTGGCTTGGTTTTCTAATCAAACACTTGCATTACATCCTCTATGGACATTTTTTCATGTCTTAGTATTAGGCTGGGGCTTAATGTTGTTTGCTTATGCCCGCCAACCAATATGGGCTGACAACTTTAGTCGCCAAATCTGGAGGAATGTGAATCAGTTGTCACAAGTAACCGGTGGCGTAATGGTTACGGGCATGTTCTGGGCTTTCATGCCATGTGGATTGTTGTACTCTGCATTATTAGTTGCTTCACTAAACGCCACTCCGTTAAACGGCGCGCTTACCATGGCAACATTTGCAATTGGTACGAGTATTTCATTAATGCTTGGCCCTTGGATTTGGCTAAAATTACAGCGCGGCGGTAAATACATAAACGAAAATGCCAGTATGCGTATCGCAGGTCTTTTACTAAGTGCTGTTGCAGGTTGGGCAATTTGGATGGATTTAATGCAGTCTGTAAAGATTTGGTGTAACTAAAGACTGGTTACAATTAAAGATTTAATATAAACAAAAAAGCCTCTGGTAAAAATGACAGAGGCTTAAAACAGCCACTTAAAATTTCTTACCTATACCAACACCAATCACCCATGGATTAATATCAAGAGAATCAATCTTTGTCCAATTACCACCAAGATTTGCTTTAACATCAGTACTGATAGTGACATATTTAACATCAGCATTAATCAACCAGCCATCCTTTAAATTAACATCTAAACCAGCTTGCAGCGCATATCCCCAGCTATCACTATCAACCTTAATTTTTGTTCCAGCCAATGCACCCTTACTGAACTTCAAATTGCGATCAAGCATATTGGTATAATTTATACCCGCACCAACATAAGGATCAAAAGTCTGATCTGGATTAAAGTGCCATTGGGCGGTCAAGGTTGGTGGCAAAGCATTAACACTGCCTAAATTTTGGTTGCCAACAGTAGCTAGCGAATCCCCTTTCACACTAACATCATGGCGAGTACCAAGTGCAAGAATTAGTTCAGCCGCTACATTCTTGGTAACATAGTAAGAAATATCCAATTCTGGAATTAAGTTATTATCCACTGATAACTCAGCTCCAGGAGACATCACAGGCGCAACATTTTTATTGACTGTTTTGCCAAGATTACTATCTTCATTTGGGCTAACATCCACTATACGGGCACGAACCACCCAGTCACCAGCTTCAGCTTGGGCCAATACAGGCGCAAAAGCAGCTGCTAGCGCCAAGACCAATAACGATTGTTTCATTTTTATACACTCCACGTAAGAATTAAACAAAGACAGAATTAAAAATCTAATTTAGTGTTTGAATTCTACGAGTATGGATAATGAAACGATTTGATATGAATCAAGAACTGACAGCTTAATAAGGTTACGCGGTCAAACGCCCGCTCTACTGTTGTAATGCCGATAAAAACAGGCAGAATTACAAGCGCTATGAACTTACAGAAGACGACTTGGGCTTAACACCTTATCGTCCTCGTCAAGCTTACTGAATACCATTTAGAAAACTCTGTATTGCAGATATTAAATTACTATAAATAAGAAAATCAAAGTTTACCGTCTAAGCCCATTTGGTAATATTTGTGCGTGATTTTGTCTTGATTTTCCAGTAACCAATCTATATCTGGTTTATTGGTCATGGCTTTATGAATAGCTAACGCCGTTGCTTTACGATGAATTTCAAACAACACCTTGTGATCAAGCTTTTCGTCTTTAGTCACCATAGGATTGAGCCACACTGAAACAATAATACCTAAATCATTGGCGCGTTCTTTTGGAATATCACCCGCTCGCACAGCATCTAACACACCATTTGCAATAGCTGCCTGCACAGTACCCATCAAAATATTGGTATATTTGCTATCTTTAACCGTCACTTTACTTACCATTAAAGTGATAGGTCTTACTTGAACGTCAGTATTCAACAAGGCAAACACCCTCGTGTGTCCAGCCACTTGGTCACCAGTAAGGGTAGCGATTGCAGTACCCACTGGGCCATCCAATTCACCAATAATCACTTCTGGCTCGGCTGCAGTGCCTGGAGGACCCCCTGCTACCAAAGCTTCACCTGTACGCATCACAATTCGTTCACTCACAATATTCTCCCGTCCATTTAGTTAGTCAATCATATTTAAAAAGTATTGGTGAATAAACCAATCGGTTTCGTATCGACTTTATGTTTATACAAATAATACTTTCTAAAATCTACTTTTTATTTTACATTAACTATTATTACTACAGTTAAACTTTAAGTAAATTTTTATAAGTTTAACTACATAAGTTTTTAAGTAATATTACTGATAAATAGTGCCAATTCTTTTCAACATTAGTTACTAAAAGGAATTTTTCACAAGTTTTACCCACTCTCTTGTAATATTCGTTATATATAACATCTGCAGGATATTGATAGGTACCACTATGGCATCAAAAAAAGACATCGAAAGTACTTCAACAGACATACCGAATAAATCACTTGGACGCCATTTAGGCACCACAATACGCCAATTACGTTTACAACATGGTTTGACTATCGCAGAGGTTTCTGAGCGCGCTGGCATAAGCCGAGGCATGTTAAGCAAAATTGAAAATAGCCTTGCAGCCACTAGCTTAGAAACTTTAGAACAATTAGCAAATGCGCTGGGCGTGACTTTAGCCAAATTATTCCAAAACTATAATTTGCCCCGAGGCGCCGCGCAGCTGGTTAAAAATGGCGAAGGTATGGAGGTTGTACGCAGAGGTACGCGCGTAGGCCATACTTATCAATTACTTGCTTATGATCAAGGCCCACATAAAACATTTGAGCCTTTTTTAATCTCTCTAGAAGACGCCGGAGAGGAGTTTCCTTCGTTTGAACATCCTGGTACCGAGTTTATTCATATGTTGGAAGGCAAACTAGAATACCGTGTTGGTGAAGATACCTTCGTGCTCAATAGTGGAGACTCGCTGACCTTTCGCGGAGAGATTCCACATGGCCCAGAAACGCTCATGCAAACGCCTATCAAGTTTCTTGCCATCATTCATTACGATTCTCCTACGCATGAACACAGTGAAGATTAGCGCAAGGATTCACTATGCACAATACTCAAACAGCAAACATAATATTTAATGAAGCAACTGCAACAGACATACCTGATTTAGTGAAATTACTCTCTGTTTTATTTAGTTTAGAAAAAGACTTCAACCCAGATTTTGCTAAACAGCAAAAGGGCTTAGCGTTACTCATTGAAAATAAGGCGAATGGAACGATACAGGTCGCCAGAGATGCTAGTAGCAAGATAATCGGCATGGTCAGTGCTCAGTTAGTAATTTCCACTGCCCAGGGCGCTGCTTCTGCTTGGATTGAGGATATGGTCGTTGACCCCGGGTATCAAGGACATGGCATTGGAAAGCAGCTACTAAATCATGTATTAACCTGGGCTAAAAACAAAGGTGCAACGCGGGCACAACTATTGGTAGATATCGATAATGCTGACGCGATAGGTTACTACCAACATCTCAATTGGGAATCTACGCAATTGCAAGCACGCAGAGTTTTCTTATAAACCCAGTATAGCTTTAAGCATAGTGTTCTTAATAATTCTAGAATGCGAGCATCTAAGCAAAAAACGGTCTTAACAATAACGATTAAACGTTATTGTTAAGACCGTATCGTAAAAATTAAGCGCTATTAAAGCGGTGCACGTTGACCACAGAAAAAGCCAATTGCATGATCTGGAGTTTCAAACTTGATATTACTACCAGATGGGAAATAAAGCACATCACCAACGGTTGCAGTCACTTTTTGACCAGTATCGTCAGAAATAATGAATGTACCCTCTACAACAATTTTCATTTCTTCATAATCATAGCTATAGTTCAGCGCATTACCTTTTTCTAA
>JBKJRF010000067.1:0-3707 GCA_046594825.1 Methylotenera sp.
GTCAAAGACCGAATTTTACATATAATCAGTCATTTAGTCAGTAATAGTTATATATCAAACTGATTTGTAAGATTTTAATGTTTGAGATTCTTGTAAATAGCTATTCCTCAGACTGTAGTGGTCACTTGTATGGTTAAGTGGGCTATCAGCAGGGATATATCCCGACTTCCATACTTCAAGCGGCACAATGGTAGCTGGAATGCCATTATCGTAAAACCAGCTATCTACCGCGTAGCGCTCGGCAGTTGCTATTTCATGTATCACCGCAGTGGTGTGCGGCCAACCTGTAAAAAAGAAATTACGAGTACGCAAGTCTTCAACCTCATGCAGTTTAATCAAGCCGTAACGACGCATCAAATGCATGTAGGTAGTGCTGTTAATGGCTTCATCGTTACAATCAAGCTGGCCACTCATACTTGAATTGTCAAATGTGCCAGCTAAATCTGTACTGGTGCCCGTTTTAAGACCTACAATTTCCTCAAATAGCCCAATAGCGTCCGCAATCTGCTTACGCTCAAGCACAGCATTGGCTTGTTCATCGCCCGCAATATTGAAAATATTGGTGATGCGCTGCCACTCGTCAGCATCAAGAACAACCCGTTGAATCTCAGCACAACCACCACCAGAGCAAACATCAAAGCCATCTAAATTTGGAATTTCATGATAAATACGGGATATATCTGAGACTGCAGCTTGAGTATTAAATGATATTGCCAATAATAAAATACTGAGCGTAACTCTAAATAATAATGGGCACATTCGACAGTTCATTCTTTTTATTGATATTGGCTGGGTAATGTTGTTCAAGCTGTTGACCAATCTGGGTGATGCCATACAAAACACCAGCTTCAAATTGACCTTGCCTAAACATTGATTCCATCTGCTGGCAAATCTTCTCCCAACCCTCAGCCCCTACTTGTTGATGAATACCACGGTCAGCAAGTATCTCAAAATCATGGTCTGCCAATAATAAATAAACCAACACGCCATTATTGTGTTCGGTATCCCAAACATGCATTTGTGAGAAAACTTCAATGGCGCGTTTTTTGGCTGACTTTCTTCTAAAAATATCCAGTACATGTAAATGCGATTCCACCACAAAACAAATTTCACCTGCATGTGTACTTTCATTACTAGCAATCGCAGCCTCTATATGCCGCATAGCATCAACAGTGAAATGTCGGCGCACATTGTTTGGTAAAACAAACAGGTGCCTGCACAAGCGCTTGATAAATTTAAGTGACATCATGACCTCCACTGTTACCAATCACCAGAAGCTCCGCCACCGCCAAAGCCACCACCGCCACCAGAAAATGGATCACTGCCACCCGAGCGGCCACCACCGAAACCGCCTCCACCAAGTCCGCCTATCTGACCCAAACCTGACGCGCCCATCAGTGTGATGAAAAAAGCAACCATACCAAATAAAATAGCGGCCAATAAGCCGCCACCTAACAACCAAGCCAGCACTCCGATAGCACCCCCAGTAAGTGTGCCACCAAAAAAATTACCAAACATAGCGCGCAGCAGCCCACCCAATATCAAGCCGCCAAATAGCAGCACTGGCAACATGCTTTCGAAATTTTGACCGCTAGCTTTAGGCACACTAGGCGCAGGTAATTGCTCACCGTTTATTAAGCCTATGAGTTTATCTGTGGCATTATTAATGCCTCCATAGAAGTCGCCCTGCTTAAAACTGGGCGACATGATTTCACTAATGATACGTTTTGCCGTTAAATCTGGAATCGCCCCCTCTAAGCCATAACCCACTTCAATACGCATTTTATGGTCATTTTTTGCAACTAATATCAACACGCCATCATCTTGTTTTGCTCGCCCTAGTTTCCAAGCATCTACAACGCGAATCGAAAACTGTGCAATATCCTCAGGCTGTGTAGTTGGCACAATCAATACTGCAATCTGACTACCTTTTTGTTGTTCGAGGCTTGTGAGTTTTACTTCAAGCTGACTTCTTTGTTCAGGGGTAAGTGTTTGCGTTAAATCGGTGACGCGGGTTTGAAGTGTGGGTATTGCAACGAGCTCAGCTTGCACTGCATGCGACGCAAATAAAAACATCGCACACAGCGCAAGCAACGTCGCTTTTAAATTGGTAATCACTTTAAATCAAACAACTAAAAAGTTAAGTATCTATTTGGATTTTTTGTCACCAAAATCCACAGTTGGCGCTACAGAAATAGACTTTTCATTTTCCACAGTAAATGACGGTTTAGTTTTGTAACCAAACATCATGGCAGTTAGGTTTTGGGGAAACGAACGCACTGCCACGTTATAACCCTTAATGGTTTCTATGTAGCGATTACGCGCTACCGTGATACGGTTTTCAGTGCCTTCAAGCTGTGCTTGTAAATCTCTAAAACCTTGGTCAGCTTTTAGGTTTGGGTAATTTTCTGACACAGCTAAAAGCCTAGACAATGCAGAAGTCATTTGGCTTTGTGCTGCCTGAAATTTTGCAAATGCCTCTGGGTCATTGAGCACTTCTGGCGTGACTTGGATGCTGCCTACTTTAGCGCGCGCATCAGCCACTTGAGTTAATACCTCTTTTTCGTGTGAGGCGTAACCTTTTACTACATTCACCAAGTTAGGGACTAAATCTGCACGACGCTGATATTGATTGAGAACCTCAGACCAACTCGCTTTCGCTTCTTCATCTAAGGTTTGAAAATTGTTATAGCCGCAGCCAGTAAGATTTAATAAAAGTAAAACAGTGAATAATTTTAAGTAAAATTTTTGCATCATCATTCCTTTAGAAACGATTTAAGTTATAAATTGAAAATACTGCTATTAAAATGGTGTTTAAATGTTAGATTTCAAGCGTTGTAACGTTTGCATGGCTAAACACAAATCATCCCACGCTTTGATCTTGTCGGGCAAAGTTTGTAACAAATGACTTAAATCATAAGTCGCTATAAAGGGAATGCCTTCCCATGTATGTACAGTACCGCGTAAATCCGTTAACGATTCTACTGATTGCAACAAATACTGCGCTGTTACCTCGCCCATGGCTATCACTAACTTAGGTTGAATCAGGTTTAAAACATCTATAGTGTTTTTGGATGCCTCTGCTGGCTTAGCTTTAATACGCATTGATATTAGAATATTACGCAGCAAAAGAGATTCATCTTCTAGTAGTTGATGATCGGGCATCACAAATAACCATTCACCATTTTCACTGGCAATATGCACAAATTCTCGTGTTATTGATTCTTCTATATTTACTGCTTCTATATTTAATTCTTGAGGGACTAACTCTGTAGTTACTTTCTCTGTATTTACTTGCTGCAAAAATTCTGTGGGAACTGACAATTCGGCGCTTTGCTCAATTGCAACTGTCAGCACTTGCTCTGCCACTACTTTAGGCGCAATTTGCACTGTTTGTAATTGTTGCGTACGCAAGGTCCAAGCTGGTAGCAACTCTAGCTCGCGCAACATATCTTCTCGTGTCATCATAACTTTAACCTCTTGGCACTAGTCACAATGCCAGTCCCATTAAAACGGCATCTTCACGTCCTGTTGCAGATGGGTAATAGCCACGACGAATCGCCATTTCATTGAAGCCAATATTTTCATATAAGGCAATGGCGGAAATATTGCTAGGACGCGCCTCTAAAAACATATTGGTTGCATGATGATTTTTGGCGATTTTTAGCATATGTTCCAATAACAATCGGCCTAAACCTTGTTTTTGA
>JBKJRF010000151.1:0-17839 GCA_046594825.1 Methylotenera sp.
TACAGTTGCAGCCTTATTGGCAATGGTCGATAAAGTTGAAAATGATGAATTAAGTGTTGATGATTTGGTTGATGGCTTAATTGATTCTGACATTGGTTTAGATGATGCCATGACGGTGGAAGCTGCTGATGAGGACGAGCAAGAAGCTGAAGAAGATGAAGACGATGATGAAGATGGTGCCAAAGCGGCAGCTATTTCAGCTGAAGCGTTAGCTAAACTGAAAGAAGAAGTACTCAAACGCTTTGCCGTAGTACGTCTTGCACACCAAAAAATGACACCGATTTTAGCGGCTAAAGGTTCGCAAGACCCTGAGTATCAAGCCTTATTATCTGAAATACTAGTTGAGCTCACTGCATTTAGGTTCTCAGCAAAACAAGTGGAGGGTCTATGTGACCAAGTGCGTGATTTAGTTGAAACTGTGCGTGGTCATGAGCGCAAAGTCCTAGATTTCTGTGTAGAAAAATCTGGTATGCCACGTTTGCATTTCATTAAATCATTCCCAGGTAATGAAAGCAATTTGGGCTGGTTTGCGGAAGAACTCAAAGCAGATAAGCCTTATGTGGAAAAATTGGCACGTTATAACCACTCTGTTTTAGATCAGCAACAACGTTTGATTGATTTGGAAGCTAAAGTGGGTATCCCAATTAAAGAGCTTAAAGAAATCAATAAGCAAATGTCTACAGGCGAGGCGCGTGCACGTCGTGCTAAACGCGAGATGATTGAAGCCAATTTGCGTTTGGTGATTTCTATTGCTAAAAAATATACCAACCGTGGTTTGCAATTCTTGGACTTGATTCAAGAGGGTAATATCGGCTTGATGAAAGCGGTAGATAAATTCGAATACCGTCGAGGTTTCAAATTCTCAACTTATGCAACATGGTGGATTCGCCAGGCGATTACCCGTTCTATCGCTGACCAGGCACGTACTATTCGTATTCCTGTTCATATGATTGAAACGATTAACAAAATGAATCGTATCAGCCGTCAGATTTTACAGGAAACAGGTGTAGAACCAGATCCAGCATTATTAGCAGAAAAAATGGAAATGCCTGAAGACAAGATACGTAAAATCTTGAAAATCAGCAAAGAGCCAATTTCCATGGAAACGCCAATTGGTGACGATGAAGATTCACATTTAGGTGATTTTATTGAAGATGGTCAAACACTTGCACCAGTGGATGCTGCTATTTATGCCAGTTTACGTGATGCAACGAGTGAAGTGCTGGAGTCACTTACACCACGTGAGGCAAAAGTGTTACGCATGCGTTTTGGTATTGAAATGAATACTGACCACACACTTGAAGAAGTCGGTAAGCAGTTTGATGTCACCCGTGAGCGTATTCGTCAAATAGAGGCGAAAGCATTGCGTAAGTTACGCCACCCTACCCGTTCAGAAAGATTGCGCAGTTTCTTAGAAACTGGGCAAGATTAATCGAGATTAATTTAGCGTCTTGGTTTAAAATCTCGCTCTAAAATAATGTCTTCAAAAGTTACGGCCCCTTAGCTCATGCTTGGTTAGAGCAGCGGACTCATAATCCGTTGGTACTGTGTTCGACTCACAGAGGGGCCACCAAGAAATTAACGACTTAGGGTAACCCCTAGGTCGTTTTTTATTCAACTTGTCAATATGTCTATTAATATAGATTTCAGATGAGTTCCTTGATGGATACTTTTGTACTCAAAAAAAACCTTTATAGTATGGTTCTTATAGGTTTGTAAATGTTGGTTTCTGGCTATTTGATTTTATTTCAATTGATGCTTGAATCCTACGATATATGTCTCGTACTTTGTATAAAACACGTGTAATAAAAACACAGCTTAACATTAATAAAAAGAAACGAAGTTGAGGACTATCCGTAATCTGCTTAATAAAGTGAAAAACTAAATAATGCATCAGGTAAATGTAATAAGCTGCTGCAGCAATCTCTGTAATAGCGGGTTTAATGATGCTGGGGACTCTTATCTTTGGTAAGAAAGTCAGCATGGTACTGCCAACGACTAGCCAAATATAATTTGAAAGTTCCCAAATTTCATTTTTGAACATTGCAGAAAGCAGTAATAATGAATAACAAAAAATTATTAATTTTTGCGTATTAGTTTTGGCAAAATAAGTACACCATCCAACCAATAGCAAGGGCATATAAATATGCGGCACTCTAAATGCTAGGTATTTGGTATCCCAATAAAAATTAATAGCAAAGCAAAAAATTGAAAAAATGCTTAATATGGCAATTGATACTTCCCATAAATTATCTCTAAAATATTCTCTTAGTTTTTTTATAGAAAAAACTAAGCCCAGGATGATTAAGCATTGTGTTAACACTTGTAAAAACCACAAATGAAAAACAGCATTAACTTGAGGTCTATAAAGATTACTTAACATTAGCAGCAGGTCGTAATCTGGAGATTGTTTAAATTTTATTTTTTGTAACAAAATAAAAATGATGCATATTGCCATATACGGAATGACTATCCGTTTCAAATAAGCCCATATAGTTCTCCATACTTTTCCACTCAGCAACATTTCCGCCTGAAAGCGGGCAAAACTAAATCCAGACAGCATTAAGAGAAAACTAGCTCCTCCAGCAATATAGATGGGGTTGATAGCATTTGTGTGATTGATCAATACTGTAGATATTGCAGTAGCTCTTAAAAAGATATTTGTTTCTATTGAATTTATATGGTTATTGGTGGAGGTGTGCAACTCATCAATTTGTTTAACTGAAAACTCCTGAAAGTTATCTGGAAGAGTACCAACTTTTTTCTCAAGTAAAATCATAATTTGCACATAGTTAAGTGAGTCGCCACCAAGAGATTTAAAAGTACTTTCTAGCGTGACCTCCTTACCTACAAATACTTTTCTGAAGATATCTAAGACGGAGATATTATTTTTACTCTTTTTCGATAAGTTAAAGCTTTCCCATATTTGTTTAGGCTTTGTTGTTTTATTTACCTCCCAAGCTAAAGCTTTGTCTTCGCTTATCTTAGTTAACTTTTGGTAATCAATTTTCCCTGATGGAAGCAGTGGAAAATCTTTGACTTCTGTAACGCTGGAGTAGTGGCTAGTAAGTTTAAATTTAGAAGAAAGAATAGCCTCAATTTCAGAGGATTTACCTACATCTAAAGTTAAAACGACTAGACGCTTATCTGTACCGCCACATATTGTTACGAACCCTAGGCTACGTAATGATGATTCTAAATCATCAAGTCCAACTCGGTTGCCAAATATCTTTAGAAACCTGCTTTTTCTACCAGAAATGTAATATAGCCCTTGTTCATCTCGTTGCGCCATATCACCAGTTCGCAACTCTGTAAGTATAGTGCCGTCAAATAAATCCTCTTTATTGCTGGCATAACCTAGCATTACATTGGGGCCACGATATATTAGTTCTCCACTTTGATTTGCCTCGGAGATTAACTTTCCTTTTTCGTCAATTAAGTCGAAATTTCCTTGAGGGATTGCTATACCGATGCTATCTAAATGCGAAAGCACTTTATCAGGAGGCAGGTAAGACATCCGAGCTGTTGCTTCTGTTTGTCCGTACATCACATAAAAACGCCATCCTCTAGATTTGGCTAGCGATGCATAATGCTCTACAAGTTCTCTTGGCAGTTTACCACCCGCTTGCGTTAAGTATCTTAGGCGTGGTAGTGAGCGATTTTCAAAGTTGCATCGCTTAAGTAGTTCGTAGGTATAAGGAACACCCGCAAAGCTTGTACAGTTATTGTCAACAAACAACTGCCAGAATTGACCCTCAATCGTAGAGCAGTCCGTTAACACTAATGAGGCACCGATGCTTAAGTGGCTGTTAATAACAGCTAGGCCATAAGAGTAATACATTGGCAGGCTAGTAATAGCTCTTTCAGAAGCGTCTAGTTGCAGGTATTCGGTAATCGATTTTGCGTTAGCATTGATATTTTCTGTAGAGAGCTTTACTAACTTCGCATTTCCTGTTGAGCCGGATGTAGAGAGCAATACTGAGAGGTTGACTGGAAAAGTCTCATGACTATTAGTTAGATTGGGACAATACTGCATCACAAACCCGCCATCTTTACGCATGTAGATAATAGTAGGGTTGAATAAACGATTGATATTTTCTAATATTTCAGGTTTGTCATCCGAGGTAAGAATGACGGGAATATCAGATCTTAAGCATGCAAGATAGCAAACAATACTCTCTAGTGAGTTGTTCGCGGCTAATAACACAAGCTGCTGGCTATCTTTGGGGAAGTTAAGACTAAACTCATCAGCCAATAAAGCTAAAGTGAGGTAGGGTAAGATTTTATTATCAGAAGTGATTAAAGCAGTATCGCCACCAAATCTTTCTAAGTTTTTTGCAAAACTATTTTCCATAATTATGAGACCTTGAGCTGGGCAGGTAGTATTTAATGCTGTGTAGGTAAATTAAATTTTTCGAATGATTATCTGATGCTTCGTAGTGTCTGCTTAGAGACTTTATCCTTGAGCCCTTAAGCAGGTATTTTACAAATGTAACCTTACCACTTAGATTTCCTGAAATTAATTATGCGGGAATGTACTTAAGTATTACAGCTTGTCATGATACTTTGTACAAAAATGCTATTATTAAGTTGTTTGAGTTTGTGATTTATAAAAACAAGATTTTAATAATAATTTTTTACGCATAACTTCAGGATAAGTGATGACTAAGCATATTTATTTCTCGTCAATTTTGGCTGCAGCATTATTTAATTTATCTCAATCTGCAAGTGCCGCTGGATTTGGTCTTGTAGAGCAAAGTGCAACGATGGGCAATGCTTTCGCGGGGGGGGCTGCTGCGGCTGAAGATGCAAGTACTATCTATTTTAATCCTGCAGGTATGACTTATCTGCCCAATGATCAGTTGGTCATGGGTCTACAGGCTGCCAGGCCGTCAGCAAACTTCAGTAATGATGGCTCTACAAGATCTGCAACTACAGGCGGACTTCCAACACCGGGTGGTGATGGTGGTGATGGCGGTAGTTGGGCATTTATACCTAATATTTATTATGCTAAAACAATAACGCCAGATATAAAATTAGGGATTGCGATTAGCCCTCTATTTGGTCTTAAAACTGAATATGACAAAGATTGGGTAGGGCGTTATCAAGGTATAAAGTCTGATCTTAAAACGATTAGTATTAATCCATCAATTGCATTTAAGGTGAATGACCAGATTTCTTTAGGTTTTGGCATTTCGGCTATGCGTGCTAACGCAGAGCTAACGAATGCTGTAGATTTCGGAACACTTTTAGGAGTACCTGCATTATTTCAAAAGCGTGATGGGATTGCCACGATTAAAGGTGATGATTGGGGTTTTGGATGGAATGCGGGAGCGATATTTCAAATATCTGATACAACACGTTTAGGATTATCTTACCGATCTCAACTGCATGAAAAATTGGACGGCACTGTTTCTTTTAGTAATGTACCGGCGCCATTAGCAGCAAATCCAGCCTTCTTAAAAGGTGGTATTACGGCAAAGCTTGTGCTGCCAGATAGTCTATCTGCAGCTATATTCCATCAGATTAACGATCAATGGGATGTTTCTGGAGATGTAGTTTGGACAAGATGGAGTAGTTTTAAAGACCTGACTGTAATCAGAAGTACAGGTGCTAATGTGGCTAGTATTCCTGAGAATTGGGAAAATGCAATAAGAGTTGCAGTTGGTACAAGTTATAAATATAGCGATCGTATTAAATTGCGCACGGGCATTGCTTATGATGAAAGCCCAGTGCAGGATAAATTTAGGACACCACGAATTCCTGATAGTGACAGAATTTGGCTGTCATTGGGTGGTGGCTATAAAGTATCACCGACTAGTACTTTAGATTTCGCTTATACACATATATTCTTTGAGGGTAGTAGTCAAAATAAAGTGACAGATACGACAATACCTGCATTGAGGGATCGTCTAAAAGGTAATTACGATAATTATGCGAATATATTAAGTGCTCAATATACTTATTCATTTTAGTTGAGTCATCTTGAAATAAATTATTTGTTCCAAACAGGGGATTAGAAAATTGATTGCAGCACCCTCCGCAAAAGAAGTACGTAAGGCATTGTCAGAATATGCAACGCCAGCAACTAGCGCTGGCTTGATAATTTTTGTAATTGACATCGTAAGTTATATTGCTGCTATTGCTGCAGTATTGTTTGTACCATGGCTAGCGCTAAAAATAATTGCGGGCATCTTTGCTGGTGCAAAAATGGCTAACTTAGCAACTTTAGGTCATGATGCAGCGCACAATATACTGACTAAATCACGCCTTCTTAACAAATGGATCGCTATTGCCTCGTTTACCCCTGGTCTTTTTAATTATCGGCTGTGGATTTATGATCATCATAATTTACACCATCACAATACCAATGAGTTACACCCGGATTCCTACACACCTCTTTCAGTGCTTGAATATCAAAACCTGACTGCTTGGCAACAATTCAAATATCGTTTTTATCGCTCAACCTCTTTATGGTCTTTTGGTATTTACTATATTTTTGAGCGGTGGTGGCAAGTGAAATTCTTCCCACGTGACCGCATGCCTAAACATGTTCAGCGAGCTGCATGGCCACATACAATATATCTAGTCATATATTTCTTTGGGTTTATTACGCTATTAATAAATGCACCTTTGTATTCCCAAACCAGTGCAATAACAGCTATTTTCTGTGGATTTTTAATTCCATTCTATATATTTCAATCATTTTTTGCATTTACCGTTTTTGTGCAACATACACATCCAAGGGTCATCTGGTTCAATAGTAAGCCAGATCGCAATGCTGAGGGACGTCAAGATTATATTTCTGTACAACTGAAGTTCCCTAAATTTTTATCTTTATTGATGCATCATGTCTACGACCATGCTGCGCATCATGCACATATAGGAATTCCATGTTACAAATTGCCAGAAGCACAAGAAAAACTTAATCTAATAATAGGTGAACAAGCGGTTTCAGAATGGTTCACATTTGCATGGCTCAGAGAAGTAAAAAGTCATTGTAAATTATACGATTACGATAATCAGCAATGGCTAGATTTTGAGGGGAAGGTGAGTAAATTGGCTATGAAAACTAGCCCAAATAAAGCTAGGAAATAAAACTAAATTTAACTTTCATACATCCTTAAAGCAAGATTTTTAAAGTAATACCGGATATAAACTTAAAAACTTATTAATATTTTTTAAGTAACAAATGCATTTATCTTGAGATGAATTGATGTTGAGACTATAGTTGTTCGCATAAACTAAGTTTTTAATTTGATTAATCAATTCAACAAGGAGAGATAGCATGAACGCAGTCGTAGATTTTCATCAGTTAAGTACATCAAAATTTCAACAAATCAGCACACGTTTTGATAATGAATTTGGCGTGATGTGGTCAATAATGCAGCCAGAGCCTAGGCCTTGCTTCAACAAAATTTGTCTGAATGATTTATTGCAACATCATACTTATTTGCAAAATTCACAAGGTCACATCATTTCAGAAGGCAAGGCAGAGCAAGTTAATTACTTGGTATTGGCATCAAGTATAGAAGGCGTATTTAACTTGGGCGGTGATCTGTCGGTATTTAAAGAGTTGATTATGGCGCAAGACAGAGAGCATTTACTCGCTTATGCCAAACTTTGCATAGAAAATTTATGGACTTTCTATAGTATGCGTGCCCCAATTACGACTATTGCGTTGGTGCAAGGCCAAGCGATGGGTGGTGGTTTTGAATCAGCATTATCGGCACATATTCTTATTGCAGAGAAGAGTGCTGTGATGGGTCTACCTGAAGTCTTATTTAACCTATTCCCAGGTATGGGTGCATTGAGTTTTCTCTCTCGTAAAGTTGGCATGCATACTGCCGAACAAATGGTACGCTCTGGAAAAATATATACAGGTGAAGAGCTCTATAAAATGGGTGTTGTAGACGTATTAGCGGAAGATGGGCAAGGTGAATATGCACTAAATCACTGGATTAAAAAACATCATCGCTCACTTAATTCTTTCCAAGCCATCAATCAAGCAAAACAACGTGTGAATCCACTGACCAATACAGAGCTTTATGAAATCACCGAAATCTGGGTTGATGCAGCACTTCGCTTAGACGAACGTAATTTAAAAGTAATGGAGCGTTTAGTACGTGCACAGAATTCGAAAGTAAGTACTGATGTTTCTCAAATCAATGAAAAGCAATCAGCTTAAAATGAATTCATTTATTTAAGACTGCTTCAGGACGTCTGAGGTAGTCTTCAACGGAGACTGTTAGCTTAGAAAATTCAGTATTTAAGCTGTTGAGTAGTTCAATCGCCTCATTTGACGATGTTGAGGGAGTCATTTGACCAATTATTTCTGTTGTTTTGGCAAGTTGCAATGCACCTACACTTAAGCTGTTTCCTTTTAAGGCATGGCAGTAATCATGCAACTCACCATAACGTTTCTGCTTAACAGTAAGCTCAATTTTATCAATTAATTTAACACAATCTGCTAAGTAATTTCTTAGCAGTCTATGCATAAATAAATCATCACCTGCACCAATTTTTTCAAGTTCTTTTAACGTACCTAAATCTAACGATGTATTGTTTGCTTTAAGAGCCGTTGCTACATTTACTGGATTATTAAGTGCACCATTCATCCATCTTGTAGCTGTGTTAGCTGGCAGATTGAGTATATTTTCAATAGTAGTAAATAAAGTTGTAGCATCTACTGGTTTAGCTAAGAATGCATCAAATCCAGCTTCTGTAGCTGCTTGTCTAGCAGACAGTGTGGCATCAGCAGTAAATAAAATAAAGCGTGTAACTTTATCATTAGGCTCTGTAAACCTGTAGAGTTTTAATGCATCGGTACCACTTATTCTAGCCATATTTAGATCGGATATTACTAAATCAAATTTTCTTTGTTCAAGTGCATCCAGCATCTCATCACCATTAGATGCAAGTTCAATTTTATGGCCAGGTAAAGATAATAAGCGTATGAGTATTTTTTGGTTTGTACTGTCGTCTTCACAAACCAAAATATTAAGCGCATCAATATTGGTGCCAACTCTTACTCTCGCAACTGGTAAGACCAATGTAGAATCCAGTTTTTCGGCTGTAGATTCGATAGGAACATTTTTTTCTAGTGTAAGTACAAACCAAAAACGGCTACCCACACCTTCGGTACTTTGAAAATTTAAAGTACCGCCTATCGCTTCTACCATGTGCTTTGCAATTGTAAGCCCTAAGCCACTACCACCAAATTTTCGAGTTGTAGAAGAGTCTGCTTGAGTAAAGCTTTCAAAAATTGTATTTTGTTTATTGGTAGGTATACCCTCACCAGTGTCAGCCACTTCAAAACTTACGGTAGATTTCTCTGGATCGTCATGTAATACGGTGGCCGAAATTGTAACACTACCACTTTGGGTAAACTTGACAGCATTCCCCATTAAATTAGCTAGTATTTGGCGTAATACAAAGGCATCACCTTTTAAAGTACTCAGTGATTCTGAGATACTAGCCCCTAATTTAATGCCCTTAGCATTTGATTGTGAGCGGAAAATTTCTAGTGTATCGTGTACCGCTTCTTTAGGACAAAATGCGACATTTTCAATGGTAAATTTACGCTCTTCAATTTTTGTAAAATCTAATACATTATTTAAGAGTGAAAGCAGTAATTTAGATGGACTTTCTAGAGTTTGAAGTAAGTCTTGTTGGTCAGCGTTAAGTGGTGTGGTTCTAAACAAAGTACTAATACCAATAATGCCGTTGAGTGGGGTGCGAATTTCATGACTCATATTCGCAACAAATCGTGTTTTGGCCAGGCTGGCTTCAGCAGCTTTTTGTCGCTCTATTTCAACTTTATATCTTGCTTCATGCAAGCGAGTGATAAGTTTTGCAACATATAGTGGTAAAGCAATTAACATCACAATAAGGCTATAGCCAATTGTTTGATGGTTTTGCCAATACGGGCTAAAATTTGTCGCAATTAGAAAACCTACAATACCAAGAATTTGTGCATGATAAAGATATTTTTTTCCATACCTGAATCCATTGCCAAAAATTACCCATAAGTAAACCGCAACGATCATCACGCCAATATCAGCAGTGAGTGCCATGAAAGTTGATGCCGCACCCATATCTAGCCATGCTCCCATTAGTCTGCGATGGATGGGGTTGAATTTATTTTTTATAATTGCGTATATGAGTGCGATTGCAAGTATTTCAAAAATTAAATCAATTTTAAAAGCAACATACTCTTGTTGGCTTAATGATTGACTGAGATAGCTGTAGATAACAAGACAAAGAATTGCAATGCCGACAACTATCCTTACAGCAGCTTGTTCAAGCTCTAATGGATCGCAATGGGTCGCAGCATTTCTATACCAATTTTTAAATAACGTTAGCATATTTGTCCGTTAATCAATCAGCCCTAAGCTGTAATGTTGCTTGCTTTGTTCAAGCAAGGTTTTTGCAACTTTCGCTAATTCTTGTGTTTTTGCTGGTTTGGTTAAACATGCTGCGGCACCAGCTGAAAGTAGTTCTTGGTGGATGATTTTATCTTTCAGTACAGTCACTACAATGATAGAGCCTAGTAAAATATTGCATGCTTTTTTAATCGCCATTACAAATTGCATGCCGTCCATTTGGTGCATACGAAAATCTGTAATAATTAAATCTACTTGTTTATTTTTCATCCAATCCAAGGCTTCGATAGGATCTGTCATTTTCACGATTTTGAGATTCATTTTGAGTGATTTCAAAATTGCCGCATGAATATCCAATACAGTAGGCTGGTCATCAATCAGCAAAGCTGTTTGTCTAAATTTTGTTGCACTACGAATATCACTGACTTTCATCATAACTAATGTGCTACATCCGAATGTTCATTATAGATTTTTTCAATGACGCTTCGCATTGACAACATGACCTTTACTAGCTCTGGGTCAAAGTGCTTGCCGCTTTCATCACGGATATACTCAAGTGCTTTATCAATACTCCACGCCGCTTTATATGGACGTACGCTGGTAAGCGCGTCAAAAACATCTGCAACAGCTACAATGCGGGCAGAAAGCGGAATGTCATTACCCTTTAATCCATATGGATAACCGCTACCATCAAATTTCTCATGATGGGCTAATGCAATTTCGCCACCTTTTTGTAGATATTTAGATGGGCTATCTTGCAAAATTTCATATCCAATGAGTGGATGTTTACGCATATTTTTTAGTTCTTCTGGGTCCAGAGGACCTTTCTTAAGTAAGATGCTGTCGGGAATGCCAATTTTACCAATGTCATGTAGTGGTGAAGCAAGTTCAATAATTTCGGTATCTTCTTCATTGAAGCCAATTGCTTCTGCAATCGCCCTGCTATAAAGCGACATGCGTTGTAAATGCATCGCTGTATCGTAATCCTTATGTTCCCCAGCACGTGCGAGCCGCATTAAAGTTTCTTTTTCGCGTGCTTTAATGTCAGTTGTAGCTGCTTTTACTAAACTTTCAAGCAAATTACTTTTGGTCTGAAGAGCAATATGCTGTTGGCGCATGGTAAGTAAGTTTTTACTCCGTGCTGTGCATTCATATACATCAACTGGTTTACTTAAAAAGTCGGCCACACCAGCATCTAGTGCGGCATAACGGGTTTCAGCATCTTTTTTGATGGTGATCATAATCACAGGAACAAATTTATACTGTGGCAATGTTTTAAGTAAACGTACAAATTCGACCCCATTCATTTCTGGCATCACATAATCTACAAGTACTAAGTCTGCGGTATGCTCAGTAGCCCATTCTAAGGCTTCTGTAGGGTTGGTTTTTTCAACTAAACTAGTTCTAGGGTTAATACTTTTTACTACATGCGAAAGTATTGTTCTACTAGTTGATTGATCATCAATAATTAATACCGAGCAATCATCAAATAAATGTGCATTTGTCATTATTATTTACCCTGATATAAGTTTGTTGGAAACTTATATTTAATTTAAGTGCTGCAATATTTAAGCCAATTTAATAAAAAAATAGCGAGACAAGAAACTAAGTGCGAAAGAATAAAATTCTTTAATAAAATCAATTGGTAAGAAAATATAAACAAAAAAATAAGGCAACAACTCTAATTTCTAGTCGAGCACTTTTTTGTTGATATTGAAATTTAATAGTCCAAATTTCGTCAACCAAGTGGACAATTTTGACACATTTATATTATAGATTAACAACTATTTTTCATCCCCATTTGGGTGTTGGCTTGAGGTCAAACGCAATGCAAATACGCTCTTCGTTTGAATTGAACGGAACGGTTCTGTGAAATAGTGATGATGGAAACAGCACAATATCACCTACATTAGGTGCAACTAACTCTGCCGGAAAGTTATTGTGTTTTTGTGGGTAATTGTCACCATGCACGCCGTATTCAAAACAACCTTCATCAGGATGTTGTTTATCCTTTGGCATCGACAAATAAACCGCACCACTAATCCAGCCAATTTCATGAATATGTGGGTCTAGATGCCCGCCCTGATGCATTTTTACGTACCAAGAGCTGGTAAATTCTAGGGTGCTGGGGAATGACTTAATCAGTTCACAACTTGCTCCAACATAGCGATTTTGGTAGTTGATAAACTCTTGCTTTATGAGTTCAGATAATGTTCTGAAAGAAGCTTCAGGACGCTTGAACAAATTGCCTGCTGACTGTGTGCCGAAATGCAACATACCTTGTTTGCGTTCAGCAATTTCAGTGTTGTTAATATCATGTAATAAACTTTTACGTAACTCACTATTAGGTTTAGCAAGTTCTGAAATGCTTTGCTGATAAACAAAATCAAAACCATTTTTGCAAAAGTTGTAAGGGTTTTCTATGCCAAAATTGATTGCGTAGTGAGTAGCTAGTGTCGCGATAAATGGTGAGATGTGCTGGGTTGTTGCAGCCAAGGTATCTAACTTGGCTTTAAACTCATCAAACCGTTCCGCTTTATATAAGCAATAGAGACTGCGTGCCTGCCAATCATCTAATTGTGAGGTTTCAAAAAATGGAATAGCTTCGTCAAAACGTTTTGCCAAGTATAAAAACTCGGCCATATTGTAATTGGCTTGAGGGTGCTGAGGGTTAAGTACTAAAGCATGTTGGTAACTCACAATCGCAGCTTCCATATTGCCTTGATCGCGTAATGTTTCACCTAAGTTGTTATGTGCATCAGTGTAATTAGGAAATAGCTGAATGGCTTGCTGGTAGCGCTGGACTGCAGCCTCTAGGTTGCCATTATCTCGTAAAGCGGTACCTAAGTTAAAATGACCACGCGCATCTTGCGGATTGATGCTTAAGCCACGCTTGTAACTGGTGATGGCTTCTTCAAGCTTGCCTTGTTTTTGTAATACGGTGCCTAAGTTACCATAGGCTTCAAAAAACTGTGGTTTTAAGGTAATTGCTTTGCGATAGCTGTTGACGGCATCATCTAGCCGGCCGATGTTTGTAAGCGCAATACCTAAATTAAAATGTATGTCTGGCGTATTCGGTTGTAATGCAAGTGCCTTGCTATAGCTTTCAACAGCATCTGCAAATTTAAGTAGCCCATCCTGTGCAATACCCATTACATGATGCAAGATAAAGGTGTTGGGGAAGCGAGTCACCAGTTTTTTTGCGGCTGCTTCTGCATCTGCCAATTTGCCCATATTTAACATATTAAGCACAGGTTGTATTTCTAATTGTGAGGGTTGCTTAACTTGTTGAATGGCCATTACTAATGTCACTTAATATCGAATTGACGTAATTTTAGAGCAAAACTAATCACTGTGTCTTTGTAATTACTCATGGTTCATTTGTAATCGCGCTGCCATATTACGTAAAAACTGCATCGCTACTTTGGGCTCATCTAATAGCAGTGTTTCAATGTTATCAGGGTAAATGAGCACGACATTAGCTTGTTCAGAGGTTACAACAGCATCAGCAATGGTTGGCATATTAGTAAGTAGTGCCAACTCGCCAAAATAATCACCAGCTTCAATGGTGCGAATCACTTTGTTTTGCTGCATTAACTGCACTTGTCCATCTATCATAAAGTATAGGTTTCGCACTTCGTCGCCTTGGTCAAAGACATGGTCACCTTGCTGATAGGTTTTTCCATAACGCTGCATCAATTTTTGCATATAGTTAGATTGAAGTTTGGATTGATTTTGTGGAGGATTATCGCCAAATAGGCCTTTGAGCAGCAACACATCTTTTTTGCGTAAAGTGGCGATAAGTTCAGTGCCAAGGAGGAACACTGCAAAATTAAAATATAACCAAGTGATGGAGATGAATAGGTTTTTCATGCTGCCAAATACCGATCCATAAGATTCGTTGACGGACAAAAATAAACTAAAAGCTGGACGCATCAGTAGCCAAAGAATCGCAGTAAATAATGCACCAATTAAAATATGCTTTATATATAGCCGCACTGGAAAAAATACGAAATAGAATATTGCAATAAGCAATGTGGTTAGTGCCAAAGAAGTGGCTGAGGTAATAATGTCATATTGTAGATATTGCGTACCAACACCTATAAATGCCATGACTTTATCTAACACCAAGCCTGCAAACGTAAATAAAAAGAATAGCAGCAGCATGCCGACGACAGCGATGATGTCTTTAATTTTACGGCGGATAAATGATGGCGCCTCGACTAGCGCGGTAATGCTGTAAAAGGTAGATCGCATTGCGCCTGCTAATGGTGTGACTGCCCACAGCAAGACAAATAAACCTACTGTACCCCAAGCTGCCTTATGCTGTGCGGCGTTATACACCTCTACCATAATGGTGTTACTTAACTTTGGAACCAAATTGCCCGTAATAATAGCCAGCTTTACAATAGCGTAATCTGATGTAAGCACTAAATGACTTAACAAAAAAAACATCAATAACACCAGTGGAATGAGTGCGAACATGGCATAAAAAGACAATGATGCAGATAAGCCAAGTGCATTGTGCCGTCCAAATGCACTTAAGGTTTCATGCATTACAAACAAAGGCGTGTTGTAGCGTTGCTTGGCATATACCTCGCGCGGCCTATGGATGACATTTTGTAAGCTAGCCTGAAACTTAGAGTTTTGTTTGGATGAGTCAGTTATTTTGTCCATACCAGTACTTAATTTACTTTATAAAACTATATTTTTATAGGGACTTGAATTTTTCAGTGGCAGCTACTAAAGCAGAGGTCACGCCTACTTCCATTGCTGAGTGCCCGGCATCCTGAACAATATGAAATTCCGCATGTGGCATGGCAAGGCTGAGTTCCCAAGCACTCTTAGGTGGACACACCATATCATAACGACCTTGCACGATAACAGTGGGGATATGTGCTAGCTTGGCAACACCCTTCAACATTACTTCACCATCTACGAAACAATTATGTTGAATATAATGAATTTGCACACGTGCCCTTGCCACTTCGATGGCACCCTGTTCTGTAGGTGATAGGCTGGTTTTCGTATCTTTACTATCTGCAGCTTTAGGTTCATTAGGTACTAAGCGCATGATAGCGTTTTCAAATGCGTTCCATTGTTCGGCAGCAGGAATATTCACTGCACTGTCGCGACTAAATATACGTTGGTGATAGGCACTTAATACATTATTACGTTCATTGATTGGTAAGTAAGAGATAAGTGTATGCCAAACTTCTGGGTAAAAATGAGCAACATCACCTAAAAACCAATTGAGCTCTGAAGGGCGGCTTAAGAATATGCCGCGTAATATAAGGCCAGTTACATGTTGTGGAAAGGCTAAAGCATAGCTAAGTGCCAGCGTACTGCCCCATGAACCGCCAAACACTAGCCATTGCTCAATATTTAAAGCTTTACGGATGGTGTCAATGTCAGACACTAAATCTACAGTAGTGTTTCGCTGCGTCTCGCCTTGTGGTGTACTACGACCACAGCCACGCTGATCGATTAAAACAATACGATAATGGCTTGGATCAAAAAATCGACGCTGTGTTGGGTTGCAACCGCTACCTGGACCACCATGTAAAAAAACTACAGGCTTACCCTTTGGGTTCCCACATACTTCATAATAAATCTCATGCAAATCATCGACTTTTAAGAGGTTTTTTTCGTAAACGTCTAGTTCAGGATACAAATTGTAAGTGGTGTTTTGCATAAATAAAATGAATCTTTCTATTTGATTTTAAAAGGTATTTCTATATATCCTAGCATTTTGAAATAGCAGCCAAAACACTCATTTATATAAATATAGAACTAATTGTAAATAAATTGTAACTAATGTATTGCAATTCGTGTGTGAGTAGAATATAGTTCTGTACGCACATGGAAATGTGATGGAAATAATGTTACTTGTTAACTATAAAGATTTGTTGGAAATTTTGAGATTACATCAAAAAACTTTAACAAAAGTCGTATTTAATAAGCAAGCGACATTGTTTTATAAACCCTTAGTAGTATAACTTTGGAGATTAAAATGCAAGTTAACAAAATTAAATTAGCGCTAGGTTTAGTAGCTGGTTTATCAGTGGCAATGCCACTAGTTGCATCAGCAGCAGCGGACCAAGAAGCAGCGATTGCAAATGCAAATAACTGGGCTGATCCACGTGGTGGCTACATGAACCAAGCACACAGTGCTTTGTCACAAGTCAACAAAGGTAACGTTAAAAATCTTAAAGCAGCATGGACATTCGCTACTGGTGTAAACCGTGGTCACGAAGGTTCACCTGTAGTTGTTGGTAACATGATGTATGTACATACAGCGTTCCCAAACAATGTATATGCTTTAAATCTTGACGATAACCAAAAAATCGTATGGTCATATTTCCCAAAACAAGATCCATCAGTACAAGCTGTATTATGTTGCGATAACGTTTCACGTGGTTTAGGCTACGGCGACGGTAAAATCTATCTACAACAAAATGATGGTAACTTGGTTGCTTTAGACGCTAAAACAGGTGCTAAAGTATGGTCAGTATTAGTAAACGATCCAAAAGTCGGCGCTACTAACACTAACGCACCACAAGTTCGTAAAGATAAAGTTTTAACTGGTTGTTCAGGTGCTGAATTCGGTGTTCGTTGCTTCTTAGCTGCGTACAACATCAAAGACGGTACATTAGCATGGAAAGCTTACAGCACAGGTCCTGATTCTGAAGTTATGCTAGGTTCTGATTTTAACTCAGCAAACCCACTATACAGCGCTCTATCAGTTTATGCTGATGTGAACGGTGGTAACAAACAAGGCGGTTCTTTCAAAGCGCTTGCAAATAGTGAAATCAAAGGTGGCGAAAAAGAACTAGGCACACGTACATGGTTAAAACCGCAAGCAGTTAAAGATGGTTGGCAACATGGCGGCGGCTCTACATGGGGCTGGTGGCCATATGATGCACGTACAAACTTAGTGTATTACGGAACAGGTAACCCATCAGTATGGAACCCAGATGTCCGTCCAGGCGATAACAAATGGTCTATGACTATTTTCGCACGTGACTTAGATACTGGTATCGCTAAATGGGGCATGCAAATGACTCCACACGATGAGTGGGATTATGATGGTATTAACGAAGTAATCTTATTCGACAAAGGTGGCAAAACATATGCTTGGCACCATGACCGTAACGGTTTTGCATACACTTGGAATGCTGGCAACGGTACATTGATTGCTGCAGAAAAAGTACATCCATTCGTTAACTGGGCATCAGGCGTTGATTTAAAATCTGGCGTGCCAGCTAAATTAGCAACAGCTTCAACACACCAAGACTACAATGCTAAAGGCGTTTGCCCAGCTGCATTAAGTACTAAAGATCAACAACCAGCTGCTTACTCACCAAAAACTGGTTTAATGTATACACCACTTAACCACGTTTGTATGACCTACGAGCCAGTTGAGTCTAAATATGTTGCTGGTCAACCATGGG
>JBKJRF010000015.1:0-7412 GCA_046594825.1 Methylotenera sp.
AAATCCTTTTATTTTGCTAATTGGCAATGGTTCTGGACAATGGTTGTTGCCATTGCTGCTCTGTTTTTTACGCTTACGTGGGGCAAGTAATTTTTCTTCTATTCCCATGCCGAAAAATGCCCCACTTACCCAAAAACATGCAATTCCAATCCAACGCATCTCCTCTGGCGACATATCCATCCCTAACCCATCCATCAAGCGGGACGACTAACGTCGCCCCTTATGTCAAACGTTAGAGGGCTAGATAGTGCGGCGTAAAATTCTTCAATTATTCCAATAATCTCTGCTCAATGTTGGTAGGTTGGCGCATGGGTGAAGACCTTGAGGCAATAGCTGATCTCCCAGACGGTGAACTCTCAGTCAACGTTCTTGTAGGAACTTCAGTTCATAGCCTAGCTGGCATTATTGAATTAGGTATCGCAAAAGAACTTCAAGCATGGTTTTTTAATCGCCTTAAGGTATCCAATATTTCACCCGAAGACATCAAGCTGGTAACTGTTAAGGCTGAAATCAAAACTGACCGAATTGCTACCAACCGAAAGAAAGTTGTTTCTTTTGATTTCACACTGCAATCGGTGATAGAAACTAATGAGCGTTCTTACCTTGGCAATCTGAAGGGGATGCACAGTTGGTACGAACGTCGCCCTCTAACCCATCCATCAAGCGGGACACGCTAAAGCGTGCCCCTTATGTCAAACGTTAGGTATGTATTACTATGAATAAACTACTCAATTTATTATTTTTAATTTTTCTTCCTATTATCTCTAAGGCCGAAGACATTCCAAATCCAAATGCAGAAGGAATAAAAAAAGTTCAAGGAGTCATTAACAAAATTGAATCAGTGAACTCGAGTCAAAGAGGAAGTGCCACAACGGGAATGCCAGTAGTCGATTTAGTGGAATCCATTTTCGGTTCTAATTATTCAGGGTTTCCAATATATTTCGTTAAAATCAACGAAAACATTACACTAGAAGTTGCAAATAAAGAGTCATTTAAAATTGGAGATTGCGTTTTAGTTTGGTATGCACAAGAAATGGGAGACACTCCAAGTTTATCTATGCTTGGGCAGGCTGGAATGGCAAAAAGCAGCGGGTGTGGAAAATGAAACTTATACCTAACCCATCCATCAAGCGGGACTTGCGAACGTAAGCCCCTAATGTCAAACGTGAGCTAAATTAAGTAATATTTTTTAAACTGAGGAAATTTAATTGAAGCTTTATTTATCAAGATTAACTTTTTTATCAATAATCTTTCTTAGCAGTTGTGCGAACCTAGACGGCCAAAAAGATCAACTTTCTCAAACGATGGTTTGTTGTAGTAAATATTCTGAAATGTCTTTTGTGGAGTTGCCAAAAGAAAAATTTGAGTTTGAAATAGTCAACCAAGATCCAATATTTGAATTTCCTCTGGGAAAAAGCCGCTTTCGAGCCTTCACTTTACCCTCTGATATGCCTGAAAAAATTAATATTGTAGTTAGAGCAATCATTCCAATCACTAATGTTTTCGCAAACGGAAAATCTTGGTCACCGTACTTTCATCCCGCCATTACTTTTTTAGATAAAAATTGGGATGCAATTATTACCATTAATGAAAATCATCCACCAGCATGGTGCGAGAAAAATGTATGTTCTGGGGTTGTTGTTTACTCTCAAATCCCTTCAAATGCGAAATATATTGTAATTCATACCCCACTAAACAAAGTAGGTGAATTTCGTTTTGACGCACAAAATTATCCAGGCCTAACAATTCCGGTTAATGGTGGGGGATTTGTAACATTACCAGGTGGTGCTGGCCAAAGAAGAAGTGCTGGGTTTTCTACAGGAAAGTTGGAAGTCTTTTTACAAAAATGACATTCACAACTAATCCATCCTTCAAACGGGACACGCTAAAGCATGCCCCTTATGTCAAACGTTAGGTATTAAATGGCGAAAATTTACATTTTTTTGTTTTCAATAAGTTTATTATTAGCTGGCTGTTCTAGTTGTGGACCAGTAACCCATCTAAAGAAAACACTCATCAATATTCCAAAAGAGGTAAAAACTTATCAGTCAGCTGTGCCTACTGCTAACTTAATCGAACTTGAAAATGGCATTAGAGTTTCCTTTAACTGGAGAGGCGGTGTGAAGTATGGAAACAATAATTTATACATAGTCGTCTGGGGAAATCCTAAAAAAATAAAACCAAACTTCGAAAACGACAAACTCATTGAGCTCGATGCAAGCTCACTTTCACAAACAAACATTTTCCAAATACCCAAATTCGCGAAAATGCCCACACAACCAGATGATGGCTATTTTGTTACGATAGAAACAGAATCTTATTTAGAAGCAACGCCTAAAATTTTTCAATTCCCTAAAATTGTCATCAATGACCACACGTACACTATTCCAGAAATCAAAATCATGAAGGCAACTGAAGAGCTATGTTTCCGTCCTGGTATCTAATACCTAACCCATCCATCAAGCGGGACTGCTTCACAGCCCCTTATGTCAAACGTTAGAGCGCATCAACGCGCGCATCGAGGGTCCACCACATGAATCCAAATAACACTGATCGGTCGTTTTCTGGTTCCATTCCGCAGCTCTATGAGCACTATCTCGTCCCGCTCATCTTCGAACCGCATGCAAAGGAGATGGCTACGCGCGTCGCCAAGCTTCAGCCGTCCAGCGTGCTCGAGGTCGCGGCGGGCACCGGTGTTGTCACGCGTGAACTTGCAGCCACACTCTCGGCCGCAACGTCGATTGTTGCAACGGATCTCAGCCAACCGATGCTTGACCACGCCGATGCAATGAGGCTTCCGTTTATAGATGAAGTCTTTGACGTAGTCGTTTGCCAATTCGGGGTAATGTTCTTCCCCGACAAGGCTGTCGCAATGGCGGAAGCACGCCGCGTACTTCGGCCGGGCGGAACGTTCATCTTCAACGTATGGGATCGGATCGAGCAGAACGACTTTGCCGAAGCAGTGACCGCCGCCCTTGCTGAAGTGTTCCCAGGCGATCCTCCTCGGTTCTTGGCCCGGACACCTTATGGTTACCATGATCAAGCGGCCATCGGCAGAGATCTTGTGCATGGTGGCTTCACTACACCAGCAACCTTCGATACCGTCACGCGACTTAGCGTCGCGGACTCACCACGCATCCCCGCAATTGCGTACTGCCAGGGCACACCCCCCCGGAACGAGATCGAGGCACGTGGCACCATAAGCCTCGAAGAGACAACAGCAAAGGCCGCGGCGGCAATTGCAAGGCAATTCGGTTCACACAGAGTTGAGGGCCGAATTCAGGCCCACGTAGTCTCAACAGTTCGCTAGCCCTGCTGATAGATGCGCTCTAACCCCTCGCTCAAGCAGTGGCCCAACAGCCGCGCCCTTCACTCAAACGTTATAACAAAAAAGCTAGGTATTTACTTGCGTGTAAACACCATATCCCATACCCCATGCCCAAGCTTCAACCCACGATTTTCAAATTTGGTTAGTGGCCTATAGCTAGGTTTGGCTGCATAGTTCTCAGCGGTATTTTTTAACTGCGGCTCAGCATTCAAAACCTCTAACACCCATTCAGCATATTCTTGCCAATCGGTAGCTACATGCAAATAACCACCTACTTTAAGTTTGCTACAGAGCAACTTTACAAAACCTGCTTGAATAAGCCTGCGTTTATGATGACGCTTTTTATGCCAAGGATCAGGAAAGAAAATATGTACGCCATCTAGGCTTGCATCTGCCAACATATTTTGCAGTACCTCTACTACATCGTACTGAATAATACGGATGTTAGGGAGCGCTTCCTCTTCAATCAGCTTAAGTAAAGCACCAACTCCTGGTGTATGGACTTCTGCGGCCAAGAAATCACTATCGGGCAAAGTTTGTGCGATTTTTGCCGTGGTTTCGCCCATACCAAAACCAATTTCCAGTATTTTTGGAGAGTTCTGGCGATTGAATGCTTGGTTCAGGTCAAGTAATTTTGGCTCATAGTTAATACCAAATTTTGGCAACCCAATTTCTAATGCACGCTCTTGCCCTTTGGTGACTCGACCTTGCCTTAATACAAAACTGCGAATACGGCGATTTTTTAAATCTTCTTTATTAGCAGGCTCTTCTGGAATATCTAACTGAGTTTTAATATCTTGTGTCATAAGCGCCATTATACTTTTAATGACAGAAATTTGAATGACTGAAGATTATAAGGTGTGCGATTTATCGCCACTTACAAAGCCTAACAAAGGTGTGTCTATATTTTTACTAAAAGCGATTACCTTAAATAAATCACCCATTTCAGCAGGGGATAATAGTTTTTGTGCGGCTGCAGCAAGCGGTGCATAACGCGCCATATCATGTGGTGATACTTGCGACATGACATCCAAAATACCGCAATTCATTAAAAACTGTGCTTGGCTACAAAAACCATTTAACGTTAAACCATTGTTAACGCCTGCATGAGCAATGCTCGTGAAGTCTACATGCGCTGTAATGTCTTGCAAACCGACATTGATAAGCGGTTCGGTGTGTGCATAATGTTGATAATGGCACATGAGCGTCCCTTGATTACGCTGTGGGTGATAATACTCACGCGTAGCGAAGCCATAATCAATCATCAGAATCACGCCATGATCTAGCACACCAGCAAGGCTAGCTATTAGACCAGCAGCAGCTGGGCAAATCTCGGTAATATAGCCTTTTGGCAAATTAAGCTTGGTAACCCTGCCCAATAAGCTTTGCTCTGTTAGCACTCTATCTTGCCAAGAAAACCCTTCACCTTCCACTACTACACCGCGCTCAAATATTCCATCTGCTGTGACATGTACAATATGCACTGGAATTGCATCTAATACTTCGTTGCCAATAATCACACCGTCAAAGCTAGCAGGTAATACATTGAGCCATTCCACACGCTGCATTAAGTCTTGTGGTAATTTTTTTTGTAATGTTTCTAGCTGAATTTGGCGCAAGTGGTCACTTACTTCTAGTATAAAGTATTTAGGTGGCACAACCTTAAAATCTGGCGCTGACTGTGCCAATGTGAGCAATATGTCTGCCGTTAGCTTGCCTGTGCCTGCACCTAATTCAAGAATATTGCCATTAGTTACCTGTAAAATTTGTACGATTTGATTGGTAAGTGTTTGCGCAAACAGCGGTGAAATCTGTGGCGCGGTGACAAAATCACCACCGCCTTTTTTAATATCGCCGAACTTTTGACTACCCGCAGCGTAATAACCCAGGCTTGGCGCATAAAGTGCTAGTTGCATAAATTTGGCAAAACTCAACCAACCATTTTGTTCTTTAATTTCAAGTTGAATTAAGTTAGTAAGTTGTTGGCTATGTTTTTTGGCGTCGAACGATGGTGTAGGCAATGTACTCATAGACTTAGATTATAATAGTTAACAATTCAGATTGGATAATACGTGGTTACAAACAGCACAAATAAAGTGGTACTCATTACTGGCGGAGCTAAGCGTGTAGGCGCAGCGATCTGCCGCAAGTTGCATGCTGAGGGTTTTAACTTGATGATTCATTACCGAAGCTCAATTACGGAGGCGCGTGCATTACAGGCTGAGCTTAGTTTGCAGCGCGCTAATTCCGTCGCGATTATTCAAGGTGATTTACTGAATATTACTGGCTTACCTAATTTAGTTGCTGAAACCATTAACCATTTTGGGCGTTTAGATGTACTAATCAACAATGCATCAACTTATTATTCGAGTGAAATAGGCGATATCGACGAAACCAAATGGCACGACTTAATAGGCAGCAATCTAAAAGCACCATTATTTTTATCGCAGGCTGCAGCACCTGAATTACGCAAAAACCATGGTTGCATTATTAATATTACAGATATGCATGTAGAACGACCAAAAAAAGGCTACATTATATATAGTGTCGCAAAAGCAGGTTTAGTGACATTAACTAAATCCCTAGCACATGAATTAAGCCCGGAAGTCCGTGTGAATGCAGTAGCACCAGGCCCAGTACAATGGCCTGAGAATAATCCACAGTTCGACGAAGTGTATCGTCAGCGAGTAATAAACCAAACATTACTTAAACGAGTAGGTGAAGCAGAAGACGTAGCAAAAGCGGTTAAATTTTTAATTGTTGATGCACCCTTTATTACTGGCCATGTATTAGCCGTAGATGGCGGACGGTCTTTAAATCTTTAAGTTCTACCAATCTTTAGAAATTGCCTCGAAAACCATGATAAAACACTTACCGACAAACCATTCCAATAACTTTATCAAGCTACGTAATAGCTTGATAAGCGCTACAGGCAAAGCTATTGGCGATTACAACATGATTGAAGATGGTGATACCGTGCTGGTGTGTATGAGCGGCGGTAAAGATTCTCACGCCATGCTGATGATATTGTTAGCTCTACAAGAACGCGCACCGATTAATTTCAAGCTCATTGCGATGAATTTAGATCAAAAGCAGCCAGGCTTCCCGGCCGATATTCTGCCTGCTTATTTTGAAAAACTCGGCATTGACTACCGTATTGTTGAAGCAGACACTTATTCTATCGTTAAAGAAAAAATACCTGAAGGTAAGAGCACTTGTTCGCTATGCTCACGTTTACGCCGCGGCGTGATTTACACCACAGCAAAAGAATTGGGGGCGAATAAAATCGCACTTGGTCATCACCGTGATGACATTGTAGAGACTTTATTTCTTAACCTGTTTTTTGGCGCAAAAATGAAGGCTATGCCGCCTAAGTTGGCTACAAATGATAAACAAAATATTGTGATTCGCCCGTTAGCTTATTGCAGTGAGAAAGATATTGCCAGCTACGCGCGCCAAATGGAGTTCCCAATTATTCCTTGCGACTTATGTGGTAGCCAAGAAAACTTACAACGCCAAAAGGTAAAAGACATGTTGCAAACTTGGGAGCGTGAACAGCCAGGGCGCGTGAATAATATCTTTCGCGCTATCGGCAATGTAGAACCTTCACACTTAGCTGATTTTAATTTATATGACTTTAAAAACTTAACACAAGCGAAGCCAGAAGACGAAGATTCGCTGTTTGGTGACATTGCTAATGAAGGTGCGGCTTTGAGTTTAAATAGCACTGATGGCATAAAAATCGAGTCTACGCGCAACAAAACAACATCAGAAAATAAGCGTACTGCTATAAATTCTGAGTTTGGGATGCAGTATGAGGCGCACGGAACGCAGAAGTCGAGATAGTATGTGCTATACAGCGAGGCTACGAGTACCGCGCAACGAAGTAATGCACCCAAAGACTGAGTTTATAGCAGTACTCTTATGTAAATTAACGTACTATGTGCTCTAAGTTATTGTCCTGTAGCCATTTACCTTGTTATCATTCAAGTAATTACCTTTTAATCCCATTTGCTGCACCCCATTTTTAGGCATTCATGTCCAAACTGTTAATTGTTGAATCACCTTCCAAAGCGAAAACGCT
>JBKJRF010000077.1:0-7438 GCA_046594825.1 Methylotenera sp.
GCAACTAGTGGAATGCCAAGTTTCGCTGCTAACTGATAAGGTAATAGACCACTGTCTTCGCCATTTTCTGCGCGGCTACCGGTTAAAATTAAGTCAGTATTCGTTAAACTGGCGGCAAGACTATCAACAATATTCTCATCAGTAGCAACTGGAATAACATCTACCTGTTTTGCACCTAGTGCTAAATAATCCGCCAAGGCAGGATTATTTTTATCACCGGCATGTAACACTTTAATTTGCGCTGAAGCTGATTCTGCAAGTTGTAAGCCCAGCGTCATCGCCAAGCTATCGTTACGGCAATGACGTGGCTCGCCGCTTACTGGGTGTAGCCCTGCAGAAACTAAAGTCGTGATGCGTTGGATACTCATGCCGCCTCCTGTAACGCTGGTAATTTGGCCTCAGTAATCGCGGTGATAAGGGCTTGCATGATGGCTTCAGCATCGCCGATCACCGAGAGGTCGGCACGTTTTACTATCGGCGCACTATCATCGCGATTAATCACGATCACATGGCGGCAATCTTTAATACCTTGCAGATGCTGTACCGCGCCGGATATGCCAATGGCAATATAGGTACTGGCGCTTACTATTTTCCCGCTCGCACCGACTTGCTTGTCACGCGTGAATTTACCGTCATCTACCGCAACGCGGCTTGCACCGATGGCTGCGTCTAATAACAGCGCTAAATTTTCGAAGGTAGGTACATTATTCACACCATTACCCGCTGAAAGGATAAAGTCAGCTTCTTCTAAGGCAATTTGCGCCGCAGAGATCGTTTGCATGCCTAGACTTCGATAAGGGCTGTATGCAAAAGTAGTGGTGTTATAGGGGCTGCCAAATAGGCTGGATTGTGCCTTGTTTTTAGCTTGCCCTTGCTTTTCAGGTTGTATTTGGTTCGCTGATGCATCTTCATAGCGCTTTGCTTCTGCACTAAATGGCAGTCGCGTATCCACGGCATCTGGGGCTAGAAGCACAATATTAGGTAAATTTGTAAATGCCAACATGCTGTTACCGGTTTGATAGGTAGCTAGGTGTTCTGCATTGATTTCCACAACGTGGGTAACCGCTGATTTTGCTGGTTGGCTCGCTATCAGTCGACGCCCTAAATCACCATCACCAATCAAATTATCTGGCATGAATATCCGTATGGGCTGTAAAGAGGTAATCACTTCTGTTACACAGGCAAGTTCTACATCGGGTTGAAAGTGCTGGTAATCTAATTCAGGGATTACTATCACTTGGTCTGCACCAGCGTTGGCAAGGTCTTCTCGTAATTCTCCCAATACTAATGCGACTACCGCCGTGTCTGTATCAGCCAAAATTGCAGCTGCAGCAATTGCTTGCCGAGCATGATCATCCAGCATGCCTCTATCGCTATGGGCGATGGCTAGAACATAGGTTTTAGGTTGTTTGGGTGTACGTAACGGTTTGCTTGTATTTTGATGCGTACCTGATTTTTCATGCGCGATAAAATCAGCCGTTGTACCTAATGTAATGCGTTTGATACCAGCCGCTGTGATTAGATACGCACGGCGTGGATTGATGCGTTTTATGTAATTATCTATACTCATGCTACAACCGCCTCAAATGCTGCTTCTATTGTTGGTAACATAAGGGCAGATTCAATCAATTCAGCAATATCTAATACATCGGGCCTATCACCTACTACACCTTCTAACATAGCCGTACATTGCGGGCAGCCAACTGCGACGATTTCTGCACCAATCGTACGTGCGTCTTGTATACGAATGTCTGGAATACGTTGTTTGCCTGGAATATCCGTTAATGGAGCGCCACCGCCACCGCCACAACAGCGACCACGCAATCCTGATCGCTCCATTTCATTCAACTGTAGACCAATGCTGCGTAACAATGCACGTGGTGCTTCAGTTTCGCCGTTGTAGCGACCTAAATAACAGGGGTCGTGATAAGTGAGTTTGCGTGTTTCGGCAGATTTACCTAGTTTTAACTGGCCGCTGGCAGTCAGTTGAGCAAGTAGCGTAGTGTGGTGCAACACTTCGTAGTGACCACCAAATGCAGCGTATTCATTTTTGAGGCTATGCAGTACATGAGGGTCAGCCGTGACGATGCGTTTGAATGATAATGTACTAAAAGTGGCTATATTACGCTTAGCCAACATTTGGAATGTCGCTTCGTCACCGAGCCGCCTTGCGGTGTCGCCAGTGTCGCGCTCTAATTCGCCCATCACGGCAAAATCTACATTAGCGGCTTTGAGCAGTTTGACCAAAGCACGCAAAGTGCGCTGATAGCGCATATCAAAAGCGCCTTCACCAGCGACCAGCAATATATCGACAGGCTTATTTGCTTCAATAGTTTTAACGTCTAAATCAACGGCCCAATGATAGCGGGCGCTGCGGTCATAACCGCCAACTGTAGCCGTTTGGCGTAAATTTTCTAATATTTGCGGCGCACTGCCTGGTACTTCACCTTGCGTTAAAGTGAGGTTGCGACGTAAGCCAACGATAGCATCTACATGCTCAATCAGCATCGGACACTCCTGCACACAAGCTCTGCAAGTTGTGCAAGTCCACAGGGTTTCAGCTTCAATCAACGACGGTACGATGGCTTGATGCAAACTGCCAGAATGCTCACCAATCGCTATACCAGGGTAAGGGCTGCCAGCAAAACTGGCATCGCTACCGCCTGACTTTTCATCATGAGAAAGGCCAACGACTAAATCTTGGATGAGTTTCTTCGGGTTAAGCGGTTGCCCTGCAGCAAAGGCCGGGCAGGCGGCTTCGCATTTTCCGCATTGTACGCAGGCATCAAAGCTCAGTAGTTGATTCCAGTTAAAATCAGAAGGTTTGCTAATACCGTAGTCTTTGTTTTCTAAGGCTAATGGTTTAAGTGCAGTTGATAGCTGGTTTTTGAAACGCTCCTGACGCGGATGAAATGCCAAATGCAACAAGCCGGCAATAGCATGTTTCATCGGTCCGCCCAAGCCTATGCCTAGCGCCAGTTCGGCGGAGCCTGCCAATAGTAGTAGTAATGCGAGTATGGCCACACCACCAGAAAGCACTGCTACCGGCAGGCTAATCATTAGTAAGCCAAGTGCGAATGCAGCAAGCGTGTAAGGTAAGCGACTCCATGCCCCGCGCGATAATCGTGCTGGCACGCCTTTTGTATAAAAAGCCTGACGCCTTAACCATACAAAAAAAGCACCGACTAACATAATAGCTGTTGCTACTAATATTGCCCAATTTAGTGCGTGGGAATACAGCATCAGCCCATAATTAATTGCGACTAAAACGAGCGCTGCAACAGCACCGCCAGCGGTTGCCACATGGGTGCGTGCGATAAATGGTTCACGTGCCACAACATGATGTAAATCCACAAAATAACGTTTAGGGATTGCCAGTAATGCGAACCATGAAAATGCCGCGGCTCGACCAGCCCGCCAGAACTGAGTGCGCCGCCAGAGGCCAATTAATAACGCTGCTAGTGCTAGCCAAAACAGCAGGGTGATTAGGTAGTTCACCATGAGCATATGAGACGCTGACATCATTAAAAGTCTTTACACAAGCGTAGCGCATCGTAAATTGCGCCGTGAATATTGTGCATAGAGATACAATCACCTACGCGATATAACAGAAATTGGCCATCAGTTAATGTCGTAGACAAAGCAGGCTGTGGCTCTGAAGCAAATAACTTGTTCATATCAGTTTGGCCGTGATTCGCTGAACGTTCTTTAAGCGCCCAATAAAGCTCATCATTTGGGGTAGAGCCATTTTCAATCACCACTTGATCAACTTCGCGCTCTTCTAGTTCTTCGGTATATTCATTGCGAATCACGGCGATTTTTTTATCGCCTTCAGCGTATACGCGATCTAGCCAATAATTTGGTGTCGGGATGATACCAAGCGCATATAAGCGGCGATAGAAAATAGGGAAGGTGGTGCCACCCACATCATCGGCGATTTTCACATCAGGTGTGACCATTTCAACATTGCTACCACGGCTGGCAATAAAGTCGGCCGTGCCATAGCCCGCATGTGTGCTCATAGAGTCGTAAATCAGTACATTCTTACCAGGCGCCACTTTTTCAGAAAGAATATCCCAGGCGCTCACTGCTAGACCTTCTGCCACGCCCCAAGCCGGCACTTGTTCCATGTTGCTATGACCACCAGTAGCTAATACTACAATGTCTGGTTTCTCGGCCAGAATAGCTGCGGCATCTGCGGATACACCCAATCTGCGGTCTATACCCAAGCGTTTTGTTTCCATATCAAACCAGCGGATGATGCCTGCCATTTGCTCGCGTTGCGGTACTTTTGCGGCTAGGTTTACTTGACCACCTACACTGGTGTTGCGGTCGAATAACACCACATCATGGCCGCGCTCAGCAGCTACACGCGCCGCTTCAAGTCCAGCTGGGCCTGCACCAACTACCACTACACGGCGTTTTGGCCCTGTAGTTTTTTTAATGATATGCGGCATGGTCGCTTCGCGCGACGTGGCGGCATTTTGTATGCACAGTACATCTTGGCCTAGATATTGACGGTCGATACAGTAATTGGCACCTACACATTGCCTAATCTGGTCTTCACGGCCTTCACGTATTTTATTGATCAGATGTGGGTCAGCAAGGTGCGCGCGTGTCATGCCAACTAAATCTACCCAGCCGTTTTCTAGTATGCGTTCAGCCTGAGTGGCATCACGTATGCCTTGAGCATGTAATAAAGGTATTTTAATCACAGATTTAATGCCAGCTGCGATATGCACAAATGGCTCTGGGGGCAGCGCCATTGGCGGCATGCAATTAGCAATTTTGTTGTGAGTATCGGCACCTGAGCCAATCACGTTGATGTAATCAATAAGGCCAGTTTCAGACATGGCCTGCGCGATTTGCTTGAGTGTGTCGTGGTCTAAGCCATCATCATGGAACTCATCGCCGCACATACGCAAACCTACACAAAAATCAGCACCTACAGCTTCGCGCACGGCGGTAAGTACTTGTGTGCCGAAACGCATGCGGTTTTCTAAGCTGCCACCATAGCTATCGGTACGGAAGTTGGTACGCGGACTCCAAAACTGGTCAATTAAATGCTGGTGAGCGGCAGAGATTTCAATGCCATCCATGCCTGCTACTTGCACGCGTTTAGCTGCGGCTACAAAATCGGCAATGATACTGCTGATTTCCTCAATTTCTATTGATTTAGCATTACCGCGGTGCACTGGCTCACGTATGCCGCTTGGCGAAACTAGATGTGGCCAATCGCCGCCATTGTAAGAGGCACGGCGACCCATATGCGTCGCCTGAATCATGATTTTTGCGCCATGCTGATGCATGGTTTCTGCTAGACGCGCCAGCGGATCGATAATTTTATCTGTTGTCAGATTGATGGGTTTCCATCCACCTTGTGGGCTAGTAATAGAAACTGGGCTAGACCCGCCACAAATCGCTAAACCTATGCCTCCTTTGGCTTTTTCTTCGTAATAACGTATATAGCGGTCACCAGGTAAGCCACCAGGTTCCGCATAGACTTCAGCATGACCTGTGCTAACAACACGGTTGCGCAGTGTTAACTTATTCAGTGTAAATGGTGAAAGTAGGAGGGGGTAGCGCATTATGTTCTTCCAAAGTGCTGCATATCGGGTAAGGGTTTAACAGTAAAAATACAATGTTCATGACCATCGCCGCCGCATTGTGTCTCACAGCAAAGCGTAGGCGTTTTTCGACCTTGTTTTTGAGTGACCCAATCCATTGCCCCTGCAAACCAACCTGCAAACATATAACATTGTTTCCCAGGCTTGCTTACTTCAGATAAGACAAATGATGAGTACTCAAGTTTAATTTCTGCATAAGCAGCATCTTCATCTACTTGATCAAAGCTAAACTTACCCCAGCCGCGTTGGGAAAGGCGCTGTAGATAGTGTTCGTAGACTGCCATGCCTTTTAATTGATGCGTTTCTGCTTCTTTATCACACCAGTAAAAAGCTGATTTATAACCAGCTTGGTAAAGAATCTCGGCATATTTTTCACGGCCTAGCACTTCTTCAACAGCAACATGATTATTATTGAAAAAATGGCGTGGCACGTACAGCATAGGCAGGCCATCTGTCGTCCAGACACCAGTTTTTTCATCAACATCAATGGGAACTTGTGGTTGCATGGCTTTCTCCCGCTTCATTTTTGTCGCCTAGATAATCAATTTACAAGCCAAACTTCACCAAAAATACGCAGCCAGTTTTCACCTAATACTTTACGGATGCGGTTCTCACTCCATCCTGCACGCTCCATGGCGCTGGTCAGGTTGGGAAAGTCACCTATGGTACGAAAGCCTTCAGGATTGGTGACGGTTCCAAAGTCAGTCAGACGACGATGACGGCCTTTATCGTGCGTGAGCCATTCAAAAAAAGGCTTCCCGTATCCTTGGGTAAAATCTGTGCCTATCCCTACACAATCGTCGCCCACTAAATTGATGATGTAGTCAAAAGCTTCAACATAGTCGTCTACATTGGCGTTGCTGCCACGTTTAAGAAATGGCGGAAACATCGTCACACCAATAAAACCACCATGATCAGCGATAAATTTGAGTTGCTCGTCACTTTTATTGCGCGGATGTTCTTTTAAGCCAGAAGGTAAACAATGTGAATAACACACTGGTTTTTTAGATGCCAAGATAGCTTCAGTCGAGGTGTTGCCACCTACATGCGATAAATCCACCATGATGCCAACGCGATTCATCTCGGCGATGACTTCATGACCAAAGCCAGACAAGCCGCCATCACGCTCATAGCAACCAGTGCCAATCAGGTTTTGCGTGTTGTAGCAAAGCTGTACTACACGTACGCCTAAGTCAGCGAATACTTCAATATAGCCAAGGTTATCCTCAAAAGCATGTGCATTCTGGAAACCTAAAATGATGCCGGTTTTGCCTTCTTGCTTGGCGCGACGTATGTCATCTACGCTGCTTACTAAGCTTAATAAATCACTGCTTTCGTGAATCAAATTGCGCATGTCTATGATATTGCCGACTGTGCCCTGAAAGCCTTCCCAAACTGAAATTGTGCAATTAACAGCCGTGAGGCCACCTTTTTGCATGTCTTCAAAAACGGCACGCTCCCATTTTGAAATGTTAAGGCCATCAATGACGATGCTATTCGTGTGCAATGTCGTTGGCTGTAAAGAAGACATGGTGTTTTCTTTGTGTAAATTTAGTAAATTGGAAACTGTTGGCACAATGCTAAAATTTTGCCACGTACACGTTTTTCAACTTCAGCAACACCATCTGGATTGTTTCTCAAACCTTCGAATACTTGTAAAATCAATTCGCCCACTTGGCGGAACTCAGCCTCACCAAAGCCACGGGTAGTACCCGCAGGTGTGCCTAAACGCACGCCTGAAGTTACCGTAGGCTTTTCATCATCAAATGGAATGCCGTTTTTGTTACAGGTAATGCCAGCGCGCTCAAGGG
>JBKJRF010000180.1:0-2570 GCA_046594825.1 Methylotenera sp.
TCTGGGCATTCAGGGTCACCCGCGCGCGCATAAAGCAGGCGCAAATAATCGTGAATTTCAGTGACTGTACCAACGGTTGAACGTGGGTTATGTGAAGTAGACTTCTGCTCAATAGAAATTGCTGGTGACAAACCTTCAATCAAATCAACATCAGGTTTATCCATACGCGCCAAAAATTGTCGGGCGTAAGCCGATAGCGACTCTACATAACGTCGTTGACCTTCCGCATAGAGTGTATCGAAAGCAAGTGAAGACTTACCCGAACCTGATAAACCCGTAATCACTACTAATTGATTCCGTGGAATATCTAGCGAAATATTTTTTAAATTGTGCGTTCGCGCACCACGTATTTTGATGAATTCCATCACACTTTTACTAAAATTGGGGCAACCTGCTAATATACCTACTTTTACGCTTTAAGCTTAAATATTTTAATGTCTTTACTAAATAATCAAACAAATAATCCACCCAACTTCAATTCAACCAAGATTATATCTTCTGCCGATATGACCGTAACCGATAAAATGAGTCCTGCTGAAATGCGCGCTACCATTAGTTTAGCGTCCATTTATGGCTTGCGCATGCTCGGTATGTTTCTGATTTTACCGATTTTTGCCATTTATGCATCTACCCTTCCGAGTAAGCCAAGTAGTTTGATGATAGGCATTGCTTTGGGTGCTTATGGTCTTACACAGGCTATGTTTCAGTTACCCTTTGGTATGGCATCAGACAAATTTGGCCGCAAACGGGTCATTTACATAGGTCTGGCTATTTTTGCGGTTGGCAGTATGGTAGCGGCTTTAGCGATCAATATTGAAACAATTATATTAGGTCGTGCTATTCAAGGCGCAGGCGCAGTTTCAGCCGTGGTAACCGCATTAGTTGCTGATTTAACGCGCGATGAAAATCGCACCAAAGCAATGGCAACCATAGGCGGTACCATTGGTGTAGCTTTTGCCCTCTCGTTAGTAGGCGGCCCTATATTGAACCAATGGATAGGCGTACCTGGTATATTCGCGCTGACTGCAGTGCTCACTCTTGGGGCTATTGCTGTGGTTAAATTCGTGGTGCCTGATCCAATCAACAGCCATTACCACTCTGATGCCAGTGCGGCGCCAGCCAAGCTAAAAGATGTGTTAAAAAATAAGCAATTATTGCGTTTAAATTACGGAATTTTTGCCTTACATGCTGCACAAATGGCGATGTTCGTGGTGGTGCCGTTTGCGATAGTCAAATCCAGCGGTATGCATGAAAACCAACACTGGTTTATATATCTACCTGTTTTAATTGCCTCTTTTGTATTTATGGTGCCAGCTATTATTTATGCTGAAAAAGAAGCCAAAATCAAGTTAGTATTTGTTAGCGCAATTGCCTTAATGTTGGTTGCCCAGTTAATGTTTGCAGCATCAATCCAACATTTTTGGGGTATTGTGGTTTCGCTCCTTATATACTTTATTGCATTTAATGTGCTCGAAGCTTCATTACCTTCAATCATTAGCAAAATTGCGCCTGCGGCGGCTAAGGGCACTGCTATTGGTGTTTACAACACATCTCAGTCATTAGGTATTTTTGTGGGCGGTGTATTTGGTGGTTATTTATCGCATGTTTTTGGTTTTGCCAGCGTCTTCATATTTTGTAGCATAATGATGTTTTTATGGTTAGTACTAGCGTACTCAATGCAAGCACCGCTAGCGGTTAAAACCAAAATGTACAGCATGGATGAAACGGGTAGCGACATTACAAATGACAATGCCGATTTGATTAGAGCTAAGCTTGCGAATATGGCTGGCGTGATTGAGGCCGTGGTGTTGCCGCAAGAGCGCACGGTGATATTAAAAATAGATAAATCGCATCATTGGGATGAAGCCCAGTTGGAAAAATTAGTGCACAAATTGTTGAGGGGATAAAAATGGCATCAGTAAATAAAGTGATATTAGTGGGCAATTTAGGGCGTGACCCTGAGGTTAGATTCATGCCAAATGGCGAAGCAGTATGTAACTTTAGTATTGCCACGACCGACAGTTGGAAAGACAAAGCTGGCGCAAAACAAGAGCGCACAGAATGGCACAATATTGTGATGTACCGCAAGTTGGCAGAAATCGCTGGTGAGTACCTTAAAAAAGGTCGTCCAGTGTATGTTGAAGGGCGCTTGCAAACCCGCAAATGGCAGACGAAAGAAGGCCAAGATCGCTATACTACAGAAATTATTGCAGACCAAATGCAAATGCTAGGCGGCCGTGATGGTGGTAGTTCTAATGCTAGTTACGATGGCGGTATAGATCAAAGTAGCGGAGGTGGTGATGAAGGCTATAATCAAGCACCATCTAATCAAGGTCAGGCTCGACAATCTACTGCGCCAGCAAAGCAAGCATCTACTGAAACTACTAAACCAGTGAGCAGTGGCTCAGGATTTGATGACTTTGAAGACGACATCCCGTTTTGACGGTTACCTACGACCAATAATGTAAAGTATTTAAATACTAAGCCCCTGTTTACAGGGGTTTTTTTCATCCATATCAATTATAGATTCTAGTGACTAGTCATAATGGATGGAACTCTCATGACTTAAT
>JBKJRF010000035.1:0-7904 GCA_046594825.1 Methylotenera sp.
GTTAATCTGCCCTACTGCCTCACCTTGCACGGTAATCATCAACTCGTTATCAACAATTGAATCACGCATGTGCGCTTCAATATAGCTATGACGAGCGTATTTGCGGTGAATTGCTGCTTTTACATCTTCGATGGCCACTAATTTAGCACCGCGTAAATCTGCCGCGGCGGCACTTTCTAAGATCAATTTCTCAAGCACCGCAAACTGTGTGCTGATACGTGTTTGATCTTCTTGTAATCGATGCATGGCTTGTAGCAAAGTAGCTACAGCCTCTGCGGAGAAATGACTGCAATTGAACTGCTGGCATTTTTGCGCTATAAAAGCTGCATAAGCGGCATAAATTTCGATGCTAGCTTTTACTTTTTCAGCAAATTCAATTTTGATTGGAAAGTAGCTAAAAAAATCAGCTTTGTCATCAATCAGTTGATAATAATCTTCACGCGTAGCGACTAACACTAACTTCACTGATACCGAAATAGCAACTTGGGCGCTGACAAAACCACTGCCTTGACTGCTGCTACTACTTAAATCTTCAATCTGTAATGTACCGTTACGTAAAAAACGATGTAATTTCTCAAGCAGCTGCGAGCCACTTGATTCATCAGCCAAAATATCACGCAAATGCAGTAGCAAAGTACCACCATCAGCACGCAGTAAGTTACCTGCACGTAATCGCATAAAATCTGGTGTGCTACTAGAGTCACCAGCACTCTCTACCCCACCGAATAGTGATTGCAAGCTAGGGTCATTGTCATACAGTACAGGAGAGTTTTCACTAATATGATGCTCTACTAGTACATTGACGCGATAGCGGCCAAAAAAACTCTCACTTAATAGCGCTTCTAAGTTATTGTCACCATCACCACCAGTATTAGGTTGCCATGCTTCTAGATAATCTAACACGTCCTTTTGCAACAACTCGAAATAGCTTTTCAATGCTGCATTAGCCTCGTTGTTGGATAAAACTGACGTGACATTAGATTTAATTGTGCTGAGTTGCACCTCTAAAAAGGCCTGTATAGGTGCTAAAGAGTTTTCTTTCACTTTAGCTTCGAGTAAGCTGGCTAGCTCTTTAGCTAAGTTACGTACAAATTGATCTAACGCTAGTTTTAATTGAGTACCCACGCCAGCAGGCAGCTTTAAAAATAGTGGCTTTCCAGTCACATCAAATTGATATAAAGCAATTAAATCACTAGGCACCACTTGCTGAGTTGAAGCCTCATGCATAGCACTTAACATTAATGAAGTTCGACCTGTGCCTGGCTCACCTAATGCCAGCAAATTAAAACCCGGCTGACTAATACTTAAGCCAAATTCAGCGGCTTTTTTAGCCTCGAATTGTGCAATCCAAGCTTGATATTGTGCACTTTTGTTTTCAGCAAAAATCAGCTCGGAAGTATCCGAAAAGCTAAATTGCTCGGCAGAAATATTAAGGGTTAATTGCTGCGGCGTTAATGTATGCAAGGTTGTGGTTTGTGACATAGATTCTTAAAGATAAATTTTAATCAATTTTTATTATGAGATGCTGTTCTGGTGAGGCTGAGTTAGTCAACAATATTAAGCAGTTTAAGGCTTGGTCCATCTTTGTCGCGCTTCATCATCGCTGACTTTTGCTTCTATCCAACGTTCCATGGTTTTATCCCCTAACCGTGTCGCTTCTTTTTTCCAAAACGGCGCTGCAGTTTTTAAATAATCCATTATGAACTCACAAGCTTTAAAAGCCTCTCCACGATGAGCACTAGTGACAGCAACCAACACAATTTGATCTGTAGGTTGTAGCGTGCCCACACGATGAATAACCAAAGCATCAAAAATATCCCAGCGACTTTTAGCCTGCACGACAATAGCTTCTAAGGCTTTTTCTGTCATGCCTGGGTAATGCTCCAGAGTTAACAGTGAAACCGTCTCACCTTCGTTGATGTCTCGCACTTGCCCAATAAAGCTCACTACAGCGCCAGTATCTTTGCGCGCACTGCGTAGCTGGCTAATCTCTAAACCAGCATCAAAATCTTGAGTTTGTACGCGTATGGTCATCAATAATATTACAACTTAACCACCAGTAACCGGTGGGAAGAAAGCAACTTCATCGCCGTCTGCAATCGGCGCATTATCATCAACTAATTCATGATTAATTGCACCGCGAACCTTCAATTTACCCAATAACATTTGCTGCCAAACATCACTACGTTTAGCTAAGTGTGCTTTTAGCTTGAGTATGGTTAACGAGCTCGCATAGGTATCATCAGGCAACTCTAAATCTTCGGTAGAAAATTTGAGGGTTTCTTTAAGCCTTGCGAAATAAAATATTTTAATTTTCATGGTCGTAAAGTAAGAGCTGTTATATAAATCACTTAATCTTCTTTATTGCTTATTAGATCTGGTTCATCCAAAACATCAAGTAAATCAGCCTCTAGCAAACCAGCTGGCTGATCAGTAAGTTCTACACGTTCAATCTTGGCAAACCCGGCTGTAATTTTCTTGCTACTGATATGCACTTCATCAACGTCTTTACTCGCTTGCCTAATATGATCGGCAAGGCTTTTCATACGCTTATCAAATAGTGAAAAATCTTTACTAAGCTTGCCTAACTCAGATTGAATAATATGGACCTGTTTACGCATTTCTACGTCTTTAAGCACTGCGCGCGCGGTATTCAGTACCGCCATCAATGTAGTGGGCGAGACTAACCAAACGCGCTTGATCATGGCGTAATCAATCACTTCTCGATGATAAGCATGTATCTCAGCAAATACTGCCTCAGCAGGTATAAACATGACCGCACCATCACTCGTCACATTAGGGATAATATACTTGCTAGCAATATCATCAACATGCTTTTTAATATCCACTTTGAATTGTTTTTTAGCTATATTTTGCTCTGCATCACTCAAGCTACTATCAAACATTCTGTGGTAGTTTTCGAGTGGGAATTTACTATCTACTGCGACTGTTCCAGTAGGTTCAGGCAGAAATAGGGCGCAATCCACACGGGAGCCGTTTTCGAAAGTATGCTGCATGCTAAAAGTATTCACAGGCAGCACATTACGCACAAGGCTTTCTAACTGCACCTCACCATAGGCACCACGACTACGCTTATCGCCCAACAACTCTTGCAGGCTGACCATATTCACCGTTAGACCATCAATCTTCTTTTGAGCTTCGTCAATAGTGGCTAGACGTTCCATTACGCTCACAAAAGTTTCGTTGGTTTTCTTGAAGCCCTCATCTAAACGTTCAGACACTTTGCCGCCAATCAACTCTAAGCGACCATCCACTGTTCTGCTAAGATTTTCTATGGTTTGTGTAAGCGTGGCGGTAGCATTACGCATAGTGGTTTGAATCAACTCCTGCTCAGCTTTACCTTGCTCGGCAAGTGTAATGTGTAGCTTCTCAAGTACGGTCTCACGCGTGAGCGCTAAACTAGCATTTTGTGCTAACTGCAGCTGTTGCATAGCCTCTCGCGTGGCTTGTAATTCTGTAGCCACACTCATACGCAGGCGTTCACTAATGTCGCTAGATGAGGCACTTAACCTATCGCCTAACTTATTCAAGCCATCGTTGAAATCCAACAACATTGCGCGATGTTTTTCTTCTAATTGCTGCAAAATCACCAGATTTTTATCAAGCACACTGTTACGCCATGTTTGCCACAAAAGTAGCAACAAAATAGCCAGTGCAATCACTAAAATAATAATTTGTATCATAGCCATCAATTATACCCGATAGAGACTGTTTTAATGATGGAGGTAGTAACCTATGTAGAAGTGCAATGATGCAAAACAGGGGAGCGAAATAGGATTGATTACAACCAATATTTAAGCTGCTATTTCAGAAGATAAATTTACAATTTCTGTTTTTGGATTATTAAAGGCTTTAAGCAATATTTTGTAAGTATCTAAATCAAATTTAAAGTCAGTTTTTTGTACCGACACTTCTGCAAAATCTTCTGTACTTTCAGCAACACCTAAATAACACCAGTACTCAAATATATGAATTTGAGTTTTATTGTTTTCATTATTATGTTCACGTATACCAATTTTTCCGGCAAACGGCCATGTTTTTAGTTTTTGTGCTACCAGTGCTTGCTGTAATCGCAAATGATGAATCTCAGGTGCTTCCCGCCCACAACATACACCCTTGCATCGTTTCAATTGACTAGCAAAACAGGCGCCTTTGTCTGATTCAAGCCCCAGCACTTTAGGGCAAAGCTGATGTGCCTCGGAAACTTTGCGCAACATTTCTAACGCTTGACGCTTACTTTTAAAAGTGCCGAATAATTGACCTAACTCTGCAGGGTTAATTTCATCCTCACGCACTAACCCCAATACAGGCGAAGCTTTTGGGTTGGTATTAAGCTTCCAGCTGCATAATTGTCGTTCATTTCTCAATTGGCGGTTATAGATAGGCTTACGCTCTTTCACCAAACGTGATTCTAATAGTAGCGCACTAAAGTCACCCGCGGTTTCCAGCCATTCCACATGCTTAATTTCTTGGCCGATACGCATCTCTTTGGTAGAAGCATGATCACTACTAAAATGCGACAAAACCCGCGCACGGATATTAATACTTTTACCTATATAAATCAGCTGTTCATTATCACCATAAAACAAGTAGACGCCTGGTGTTTCAGGCATATCATCTAGTAAGTGAGCATCTAAATGCGGCGGCAAGATTGGTCCGCGCATGAGTTGTGCGGCAGCGTGCTCAATCGCTGCATCACCAAGCTCCAGCTTAGCTGATTCTAAAAAAGCCAATATACTTTCAACATCGCCCATCGCGCGGTGGCGCGCAATGCTCGTAATATTGTGACGCAGCATAATTGCATCTAAACCATGACTACGATATTGTGGATATAAGAGTCGAGAAAGCTTAACGGTGCAAATGACTTTTTGCCGTAATGTGTAATCCAACCTTTTAAATTCAGACTTAATAAAGCCATGATCAAAACGCACATTGTGTGCAGCCAGTACCGAACCTTCTAAAAAACTTAACAACTTGTCCGCTACCTCGGCAAATTTTGGTGCAGCCGCCACCATTTCATTATCAATTCCCGTAAGCTGCTGGATAAAAAAGGGAATAGGTTGCTCCGGATTAACCAATGTTTGCCAGCGAGCAACTTCAACACCATTATCAAAACGCACAAGTGCGATTTCTGTGATGCGATCTTTAAGTGGTGTTGCGCCCGTTGTTTCTAAATCTAGGTAGGTAATGGATGGTAGCAAGGTGACTTAATTTTAATGAAAGTTTCTAAATAGTGCTTAATACTTAAGCCAATTTACTGTTGATTGCTGTAATAAAAGGTCCTAATTTTGGCGGATTTGGTTCAATGTCGACACGAAGACCAAACTTGCCCAGCGCAACGCTGCAAACGGGGCCAATGGACGCGATTAAACTTCTATTAAGGCTTGCTAGCAGCGCCTCTTTACGGGCAAGTTGCTCAGCAACAGTAAATAAATTATAGACCTGCGATGCGCTAGTAAAACAGACTACATCTATCTTATTCGCATCCAATGCATCCATCATATCAACTATAGGCTTGGTATTTTCTGGCAGGCTCCAACGATACGTGGCAACTTCTATCACCTTTGCGCCTCTTTGCTCAAGCGCTGCTTGCAATTCAAAGTTAGTATCGCCATAACGCTGCACGACTACTCGTTTACCTGCAATCGAGGTTTTATCAAGCTCATTGAGTACTTCAGCTGTGGTGTAAGGTTCATTGGCAGTAAAATCAATGCGCACCTTGCGTGAACGAAGCACTGCCGTAGGTTTAGGACCACGCACAACAATTACAGTTGCGGCAAGAATATGCAAAAGTTTATCAGTGATTCCCAGTGAGTCCGTCGTTGCAAATAAAGCTTTAACGCCGACACCCGTCTGAAAAATAAAAATGTCCGGTAATTCGCTATCCCAGTCAGTCACCAATTGAGCTATTAATACAGGGTCGATATCTGGAAGCTCGGCTAAAGCAGGGGCAGAAAATGGCGTACCGCCGTATTTCCTGACTAAATCTGCAAGTTGCTCACCAGCACGATTTTCTAAAATCGCAATCGTTTTATCTTTCAAAATTCATTCCAATATATTAAGTACAGCTTTAATCAATTAAGCAAAATTCAACTGAGCTTGCAATCCGTTCGCATTGCAAGTGCAAATATAAACACTTAATTTGTATTTATTTAGGCTTTCAGTATAACAAATCCCCAATATGCCAAAAAAACATTTATGATTTTAAGCAATACTCATATCGGCATTATCATTTATGACCAAACTCAAACTTCTCATCAGTCAATGGCTAGCAAGCGTTACACGCAAACTAAGCAATAATTTTTATTTATATTTAAGTGTTCTATTAACGTTGCTTGTATTGCTTGATGCCAGTGTGTTTCGCTTAGGTGAAAACATGCGCGACCGTGCGTTTGATGTTATGGTCAAGAACCGTATCATCACGCCTAAACCTGATCCAGAAATTGTCATTGTCGATATCAATGAAGCCTCATTAAGCGCAATGGCTAAAGAATATGGTCGCTGGCCATGGCCGCGCCAAGTCTTCGGTGAGTTTGTAGAGAATATCGAAGCACAGCAGCCAAAAGCGATTGTATTCGATATCTTATTTAGCGATGCAGATGTTTATAACCCCGATAGCGACAGTTATTTTAATGATGTGATTGCTGGTACGACGAACACCTTTTTCCCAATCTTAAGGCTGTCGGAAGCAAGTGATTATTTAAGTAAAATCACACCGGATATGATTCCTGGTATCAATCGTATACCGCAGGTTGCCGGTTCTAATTTAACCACCACTCCGAGCAAACCAATCGCCGTTGTATTGCCGCATTTTGATGCGGTGCTCAACACCAAACATTTAGGCACCCACAACATTTACCCTGATGGCGATGGCATTGTTAGGCAATATAGACTTTGGCACGACGAGAATGGTTGGAGAATACCCTCGCTACCTTTGGTCGTGGGTAATTTTACACAATTGAACCCAGCCGCCACGCTACCTCAAGATATGCTGATTAATTGGCGCGGGAAACCTTTCACCTATCAATTTGCAACTTTTAGCGATGTATATACCGACATGGCGAATAAAGTGAAAAAGCGCGCACCAAACGAATTTACTAATAAAATTGTCATTATTGGGTCTACTGCGCCCTCACTTTTCGACCTCAAAGCCACCGCAATGGCCAAAGCGCACCCCGGGGTAGAGATTTTAGCCACCACGATTGACAACATAAAACACAATGATTATTTAAAAGTATGGCGCGGTAAAACACCTTATATATTAATGAGTTTACTGTTAATTTGGCTCACGGCTCTGGCGTTCTATCGCAATATAGACCGCGATAAAGTGACGACTGTGTTTAGTAGTAGCCAACTTGGTTTGTTGGTGATTTCTTATATTGTGATTAACCTTACCAATACTTATTTAGATCTTACCGGCCCTATTACTTGGGCTGTGATGTATTTCAGTATAGCCAAAATATATGCATTGGCTAACGAGCGTGCTTTGCAGCGTCTACTCGCGAATGATATTGAATCAGGCAAGAAAGGCATGGCAGTATTATTGATGCCGATTGTGATTTTGAGCAAAGAATCACTGAGTGACGGTATGTTAAAAAAACTACAACAACAAGTGGAACATCAATGCACACTACCGGCCACTGTAGAGTTCTTAAAAGGCACTCAAAGTGGCATTTGGGGTCTATTTACTGATATGTTAATGGTGAATTGGGCATACCATCATGATGATGCAACTGAAACTGCGAAAGTAGCCCAAGATGCCGAACAGTTAGGGCTACAATTAAAAGGCTTATTGGTTAATGCGGGTATGCCAACCGATACTTCCGTGCGTTATACACAACATGTTGGTGTGCTGAATGCAGAAAAACCATTAGATAGCCAAT
>JBKJRF010000218.1:0-11498 GCA_046594825.1 Methylotenera sp.
GCACCTGCATTTAAAGATACCCAACTGCTCAAGCTAGCAGCCAGTTTGCAACAAATGACAGTAAAAACTCTGGGAGCCACTGAGTTCCCGAATCAATAAAATTATCAATGAATAGAGACTAATCATGACCAATACAGAAAATTTTATTAATGTCGCAGTCTGTGGAGCGCATATGAGTGGTTTGCCCTTGAATCCGCAGTTAACAGCACTTGGTGGCGTAATTGTAGAAGCAACTCAAACTGCAAAAGAGTATCGACTATATAAATTAAATGGCTTTACTCCAGCTCGTCCAGGCCTGATTAGAGTGCCTAATAATGGCGGTGCTATTAGTCTGGAAGTATGGAAATTACCCTTGGAAAATTATGCTGTGTTCGTTGCTGGGGTGCCTGCACCATTGGGGTTTGGTACTTTAAAGCTATTAGACGGCAGTGCCGTTCAAGGGTTCTTATGCGAGTATTATGCAACTTTAAATGCAATTGATATTTCTCATCTTGGCGGTTGGCGTAGTTACTTGAATGATGCGGCATCAACAAAATAACGAAGTGCATTTTTCTTGTTAATTTCAGACTTTTTGGCGTTGTAATGTAAAGCTTCGCTTTTACTATCATCATTATTAAGTAGCAAATTGATTGCAATGCGCTAACATAAGAGCTTATGTTTAATGCCAATAAGAAATCATGAGTCAGCATCATCTCACACCGTTATTTGCACCTAAATCGGTTGCTGTATTCGGTGCCAGTGACCGAGTTGATTCTGTTGGGCAAATTGTATTCCATAACATGCTGCAAAGTGGTTATCACGGCGCACTTTACCCGTTAAATCCTAATCAAGCAGAGGTGCAGGGCTGCAAGGCATACTCCTCAATTTCTCAAATTAATGAGCCTGTTGAACTGGCGGTGATTGCTACCCCGGCAGAGTCTGTGCCAGGCATTATTGAGGATTGCGGCATACATAACGTCAAGGCTGTTGTGATCATTACTGCGGGTTTTGGTGAAACAGGTGCAGCTGGTAAGGTGTTGGAACGTACTGTATTGGATACCGCGCAGCGTTACGGTATTCGCCTGATTGGCCCAAATTGCCTTGGTGTAATGCGGCCAGACATAGGCCTCAACGCTACCTTCAACAAGGGGAGTGCTAACGTTGGTAATCTTGCATTTGTGTCACAATCTGGTGCTTTATGCACGGCTATTTTAGATTGGGCGCAAGCGAATGATGTAGGTTTCTCTAGCGTCATCTCTTTAGGTTCTTCAATAGATGTGGACTTTGGTGAGATTCTTGATTACTTGATCTCGGATGTAAAAACCCACAGTATCCTGCTCTATATCGAAGGCATCCGCAATGCACGTAGTTTCATGAGTGCGATACGTGCTGCAGCCCGTATTAAGCCAGTGATTCTGGTCAAGGTAGGGCGCCATACTGCAGCCTCCAAAGCAGCGATGTCTCATACAGCCTCACTCGTGGGTTCGGATGATGCTTTTGATGCTGCTGTGCGTCGCGCAGGGGTAGTAAGAGTACTTACAGTAACGCAACTATTTTCTGCTGCTAAGGCGCTTTCATGTGGCTTTGACCCTACTGGCAACCGATTGGCTATTGTCACCAATGGTGGTGGTCCTGGCGTGATGGCAACAGACTATGCAATTGATTTAGGTTTGGTGATGGCTACTTTGTCAGAAAACACAATTGCGACCCTTAATCAGACGCTACCGCCAACATGGTCGCACGGTAACCCAATAGATATCATAGGCGATGCCCAAGCCGAGCGTTATGAACATGCAGTGAAAGCTTGCTTAGAGGATCCTAATGTTGATGGTGTGCTCACTATATTGACGCCGCAAGCCATGACTAAGCCCTTGGAAGTTGCCAATGTAATCATTGAGCTTTCAAACAAATATAAAAAACCGCTACTTACTTCTTGGATGGGTGAGGCGCAAGTTGAAGAGTCTCGAGCAGCATTTAATCGTGCTAAAAAGCCAAGTTTTCGAAGCCCTGAATCAGCTGTAGATGTTTTTTCATTTCTTACTTCATATCATAAGAACCAGAAGCTATTGATGCAGGTACCTGGGCCACTATCCCATCATCTGGAGCCAGATATTGAAGGTGCCAACATGATTATTGAAGGGGCACTACAAGAAAAGCGTAAGGTGTTAAGTGAGATGGAATCAAAGGCATTATTGTCAGCTTTTCATATTCCAGTGGCCAAGACCATGGTGGCGCGTTCACCAAATGAGGCTTTACTGATTGCACAGCAACTTGGCTTTCCAGTCGCCATGAAGATTAATTCGCCAGATATCACCCACAAAACAGATGCCGGGGGCGTATTGCTAAATTTGGCGAACGCACAAGCCGTACGTGGGGCTTACCACGAAATTATTGCGCGCGTTAAACAATACAGTCCTGAAGCACACATCGATGGAATATCAATTCAACCCATGATTATGAAGCCAAATGGCCGTGAGTTGATGGTAGGCGTCACTAACGATCCAGTATTTGGGCCAGTAATCACATTTGGTGCTGGCGGCACGATGGTGGAGATTATTGGTGATCGATCCGTTTCACTGCCACCACTTAATACTTTCTTGGTGAATGATCTAATACAGGGTACTCATGTAGCCAAAATGTTGAGTAGTTTCCGTCATATGCCGTCAGTTAACATGAGTGCGCTCGAAAGTGTGTTGCTGCGGGTGTCAGAAATGGTCTGCGAATTGCCTATGCTCATGGAAATGGACATCAATCCATTGATACTTGATGAAAATGGCGTCTTGGCTGCCGATGCACGTGTAGTGGTAGGGCTGCGTCTGCCTAGTGCCGACCGCTATGCCCATATGGCGATTTACCCATATCCGACGCATTTGGTGAATACTTGGCAAAGAGCAGATGGTACCAACGTTACTATTCGCCCCATACGCCCAGAAGATGCTGAGCTTACTCAAGATTTTGTGCGAAATTTATCTGAAGAATCACGCTATTTCCGTTACATGAATAGCTTTCAGGAACTTAGCGAGTCTATGCTAGTGCGTTTTACGCAAATTGACTATAGCCGCGAGATGGCACTTATTGCGGTTACAGAAGATCAGGGTGAAGAAATTGAGCTCGGTGTCACACGTTACGCTATCAATCCCGATGGTGATAGTTGTGAGTTTTCCCTAGTAGTCGCTGATGCGATGCGTGGAACGGGTCTGGGCATCAAGCTTATGACGGCATTGATGGAGGATGCAAGATCTAAGGGCTTAAAAACCATTGAGGGTGAGGTGCTCAATAACAACGCCAGTATGTTGAAGCTAATGAAACGTTTGGGTTTTACCATTAAATCCAACCCTGACGACGATAGCATTAAAACTATACAAAAAACACTGTAACTCAGTTATTTTTTAACCCAACTAACATGCATACTGCTTACATCACACATCCAGCATTCATCAAGCACGATATGGGGCCTGGTCACCCCGAATCTCTAGCGCGGATTCATGCGATTAAAGATCAGCTAATGGCTTCCGGCCTGTTTGATTTTCTTAGCCATTATGAAGCGCCTAAGGCAAGTAAAGATCTGTTGGCACGTGTTCATACAATCGAGTATATCGAATCAATATTTAGGCAGTCACCAAAAGAGGGCTTAATTGACTTGGATGGAGACACATTGATGAACCCACACACACTGGATGCTGCTTTGCATGCAGTTGGTGCAGTCGTAATGGGTGTTGATCTGGTGATGTCTGGTATGGTGCAGAATGCGTTTTGTAATGTTCGTCCGCCGGGACATCATGCAAGTCGATCCCGCGCTTCGGGTTTCTGCATATTTAATAACGTTGCGGCGGCGGCGGCCCATGCCCTTGAGTACCATGCTTTACAGCGTGTAGCGATTGCCGATTTCGATGTGCATCACGGCAATGGCACAGAAGATATTTTTCATGACGATCCGCGCGTGATGCTGTGTTCGACTTTCCGGCATCCCTATTACCCATATAGTGGCGCTGGAAGCGGAAATGACCACGTAATTAATGTGCCCCTTGCCGTCGGAAGTTCAGGTGAGCAGTTTCGTGCAGCTGTGACTGAGCAATGGTTGCCTGCCTTACAGAGATTTCAGCCAGAACTTGTGCTAATTTCTGCAGGATTTGATGCCCATTGGGAAGATGATATGGGTGGCTTAGCATTGCGTGAGACTGATTATTTATGGGTAACAGAAGCGCTCAAAGGCATTGCCAGGCAACACTGCAAAGGTCGCATCGTATCAGCCCTTGAAGGCGGTTATGCCTTACATGCACTAGGGCGTAGCGTAATGACGCATATAAAAAGTCTTAGCGAACTTTAATTGCCATTGGTATCGATTGGGAAGTAAACCACATAGTTCAGTCATAAAAATAGTAGTCTGATGGATATTTAAGTCGATTGCTCAAACCCTTTATGATTTCCATACAATATAGCGATAAAAAGGTAATAAAGTATAAGTGTTCACACGAATTTACTAAATACTATTAGCTCGGTATATTTCCATGTCGTTTGTATATTTCTCAAGATGGATAGATTCCCAATTCAGTTAATCAAGGATAGGAGATTATGGACATTGAAAAAAATGGAAAAATTGACGTTACAAAACCCCAGTTACCTGTAGCGTACCAGCTAGAATTGCATCGGATAATAGAAGTTGATGCCTACCTTAGAGCTGAAGCGGATTGTTTTAGATGCTCACCACTAGATTATTGGTTAGCTGCTGAGAAGAGTGTTCATTGTTTATGACTAGGCACTGCCAATTGGTGATTACACAATTGGCGATTACTTAGACAAATTTTATTTGTGCCTTAAAGAGCTGTGTAGTTTCTTGGTTAAATTATATGTGCAGCATATGTATCCCTAACAAGTAAGACGGGTACGGGGCTGGTTCGCACTACAGTTTCTGCATCACTACCCATGACCAAACGTTCAACTCCTCGCAAACCATGCGTACCCATCACAATTAAATCTGCTGGCCATTCTTTAGCTTGCAGCAAAACAAATTTAGGGATGCGAGCACCAATGGTTTCTACTGTTTTAGAGTCGTACTTCACGCCAGCTTCCTTTGCAGCTGCTTCAGCTTTTTTTATAACTTCTATGCCATTTTTTCGCAAAATCTCGTCAATATAGATGCCGTTAATATTGATATCTCCGGTTGTGTCTAAAATCGGAAAGTGATTATCAATGACGTGCAAGAAACGTAATTTAGCATTTTGATTTTTTGCAAGCCGAATGGCCTCAATCATGCCACAGTTAGATGTAGAGCTTCCATCGACAGGACAAAGTATTTGTTTGTACATAAAAATATCCTTTCCGGAAAACTTCATTGCGTTAAAAAATAGGTATTATTTTTTAACTACTCCCAGTAGCAGGGAAGTTTGCTAAAACTATTGGATTTTTCCGAAAAAAAGGAACAATCTCATCATCTGGGTACCCCAAAATGATTGGTGCAACAACAGAAAAGTCATCTGGAATGTCCAATTGATGTCTAACCTCGGGGCTATTCAACGTGGAAGCTGCACTACCGATTACACATGTACCTAAACCCATAGCGCAAGCAACCAGCATTAAGTTTTCTGCAGCAAGCCAACAGTCTGCCATGCAATAGGGTGCAGCTGTTTTTCCGCAAATAAGGATAAGCATACCTGCATTATAAAAAATACTAGCGTCAGACTTGGTAAAAACCTCTAACATCTTGTCACCATGTTTTGATATGTGCAGGTTAATATCATCAGCCATTAACCGTTTTGCATGATCCGACAGACTTTTAAGTAATTTTCTGTCCTGAATAATAATAAACGCCCATGGTTCTTGATGAATTGCTGTCGGGGCTCTAACAGCAGCTTCTAGCAGAACTCGAACTGTGCCTTTATCCACCTCGCGCGCCTTAAATTTCCGTACAGAGCGCCTTGCAAGTATTGTCTGGAAAATAGACATGTCTACATGAGGTAATGTCATCATTTTTTTAATTCCATTGCCGTAACTAAGACAATTATAAAAGCGTATTACTAACGTTAAATTTACCTATTAATTTGCTCGTTTAATCAAGTTTATTTGCCATTGGTAATGAATAATATTTTTGTACATTTCTACGCCACAATTAATCGCCACACAAAATGTATTTTTAAGAAAGCTAGTAAACACGGTAACAAAAGTTTTATAGCTAGGTAATCCGCGCGAACACGTATATGTGTGATTAGTTGCTATTGCCTTCGTGAACTATGCATGCGAGGTCAAGCAAGTTGATAGCCCCAGTCTTGAACATAATCTTAGATTTGTGAATTTCTACCGTGCGATGGCTAATACCCAATTGGCGTGCGATATATTTATTGGGGTGGCCTTGTACAGCTAGTAACATAACATCACGCTCGCGACCAGTGAGTTCATTAATGCGTGACAAGGCCTCTATATGATGAGCATATTCTAATAGCACTCTTTCAGATTTTTGAATGGCGGATCGTACAGCAATCATTAGTTTTTCTCGTGAGACTGGCTTGGTAAGAAAATCAACTGCACCAGCTTTCATTGCTTTAACGCTCATGGGAATGTCGCCATGCCCAGTGAGAAAAATAACCGGCAGTAAAACGTTACGTTTTAAAAGTACCTCCTGGAGTTCAATGCCATCCATTCCATGCATGCGAATATCAATGATGGCGCAGCCGCGGCATTCAGGTTGACATGCGTTAAGAAAAGCTTCAGCACTCTCGAAAGCCTGCACACCAATATCTTCTTGTTCAATCATAAGTGATAACGAGTCTCTTATTGCTTGGTCGTCGTCGATGATAAAAACGGTAGCGTTATTAGTATTCATTGTGCAAATGGCAATGTAAAGTGGAACTCGGCACCAAAATCGGAATTTGGTTCAAACCAAAGTTGTCCGCCGTTAGCCTCAATTAATGTTCGACTGATGGAAAGTCCCATGCCAATACCAGTTGGCTTAGTCGTAAAAAAAGGTTCAAAAACACGGCTGGCTACTTCATTATTAAGTCCTGGGCCATTGTCCTGCACCGTCACATGCGCCATGCTCTTGTCTTTATAGGAGCGCACTGTGATTGTAATCTTTGAAGTAGGCACCCCGACACCTTGCATGGCCTCTACTGCATTGATTAACAGGTTAATTAACACTTTTTGTACTTGAATTCGATTGGCTAGAACAATCATCGTATTTTCTTCCAAAACTAATATTGGATGGAACTCTTTATAACCTTCATTTTTTGCAATCGTCAGCGCTTCTTTTACAATTTGATTAAGGTCAAATCGTTCTGTAACTAATTTACCCTCTTTTAGAAAAGCCATCAATTCATGCAGACTAGTGCCTGCACGTTGCGCTTGTACGATGCAGCCTTTAAGTGCGTGCTTTAATTTTTCAGGATTTGAGGAAGTATCATTTAGCGCGTGCAAGGCCACATCACTGTAGGCAGAGATTGCAGCTAAAGGTTGATTTAGCTCATGTGCAATAGCAGAGGCGGTGTGGGCAGCAATTTGCTGGGTAAAAATAGCTTTATTTTCTAGACGATGCTGTTGAAGACTTTTTTCCAATATTTTTTGCGCAGTGATGTCTTGTACTATGCCTACTAGCCTGGTTGCATGTCCCTCTTTGAAGTGCACTCTTCCTGTAATCGCTATCCAATGCTCTGTACCATCACTCGGCTTAATAATGAGAAATTCGGTGTTGTATGCTCCATTATTAACAGGGTCACTAGCGCGATCTATTGCCATTTTCTTAGCTGCATAGTCATCTGGGTGAACTACTGCTAAAAACTGATCATAAGTCACTGATTTTTCAGATTCACCGCCCCAAAGCTCTTGCATGCGCTCGTCTAAGTGTACGATGTTTTCTCTAAAATCAAAGTCGAAAACACCTAAACCAGCGGCTTGTTTAGCTAACTCAAGACGTTCCATGCTGGTTCTTACTGCTTGTTCAGCTTCACGGCGTTTATCGGCCAAATAAAATGTGATTAATATATAAGTACGACCATTAACTCGCAAAGGGCTTAAACCAATATCTACAGCTAATTGTTTTCCGCTGCTAGTGAGTGCGAAAAGATCCCTGCCATTGCCCATAGGCCGTTTTTCAGGATTTTTAAAAAAGGCATCTCGATGATGATAATGTTCGCCTCGAAAGCTGGCGGGCATGAGCGCCTCAACTTCAAGCTTACATATTGCTTCTTCTGAATATTCAAGTAATTGCTGTGCCGCAAGATTCGCTTGAATGACATGGCCAGCATTATCCACTAGCAGCATCGCATCAGCGGCTGCATCAAAAAGTATTTGGAAACTTAAGTCTTTTAGAGGATTAGCCAATTTGAAGTCTTGTCTAAAATTGTGTGTATCGTTTCAGTCTAGATAAAAAGAACATCCCTGTCTATAAGTCTCAATATAGATAAGGGCATGCCCTTACGTGCTTGCACTAATTTACCCAGTTTTACTAGTCGAGTAAATTCCATATGTAGGTTATATGTTTTCAGCGCCGTGTTGATTTTGGATGTGTTTTGCTATTCACGGTTTTTTGTAAAGTTATGCAGGTGATAAACGTGGCACTTTTAACAACAACTAAGCAAAAAAACAAAAATCTCACTCATCAGGTAGATAAAGAATCTGACCTTGAGTCAGATAATGATGACAAAGTGTCTCGTATTGCGGTATTAGCTTATTACAAGGCCGAGGCGAGGGGATATGAGCCTGGCCATGAGATGCAAGACTGGCTGGAAGCAGAGGCTGAAATTGAAGGGAAAGTGGAGAAAGTTTAATGAACACTCAATCTGATAGCTAACAAATTAAGAAAGATGGATAGTGTTCAAGGAGAAAGTCGTGGATACAGATAATAAGGGCAACATTCAAGTTTCAGATGATAAAGTAAAGGCTAGGAGTTCATGGCCTGCTTTACACCATCCAGTTGCCGAGATGGAGCGTGTGATAGATAGGTTTTTTGGCAGAGGTTTACCATCGGTATGGCGGTGGAATCACCTGCCGCTGATAGACAACCTGTTTGAAGAAAGAGAGTTGCGTCTGCCTACATTGGATTTGATAGATAGGGATGCTGATATTTTGGTGCGCGCTGAAATTCCAGGTGTCGACAAAAAAGATATTAACGTGTCAGTCGTAGACAATGTCTTGACCATCAAAGCCCAGACTAGTCGTGAAAAAGAAGAAGAAAAAGGTGATTACTATAGACGTGAAATTTCATCTTCATCATTTGCACGTTCAGTTTCCTTACCGGGAAGTGTTGATGTCTCTAAGTCAGCTGCAAATTTGAAAGAAGGAATACTTGAAATTACCTTGCCTAAGGAGGTTCCTTCAAGAAAACTTAATATTCCAGTGAATTAAAAATATTCTTTTAAACTGTTTTTAATTGGCAGATATCGACAAAGGAATAGTGATGACTTTTGTAAATTATAAAATTAAAACTGCAATAGCTGCTTTAGGTTTTCTTTTGCCGACAGTTATCTTAGGACAGCCGATGCTTGCCCAAGGAGCAGCAGATAATGTCACTTATATCTCTGGCGGTATTGGCGAAGAAGCAGGGGATATGAGAAATATCGCCAAAGATTATCCAATTGAAATTGTATTCGTACAAAAATTAGGACTGCATGAAGAATTTTTGGCTAATGTTAAAGTGAAAATTCAAGATATGCAAACACACACGATGCTTGATATTACAACTGATGGCCCATTTCTTTTAGTTAATCTGCCAGCAGGTAAATATCAAATTATTGCTGATTACAATAACGATGTTAAACAGCAAAAGGTGGTTGTTAACACTAAAAAACATCAGAAAGTTGTCTTCTGGTGGCCGATTTTAGATAAATCTCAGGTTGAGGAGACTTCGGAATGACAGTCAGTAAGAAGCTGTAATTGAAATTTGCAAATTTCAATGAATAATTTTATATAGTTAGAAAGGTACTAACAATAGAAGTGAACCGCAACATTTATAACGGCCATTAAAATGATTGGAGAAAATCATGGACACTTTGACAAATGATGTAACTAAAGAACAGTTGTTTAAAGATTTTAAAGTTGTAGTTGCTGATGCAGAAGCACTACTGAAAGCAACTGCGAATCAAGGCGATGAGAAGTTCGCTGAGCTGAGAGCTAAAGCTGAAAAGTCACTTGAAATTGCAAAGGCTGGAATTGCTAATGCCCATGCTGATTTGCTTGTAAAAACTAAAGAAGCAGCTAAAGCTACTGATAACTACATCCATGAAAATCCATGGAGATCAGTTGGTTTTGCCGCCAGTGTTGGTTTGGTGGTTGGCTTGCTTATAGGACGTCGTTAGTAAGGGCATGCTGGTAGATTAGTGCTGTTGGATTAAATGCCTAATTCAAGCAAAGGGTTGATGGAATCACTGACGGGGTTTGCAGCAACGTTGGTGAGCATTGCTCATACTCGTCTAGAGCTACTATCTAATGACGTAGAGGAATATAGAGCACATTTTTTATCTATACTCATACTGATATTAACGGCCATATTTTTTATTACCATTGGTTCGGTGTTAATGATAGTTTTGCTGGTTTTTCTTTTATGGGAATCTCATCGTTTAGTGACATTGTTTTTACTCGCAGGAGGGTTCTTAGTAGTGGGTGCGTTTGCATGGTGTTTTGTTAAACATAAAATTAAAACTATACCCAAACTGTTTTCTGCAAGTTTGTTGGAACTGGCTAAAGATCGACAAGATCTGGATTCTCACTGAATATTACTTCTTCTGAGGAAATTCAACATGAAAGAAAAATTACTCAGATTGTCTCAGCAACGCGAAAAATTAGTGTTCGCGTCGCAAAAGCAAAGGGAAACACTTCGGGAAGTAGTGGATACATGGCGTAATCCCTTGAGTATGGCCGATAAAGGGGTTGTTGTGCTTAGACAAGCTTATAGTCATCCGATTTGGATTATTGGAAGCGGTGTAGTTTTGTTAACGCTTTTGCGACCCAGTCATATTGGTAAATGGTTTCGACGCGGTTTGTTTAGCTGGCATCTAGCACGAAATATATATAAAAATATATATAAGAAGTATATAGCCTAACAGGACTTGTATTGGAGCATCCGCCATTAGGAGAAAGAACTTGTCTTTATCAAACGGCTCAACTTGATACTGTACTTAATAACATGGCACGGCAAGCTGCGGGGGTTTTTACTAGTCGTGAAAATGTAATGATGGTTGGTATTCTCCGCCGTGGAGCGCCACTGGCTGGAATGTTGCATAAAAAGCTTATTAGCCAGTTTGATTTAACAAATATCATCTTTGATGAATTTACAAATCAAGCGTTACGCAGATGATTTGACTTTAATTCATCCTGAAACAAAGCTAACGGAAAATCCAACACATGATTCTCTTGTCCTTATTAATACCAAAATATTAGTAGTGGATGACGTAATGTATCACGGGTATTCTATGATGCGTGCTGTCGAATATCTATTGAAAAAACAGGCAGCAGAAATTCGTACAGCAGTATTGGTAGATAGAGGCGTGAGTAGATTCCCGATTAGAATTGATATCACAGGTATTAGGTTTGAT
>JBKJRF010000150.1:0-4467 GCA_046594825.1 Methylotenera sp.
AGCTTCACTTTTAGCAAACGCATAAGGGGAAGTAGGTAGTTGAAGTTCTTCAGCAGCGAGTCTGCGTATACCTTCACGATTCATGGTGAGCTGCACCGCTTTTACAGTAGGAATAACTGTAGCGATGCCTGCTGCTTCAATGTCAGCTAGCGTACTAGTATTGAGTGCCTCAATTTCTGGCACGATTAAATGCGGTTTTTCTTGTGCAATTAAAGCACGCAGTGCACTATCATCCGTCATATCAATCGTGTAAGCACGATGTGCTACTTGATGGCCTGGTGCATTTTTATAGCGGTCTACAGCGATTACTTCAACACCTAAACGCTGCAGCGCAATGATGACTTCTTTGCCAAGCTCACCACTGCCAAGCAACATCACACGGGTAGCGTTAGGGCTTAATGGGGTACCAATTTGCATGCGATTCTTTCAATTTTCAATTGGCTGAATCATACCATGCAGTGCTTTTTACGTCAGTTTTCCATCATTTTTTTAATGGGGAGTATGAGCAAACTATTATAAAATCAATTAACTATTTTAAAACTGGCGATTATTAAATATGGTGTTTATCCATACGGTAACGCATGGTCATACGTGTAATGCCGAGCTTGCGGGCGGCTTTTGAAACGTTATTCCTAGCATCAGCTAAAGCTTGTAACAACATTGCTCTTTCAGCTTCATCAAGCGTGACCTGATTACTTGATTGTGCGTTTGACTCATTACTAGTTTGGCTAGGGTTATATATAGTCTCTTGTTTCAAAATTCTAGATGTAGGCAATGCCAAGTCTGCTCCAGTAATATGGCTATCATGACATAGCAACATTGCGCGGCTTACTTGATGGCGTAACTCTCGCACATTGCCAGGCCATGCATAGTGCTGAATAGTGGCAATAGCATCCGTTGAAAATACGGGATTAGCTAAACCGTAACGCCTGCAAGTTTGTGCTGCAAAATGTCGCGCAAGTAAGACTTCATCGCCTTCTCTTTCACGTAATGGCGGCATGCTAATGCTCATAACATTTAAACGATAATATAAATCTTGCCGGAAGCGACCATTAAGTGACATTTCATGCAGGTCACGATTAGTGGCGGCAATAAAACGAGCGGGTACAGCACGCTCTTTAGTTGAGCCAAGCCGACGCACTACACGACGCTCCAGCACATTAAGCAGCTTGGCCTGCAGGCCTAAAGGCAGTTCGCCGATTTCATCCAAAAAAAGCGTACCGTCTTCTGCCGCTTCAATCAAACCTGGCCGAGTGCTTAACGCCCCTGTAAAAGCGCCCTTCTCATGGCCAAATAACTCACTTTCTATCAAGTCTGCTGGCAACGACGCACAATCAATATGCACAAATGGTTTATCGCTATTCTGATCTTTACCTTGGTCTTTATTTTGGCTGGATAAATGTAATAAACGTGCAGCAACATCTTTGCCCGTACCTGTTTCACCGCTAATCAGTACGGTAGGCGGCACCGTGTCACCCGCAACCAATTGTGCGATACGCCTGATTTGTGTTTTAACACTTTGCATGGCGAGACTATTACCCAGCAACTCGACGCCTTCGATAGCATGCACATTTCGTTGTCGTGAATAATCTAAGCTTTTAGCTTGCACAGCAGCAGCCTCAGCTTTTTGAATAACCAACAATAATTCTTCAAGATCAATCGGCTTCTTGAGGTAATCAATCGCGCCTTGTTTGATCGCATGAACAGCATCACTTATTTCGCCATGTGCTGTCATGACGATAACGGCTACTTTTTTAGCCACGAATTCAGCCAATAAATCCAAACCATTACCGTCTGGCAGACGCATATCAAGTAACACAATATCAGGCATAAATTGTTTTACGCTGGTACGAGCATCTTGCAAACTTTCAACATGCTCACACTCATAACCAGCTTTTTGCAACCTACGCACTACAGCTCTTGCAAACAGTACCTCATCTTCAACAATCAATAATTTTGATTGTTGCTTTACCAGTGCTGAACCTTTGGCTGTTAAAGCAAGATTAGCGTGAAGATGGGCTGATTGCATATGCTCCTAGTTATCCGTATCAACTGCAGCAGAAGCTGTTTTAGCACGACCAAACTCATAGGTGAGACCTACCCACGCAGCTCGAGGTGCAGCCGGAGAGCGGAATTGTTCTGCTGCTAGTGCATTAAATATATTTTCTCCAAGTACGCCAAAAGTCGCATATTTGTTATCGAACACATTATTTACTTTGGCAAATAACTTCCAGTTGTCATTAACACTGTAATGGGTATCAAGGTGCATCACACCGTAACCTGGGACCTTTCCATTAACATCTTGATTATTTTCATCGCCACGTGCATATTGACCAGCTGAGAACACTAGGTTAGTACCTACATTCCAGGCAGGCGTTACGTCGTAAGCCATCCTAAACTTAAGAGTCTGGCGTGCGATACCTGGGATTCTATTACCTTTGGTCACTTGTATTTGACCATTAACATCTGCGGTACTATTAGCAGGCGAACCAACCACAAAATCTGATTGATAAGTTGCATCTACAAAACCATAATTAGCCGCTAAACTTAAGCGGTCAAACTTACCATTTAAGCCCATTTCAAGTCCTCTTCGGCGAGTGTCACCTACATTTTTAAAGTAGCCAAAACCTGTAGCATTACTTGCAATAAACTGAATATCATCAGTATTTTCAGTGTTATATAAGCCCATATTCCAGCTTAAATTCTCAGCTAATTTACCTCGCACTCCACCTTCAAAAGTTTTAGCAACCACTTTATTCAGATGCGGGTCAGCTGCAAAGGCATTAGGTAATGAACATGGCCGATTTTCATCAGCACAACTTAACTCTACTGGCGTTGCAGCACGCATACCCTCGTTATAGCCACCATAAAATCCAAGCGTTTTAGACGGGTTGTAGTTCAAGCCGACTGCAGGATTAAAGCGGGTATAAGTATGATTACCACTTAAATCTGACTCTGTTGGTACTAAAGCATCATCATGGCTGGTGCCTGACAATTTAATCTTTGCTACGTTATAGCGGCCAGACAACGTTACATGCAACTTATCCGTATAAGAAAAAGTATCAGTCGCATAAAGACCATAATAATCATTACGCGTTTTGAGTCGCACAAATGCTGTTGGTGCTGCCGTTGGGTCGTCAGTTACAGTTTCACGGCCGACCACAGTCGCATCTCGTGAATCACTAGTAAAGTCTGTGCGACCGTAATCCACACTTGCACCTACAGTAAACTGGTTTTTATGGCCCGCTAAATCACCCAGTAAACTCAGTTGCAAAGCACCGCCAAAACCATCTTGATCTGTCAGTGTAGAAATATTAGTAGAGTTTCCTGGTCCTAAATCTTCTGCATTGCTATTGAATCCATTAGTACGATTTTTACGATAATACACATTTGAAGCAACTAATTTATCATCGGTAAGGAAATGACTGCCTTTCAAAGCAATCATAGCCAATTGATTACCAATAGAGTCAGGATAGGTATAGGCTTTTGCAGGCTTGTTATACATGGACAACGGCACTGATTGCGTACCCTCTAACGCAGTATCTGCAAGCGCTACTGACAAATCCAAATCACTCGTATCATTTTGCCAGCCGACTTTACCAAAAATTTGTTTTACATCACTTTGGGAATGGTCGCGCCAGCCATTTTCTTTAAAAATATTACCCGCTATAAAATAATCTAGATTTTTTTCTTTATCAACGCCGCCTGCTTCAAACTCAAAAGCTCGTCGTGCCCAAGAGCCGCCATATGCTGTCACTTTAACACCTGGAAAATCACTACCGCTTTTAGTGTGTACAGCTAAAGCACGGCCCAGTGTATTGAGGCCAAACAGTGGATTCGAGCCAGGTATCAAGTTGATATTAGCAATCGCATTGGCTGGAATTAGATCCCAATTCACCACGTCGCCAAATGCCTCGTTCACACGCACACCATCTAAATAAACTGAAAGTCCTTGTGGCGTCCCTAATAACGGAGACGCAGTAAATCCTCTAAATGAAACATCTGCCTGATATGGGTTAGCAACACTATTGGCGGTATTCACAGAACCTAAATTATTATCAAGATACTCAGACAAATCTAACGACTCTTGTTGATTGATATCTTTTGCAGAGCCTGTTTGAACATTTGAAGGTACTTGATTGATTGGTGTACCTATACTTGGCAGTGGTGTCGTACCTACCACTTCAATGGCTTGTGTTTCCAGCACTTCTGCTTTGTTTGCTGCGACAGCAAATTGTGGAGTTGCGTAAGCCGCTAAAATCGCCATTATGATTATTTTTGGCTGTAATAACTTTGACTGCAATGTTCTTTGCATAATGTTCCCTAGGATTTATTTAACATATCGCTATAAGCTGCTAAATATGACTGCAAAAACTATTCCCAAAAGCTGGCCTAGAAAATATTGAATATAATCAATAAACAAAAGTTTTATTCATTGATTACTGAAGATTGTACTCTTAAATATGG
>JBKJRF010000188.1:0-5546 GCA_046594825.1 Methylotenera sp.
TTAAGATTGCGCTTACAAAAGCAGTACTCAAAAGCCCGCCTCTTGGTGGGCTTTTTAATGGCTGACGTTATAATACCTATATGGCTAAAAAACTATCAATAGAACGCATACTCCATAACCAAGGTTTTGGCGCACGAAAACTGTGCCGCATCATGGTTTGGAATAATGAAATTACTGTCAACGGCACAAGTTGCGACGACCCAAATACTGAGTTCGATTTAGAAAATTTACACTATACCGTGCAAGGTGAGGCATGGGATTATCGTGAAAAATCCTACTTGATGCTACATAAACCCAGCAATTACGAATGCTCACATAAAACCCAACATCACCCAACCATTTACAGCCTGTTACCGCACCCGCTAGTAGTACGCGATGTGCAATGCATAGGCCGACTAGATGAGGACACTACGGGCTTAATTTTGATTTCAGATGATGGGCAATTTATCCATCGCATGAGTTCACCCAAACATAAAGTACCCAAAGTATATGAAGTCACCTGCAAGCATCCTGTAGATGATAGTCAAATCGCACACATTCTAAAAGGCGTACAATTAATTGATGAAGATGCGCCTATCGCTGCGCTAGCCTGTACACGAATCAGTGACCATGTGATTCACATGACATTGGCTGAAGGCAAATATCATCAAGTAAAACGCATGGTAGCGGCGAGTAGTAACCGTGTCGAAGGTTTAAAACGTATACAAATCGGTGGACTCAAGCTGCCGAACGATTTAGCAGTTGGTGAGTGGCGTTGGCTGGATGAAGAAGCCCTCGCTCTTTTAAACTCGGCTTAGAGATCAAAATTGGCTACCTCAACAACACAAACAGAGGTAATGATTATAGGTGCAGGACCGACAGGCCTTTCTCTGGCCTGCCAACTCATACGCTATGGTATTGATTTTGTCATTATCGATTCCAAGGAAAACGTCACGCCATTTTCCAAAGCCCTAGGCGTACATGCCCGCACATTGGAAATCTACGAACAACTCGGTATTGCCAAACAAGCTGTCGCACAAGGTACTATCGCCGGCAAAGTACGCCTGCTTTATGCAGACAAAATCCGTGGCGAGTTTGACATATCAAGTTTAGGCCAAAGCATGAGTTTATATCCATACATGCTGGTCTTAGAACAGAGTAAGAACGAGCGCCTACCGTATGACTACATGCAAGCGCATAGCAAAGAAGTAATGTGGCAAACTAGCCTGGATAGCTTTTCACAAACAGGGACACAGGTCACAGCTCAAGTTAACCATGCCAACGGCCAATCCCATATTTTCGAGGCCAAGTACCTAGTAGGTTGCGATGGCCCTAAAAGTGATGTCAGGCATAGTTTGGGCCTTGCTTTTGAAGGCAGTACGTTTGAGCGCTTATTTTACGTAGCTGATGTACGTATAGACTGGCGATTCAGCCACGATGCGCTACATGTCTGCCTGACACCAAACTCTGTGGTCGCATTTTTTCCTATGCCTGGTGAAAACCGCTACCGTATCGTGGGGGCTTTCCCCGAGGGTTTTGAGCAGGATGAAGGTGAAACACTTTATGAAGAGATCGAGCAACGCATCAAGCTAGAGTCGCAAATTGCACTTGAGATATCCCAAGTCAACTGGTTCTCGACCTACAAAGTGCATACACGTCATGTCGAAAATTTTTCATCTGGCAGATGTTTCTTGGCGGGAGATGCAGCACACATACATACGCCCGCTGGTGGCCAAGGCATGAACACTGGCATCCAAGACGCTTATAATTTAGCCTGGAAACTAGCATTTGTTTTACGCGGAAAAGCTAGTAGCAAACTTCTGGATTCATATAACGAAGAACGCCTACCGAATGCCAAAAAATTGCTAAGAACAACGGATCGTATGTTCAACCTAGTAGCAGGGTCGAATAAGTGGGTCAACATCATCCGTACAAGAATATTTCCACCACTGGCAAAATACATAGTCCGCTTAAATGGCGTGAAAAAGAGGTTCTTTCCCCTCATATCACAAATCGGCATCAATTATCGACTATCCTCTTTAAATCAGCACGTTACCGACGAAGCATTTACTATTAAAGCTGGCGACCGCATGCCTTATTTTTTGATTGATAATGTAAGCATTTACAGTAAATTATACGCACCAAAATTTCATTTACTCATCTTTACAAATAACCAAGATGGTCTTCAAAATAAAGTTGGAGAAATAAAAACTAAATATTCCGATATACTCGATTATCAAATTTTGACTTTGTCTTTAGAAGTAGAAAAAGTATTTGGAATAGATAAATCATTTACAGTGCTATTAAGACCAGACAATCATATAGCTTTGATTGCTACAAATACCTCGTTGGATAAAGTAGAACTTTATCTCAATGAAGTTATCACATACGCTTAACACAACTAGCAACAAGTCTAGACCAGTATAAAACCCAACATTTTTTACGTGACTAAATTAGTCACATTTTTGGAATATTTTCATGCGAAATATTTTTTTATGGTTATTACCCTTTTTGCTGATGGCTTGCACAGGTCAACCTAACGGCGTACACACTATAAAGAGCTTTGATGCTAATCAATATCTCGGCACTTGGTATGAAATAGCACGTCTTGACCACTCATTCGAACGCGATTTAGAGAAGGTGACAGCCACTTATAGCCTGCGTGATGATGGGGGGATTAAGGTTATCAATAGGGGTTTCAAGGCTAAAACAAATGAATGGAAAGTGGCTGAAGGTAAAGGCTATTTTATTGACCCGCCTAATGCAGATAAAACTAATACTGGTCGATTGAAAGTATCTTTTTTTGGGCCGTTTTATGGCGCCTATAATATTATTGAACTAGATAAACCTTACTATAATTATGTGATGGTGTGCGGGCCTGATAAATCTCATTTTTGGATACTTTCACGCACACCACAACTCCCCAACCCGATTAAGCAAGATTTAATCGCCAAGGCTAAAGAGCTTGGTTTTGCGACAGATAAACTGATTTATGTGAATCAAGCGATTGAAGTGGTTAACTATAAAGCAGGGCCTCATGTTCAATAAACAGATTAAATTAAAGTCTAATATCTACCGCCTGCACTTAATCCTAGCTACCTAATTTAGGTATGCTAAATTTAGATACAACCAATTATTTACCATGCTTAAAACGTTGGACTGATAGACCACTCTTTCATCGCTTTTTCACTAGGCCTATCAACCTTAACTTCCCCATTATCTGTTGAAACTACCCAGCTAACTGGAATATAGTGATGCTGACCACTTTTATCTTTGTTCAATTTAATAGTATGTTCTCCTACTAAATGGTCAACGACAGCAAACTGCCCATCTTGTGAACTAATAACAGGCATTTCTGATTTTATTTTATGAACATTCATCATGGCTTCTCTCCTTATATAAATAACAATAGTGTGAAACTTACCTAGACGACCAATAAAATAGGGCGAACACACCTATATGCTTGACTACTAATATCTTATTTAATCAATCGCTATACGAGAATCGGATTTTTTCTGTTTTGTTCACTAAAATTAAAGTTAACGCCCCATTCTCATAACGCGCCTTATGCCTCGACTAGTGTATGTAGTTAGATTACTCATATTGATTCTTTTCAAAGTAGTGCATAAAACCATTCAAGCAAGAAAGATATTCTAAAGATGAAAAGGGGGAATTTAATATACGTGTGAGTACTTACTAAGCATTAATTTAATTATGGCGACATCAAACAAAAAGCCAGATGTATAAACATGTGGCTTTTAAAATTAGGCTTACTTTGAATTAAAAAGAATTAAAAACTTAGCTTCTAATTTCAAGACCATTTTTAACTGACTTAACGCCTTCAATTTTTGAAACAACTTCTTCGGCTTTCATTTTAGCCGCTTCGTTATCTACAAAGCCGCTTAAAATCACTTCACCTTGATGTGTCTCTACACTGATTTGTAAACTTTTTAAATCTTCCGTGGCTAAAATCTTCGCTTTGGCTTTAGTAGTAATAATACTATCGTCAATGACATTACCTACGGTACTTTTTCTCTCAGCCACTACCATATTACCCTGCGTATCACTTGTAGTAGTTTCCATTGATTTATCTAGTTGAAGCGTATCTAGCTTGGCTGCGTTTACTACAGCAACAGTTGGCTCTACAACTACTGGCCATGCTCCTGTTTTGAAATAAACATATTCGTTTTGATCGATAGAGCCATCATGGTCAACATCTGCTTTTGCAAAGGTTTTAACATTAAATGCTTTATTCTTCATTGCCTCATTCGGTTTAAGTAAGCCATTACCAGAGGTATCAAGCTTTGAGAACTCTGCAGCTAACGGTGTTTGCCAATCTGAATTAGTATAGGTTGCAGTCTCTGCAACCTCTTCTGCAGCTAATACATTACTTGCTCCAAAAACCAATGTGATAGCTAGCGCTGCTAGCTTTAACGTGTGTGTATTTATTTTAATTTCGTTTTTCATTGTGAAACTCCTTTTGGTCATTCAATCAATAAATGTTTAGCTATTACCATGAAATGATATTACGCGGCTATAGCATATTAAAAAGTCCAAAAAGTGCTGATTATGCTGTAAGAAATGGACTACATTGGAATGGCAAATTGATCTAAAAATAAATAAAATTTGTATAGCGATGTATGAAATTTGCTTTCACAAACTCATATGACAAAAAAGCCACATGGTTAACCATGTGGCTTTGGGATTTAGCTTAGTTTAGATAAACCAGCTAAATTACATACATCATTTTAAGCACGAATTTCTAAACTATTTTTAACTGATTTAACACCTTTAATTTTTGAAACCACTTCTTCAGCTTTAGCTTTAGAAGCTTCACTATCTACAAAGCCACTTAATATCACTTCGCCTTTGTGTGTTTCTACACTAATCTGTAAACTTTTTAGACCCTTGGTGGCTAAAATCTCTGCTTTAGCTTTGGCTGTAATTACACTATCCTTAACTGCAACGCTGGCTACTTTCTTTTGTGCCGCTGATTTGTAGTTTGCATATTCAGTTTGGTCTAGCGTACCGTCATTATCAACATCAGCCTTTGCAAAATGCTTATTAGTAAACAACTTATCTTTAGCTACTTCTGCATGCGTTAACGTACCGTTGCCATCTAGATCAAGCTTCTTGAATTCACTTGCAAGTGGTGCTTGACTTTCTTGGATAGCATCTGTATCAAATGCCATTGCGTGTAATGCAAATCCGCTGAATCCTATAGCGGCTGCAAGTGTAACTACTTCTAATAGATATATTTTTTTCATGTTATTGATCCTTTGTATTGAGATGAAACAAAATAAGCGTGTTAAAGCTAACTTCTCAACTTATTTCGTAGTGATGTCATATTACTAAAATCAATCATCTAAAAAAGTCCAAAAAATGCTGATTATGTTGTAAGAAATGGACTACATCGCTGCAATATCTAATGGAATCAATGCCCTTGTTAAAATACCTTCACCAGGCTGGCTCAAGATTTCAAAATGCCCACCAATGGCCATTACACGATGGCGCATGCCAGATAAACCGTGGGTATTGCCATTTAATGCATTCATATCAACGCCAAC
>JBKJRF010000055.1:0-5071 GCA_046594825.1 Methylotenera sp.
GTAATTTGAGCGCACAATAGTTGTGTTGCGTGCCGTGTTACCGCCACCCAGGTAGCCTTTTTCTAGCACTGCGATATTTTTGATACCGTGCTCTTTTGCAAGGTAATAGGCGGTGGCTAAACCATGACCGCCAGCGCCAATAATCACAACATCATAGCTAGGTTTAAGCTCAGGGTTGCGCCATGCAGGCGTCCATCCTTCGTGATTTTTTAACCCTTGTGAGAGTAGTTTCCAAATGGAATAATCTTTTTTCAAGCGGCCTCCAGTAATTGTTTTTAGCGCTAGTAGTAGTGTGTTATTTTCACGCCTTGGCGTTGCGATAATGTGCTACATGAGACTAATTCTTTACTGATTACGACATGTGTCGTTTTGGAGATATAAATTTCAACAATACTATTTATAGGTTTGAATATTGCAGAGGATTATTTAAGATAATAAAAAAAACCACTACAGTTTTTGGCTGTAATGGTTTTCAGGGTTTATAGCTATTGCTTAGATTAAATAATTTAACATTAAATACTTAGTTATTAAACACCTAGGTATTTTTTAACCGCAGGCAAGCCAGGTTTTCCATCAACGGTTTGTACACCGTCTAACCATTTATCAAGTGAGGCTGGATTTTTCTTTAACCAAGTTTTGGCAGCAATTTTCGGTGCAATTTTTGCCATAATTGGTTGCATCACTTGGTTTTCCATATCTACTGAAAACTCTAAGTTAGTAATGAGTTTATCAACGTTAGGGCAACGTGTAGCTAAATCAGTTGCTGTTACTGTGTAGACTTTCGCTTCACCGTAGTTGGCACCAAAGACGTCATCACCACCACTTAGATAAGTGATTTTTTGTTGCACGTTCATAGGATGAGGAGCCCAACCCAAGAATACGATCCATTTTTTCTGTTTAACTGAACGGCTTACTTCTGTCAGCATACCAGCTTCGCTAGATTCAACCATTTTGAAGCTTTTCAGTCCGAACTGATCTTTAGTGATCATGCCTTGAATCAATGCATTGCCGTCATTACCAGGCTCGATACCGTAAATCTTGCCGTCTAGCTTATCCTTGAATTTTGCAATATCAGCAAAGCTTTTTAAGCCAGCGTCATACGCATAAGTAGGCACAGCTAACGTATATTTAGCGCCAACCAAGTTAGGTTTTGCTAATACTTTAATACTGTTATCTTTAAGGAATGGATCAACAATTGGCGTCATTGAAGGCGACCAATAACCAAGGAATGCGTCGATTTGTTTCTTTTTTACACCTGCAAATGCGATTGGCACTGTGGCAATCGTAGTTTTAGGTTTATAGCCTAAGCCTTCTAAAACAGTTGAAGTGAGTGCTGTTGTTGCGGTAATGTCTGTCCAGCCAATATCAGCAAATCTGACTGTGCTGCAACTTGCAGGTTCCGCAGCTTGTGCCTGTAGCGAAATTACTGGCAATGAAGTTAATACGAGTGAAGCTAGGATACATTTGGAAATAGTTTTCATTTTTACTCCTATCATAATTAGGTAGTACTAAAAAAAGGCAATATGCAGAACTGCAGATTAAATACCTCACCGCCAACTCAAAATCGCGTAAAACTTTACAAGCACTAAAACTTATAAGTTTATAAAGTCTTAAATTACAAAAGCTAATTGCGAAGTTTGCTACAAGTCATAACTTATCGCGAGGGCTGGTCTACCAAATATAAGATTGCGACACAATGTTGCTCATTCACGACATGGTGAATTTTGCTTAAGCTTCTATGAGCGTGTCCGTGTATTCATTGAGTGTTTTTGTATTGCTTGCAAGTGAATGCAATGCTGGCGCATGTTGATGCTGGCGCCTTTCTGTGCTGGGTGAGTAGCCAAATAATGTGCGATATGATTTGCTAAAATGGCAAGAAGATTGAAAGCCACAGGCCACGGTAATGCTCATAATCGACATTTCGGTCTGGAGTAGTAAAACTCTAGCGCGACGTAATCTTAAGTTAAGGTAATAGTGCATAGGCGTCATGCTAAGCGTATGGCGAAACATGCGTTGCAAATGTCTTTGCGACAATCCAGCTAGGCGGGCTAGTTCATCTAAAGATAATGGTTCTTCGGTATTCGCTTCCATTAATGCTGAAACTTCTACTAAAGCTTTATGGCTGTAACCAACTCGCGCTGCGACAGGAATATGTTGCTGGTCTTTACTATCTCTGGCGCGTACCACCATGAATTGGTCTGAGATCTCAGCCACTAAATTTTTACCAAATCGTGCAAAAACAAAAGCTAGCATCAAGTCTAGCGGTGCGGTGCCACCTGCACAGGTGCAGCGGTCGCGGTCAATGACAAAAAGCTCTTCCATAAAGGTGATGTATGGAAACTCCTCACACAAGCTCGCCATGTTTTCCCAATGTATGGTACATCGGTAGCCATCAAGCACACCCGCCTTTGCCAAAGCATAACTTCCAGTACAAAGGCTACCAAGCCATATATTGTGTTTACTTGCCTGTGTTAACAGCTTAATAATTGCGGGGTTTACAGCCTCTTGAACATCAACGCCACCACATACCAATAAAACATCAGGCATATGGGCAAAGTCTAGCGTGGTGGTTTTAAGAAACGATAAGCCATTACTAGCCTCTACCGGTGCGCCATCTACGGTAATGATCGACCACTGATAAACCTCTTGGCCAAGTAGATAGTTTGCCATACGAAGTATTTCAATAGCATTTGAAAACGCAATCATGGAGAAATTGTTTAAGGTCAAAAACCCCACATGCTTGACTTGCGACATTTCTTTACAAGACATACGATTCCTTCAAATTGTAGTTCAGTAAAACTATCTTACTGCTAAATTATTAGATGCAACTTTAATATCAGTCAATTATTTATTGACAACTATTGAGTAATTTAGAAATTTAACAATACAACTAATTGTTAAAAATAAATAGTTGAAATCACTATATTTTTACTTATAAATAATACTGATTATTAGGATGCACAATTTGGGTGCAAAATTACCACACTTGTGCCATATGTAAGCACAACAAATTGTTGTATTTATGTTGAATTGTTGCATTTATGCTTATATAAATGTTGCACGGTGTTAATTAATGATTCATTATGTTTCCAATAAATGGATTAAAGAATATGTCGGTCGGTTTTCTTATGCTTCTTGTCGCAATTATGACTTTTGATAGTTAGAGCGCCTTTGATAATGTATTCGTAATCCAAAATAAGGATTTTATTAAAGTAAAGTACTAAATTTAGTGAGTAAGTAAAAAATAATATTTTCAGTACTAATACAGTTTTAATTTTGTTTGTTAAGTCAAAGTATAGTTTATAAATTATTAAGGGAAATTAAATGAAAAATCTAAGTTGGATTACTAATCGACACGTTGTGAGCGCGTTGTGCGCAGCACCACTTTTATTCAGTTGTGCGTATGCATCTGCAGAGGATGCAGCACCTGCACCAGCTGTTGAAGCTGCAGCACCTGCTGCTCCGGCAGAGCCAGCACCACCATATACACTTTCTTATAATCTTGGTTTATACAGTCACTATATGTTCCGCGGTGTAGAGTTAAGCGATGGTCCAGCTGTGCAAGGTGGTATTGATTGGGCACATAGCAGTGGTTTTTACTTAGGCACATGGGCTTCTAATATAGATCCTAATGTTTATGGTAGAAATAAGGCTTTAGGTACTAGTGGTGATCATATTGAGACGGACTTCTACGGAGGGTACGCACATACATTCGAAAATGGCTTCGGCATTAATGTTTTGGGTAATTACTATGCATATCTTGAAGGTAAAGAGGCTAATAATATTGACGCATTCGGTGTAAATCACAAAAATAAACAGGATTCATTTGAAGCATCAATTGCTTTGTCTTACAGTTATTTTACCTATACTTATTTCAATGTGTTAACTGATTACTATGGTTTAGACAAAACTGACAAAAACTTTGTTCGCATTAAAAGTGGCGGTACAAATGGTGCGGATTATCATGAGTTGAAAGTTGCATATCCATTACCTTTTGCAGGTTTAACTTTAGGCGCTAAAGTAGGTTATCAACATACTCCTGGTCTGCAGGGTAGTGAGGGTGACTATGCAATTGGTTTAAGCAGAAATTTTGCAATGCCTGGCGCTGGTAAAGCAAGCGAAGGATGGACCGCTAATGCTACTTATACAGGTACATTTTCTGTGGCTAATGAAGGATATTATGTCTCTAGTGATGGTAGAGACATAAACGAAGACCAGTTAACTTTCTCTATTAAACGTACTTGGTAATAATTTAGACATAAGCGATAGCTTATAGCAGTCTAGTAAATTTATTTAGAACTAAAAATTGGGCGCTAAGGTGCCCAATTTTTTTGTCAGCTTCCATTAAGTATCAGTAAGATTGATGAGGTTATGCTTACTCTTGATGAGAAATGGTCGGTTTTAATTAAATATAAGTCGTAATTCACTTAGCATTTATGTCGTTAGACTTTTACTATTATTCCAAAGTTAATCAATAAAATTGGAGTAAGTAATTGCCACGTTTTGATCTGCAACAACTCTATATCGGTGGTCATCGCGTAGATGCCTCTAGCGGTAAAACTTTCCAAACCATTAATCCGGCCAATGGTGAAGTACTGGCTGAGGTGCAAGTAGCCTCTAAAACTGATGTCGATTTGGCTGTAGCTAGCGCACAGCACGGCCAAAAAATATGGGCGGCGATGACAGCAATGCAACGTTCGCGCATATTACGTCATGTAGTGGAGATTTTGCGTGAGAAGAATGATGCACTGGCTGAAATGGAAACCTTAGATACTGGTAAGCCATTGTCTGAAACACGTTATGTAGATATTGTGACGGGCGCTGATGTACTTGAATACTACGCTGGCTTAGTACCTGCACTTGAGGGGCAACAAATTCCATTGCGAGAAAGTTCTTTTGTCTATACAAGGCGCGAACCACTGGGAGTGGTGGCAGGTATAGGTGCTTGGAACTACCCAATACAAATTGCATTATGGAAATCAGCGCCAGCATTGGCTGCTGGTAATGCCATGATATTCAAACCTAGTGAAGTGACCCCACTGACTGCGCTAAAACTGGCCGAAATTTACAC
>JBKJRF010000161.1:0-6964 GCA_046594825.1 Methylotenera sp.
CATTGGGTATTGAAACACTTGGCGGCGTAATGACTAAAGTTATCAAGAAAAATACAACGATTCCTACCAAGGCATCACAAACGTTTTCAACTGCCGATGACAACCAAAATGCAGTGACGATTCAAGTGTTGCAAGGTGAGCGTGAGATGGCTTCTGCCAATAAATCACTAGGTCAATTTAACTTGAGCGATATTCCACCAGCACCACGGGGCATGCCGCAAATTGAAGTGACCTTTGACATTGATGCTAACGGTATTTTGCATGTTTCTGCTAAAGACAAAGCCACTGGTAAAGAAAATAAAATTACCATTAAAGCAAATAGCGGCTTGTCAGAAGCTGAAATCCAACAAATGGAAGAAGATGCAATCAAATATGCCGATGAAGATAAAAAATATCGCGAATTGGTAGATGCACGTAATGCTGCAGATGGCATGGTACACAGCGTGAAAAAATCATTGAGCGAGCATGGTGACAAGTTAGATGAAGCTGAAAAAGCCGCCATTGAAACTGCACTGAAAGATGTTGAAGAAGTACTGAAATCTGACGACAAAGAAGCAATTGAAACTAAAACCAATGCATTGATGGAAGCATCACAAAAGCTAGGTGAAAAAGTTTATGCTGAAGAACAAGCAAAAGCGAATACACAAAGCGCACAGCCAAGCCAAGAAGGTGAAAAAACTGTGGATGCCGAAGTAATGGATGCCGAGTTTGAAGAAGTAAAAAAAGACTAAGTATTGCCATTAGTTTTTAGTGATTAGTCGTTAACATCGTAAAATGATGTTAACGACTTTTCGCTATCAACTTTCAATTAACTACTACCGACTATTGACAAAAATTTATGGCTACTAAAAGAGATTACTACGCAGTATTAGGCGTTAAAAAAGATGCTTCTGAAGAAGAAATTAAAAAGTCTTATCGCAAATTAGCGATGAAACTTCATCCTGATCGCAATCCAGATAACCCAAAATCAGAAGAACAGTTCAAAGAGGCAAAAGAAGCCTATGAAATGTTAAGCGATGATCAAAAACGCGCAGCTTATGATCAATACGGTCATGCAGGCGTAGAGCACGGTGCTGGTGGCGGTGGGTTTGGTGGCGCAGGCTTTGGTGACGCATTTGGTGATATTTTTGGTGATATTTTTGGCGGTGGCGCACGTGGTCAACGCAACAACGTTTACCGCGGTGCAGATTTACGTTACAACATGGAAATCAACCTAGAAGATGCGGCTAAGGGCACAGAGACCAAAATCCGCATTCCAGTACAAGCTGCATGCGAAACATGTAAGGGCTCTGGTGCAAAATCTGGCAAATCACCAGTCACTTGTACTACTTGTAATGGTCATGGCCAAGTACGCATGCAACAAGGCTTTTTCTCAGTACAGCAAACTTGTCCTAAATGTAATGGCGCTGGCAAAGTCATTAAAGATGAAGATAAATGCGGCACTTGTCATGGTGCTGGCCGCGTTAAGCAAAATAAAACTCTATCGGTCAAAATTCCAGCAGGTGTTGATGAAGGAGATAGAATTAGACTGAGTGGTGAGGGCGAAGCTGGCGTAAATGGCGGACCTACAGGTGACTTATACGTAGTCGTTCACCTGAAAGAACATGAAATATTCCAACGTGAAGGCGGTAATTTACATTGTGAAATGCCGATTAGTTTTAGTACTGCAGCATTAGGTGGCGAAATTGAAGTGCCTACTTTGGGTGGCTCTGCCAAAATGAAAATTCCAGCAGAAACGCAAACTGGCGGCGTATTTAGGTTACGTGGCAAAGGTATTAAACCGTTACGTCAATCTGAACCTGGTGATTTAATGGTACATGTGGTGGTTGAAACACCCGTTAAACTCACAGAACATCAAAAGAAACTACTACGTGAGTTTGAAAGTAGCACGCAAGATGATGCTGGAAAGCACAGCCCACGCAATAAAAGCTGGGTAGATAAAGCTAAAGAGTTTTTTGGGTAAGTTAGTCTACAAAACTAACAATCTTTAAACAAAAGCCTGCTATCGCAGGCTTTTTATTGCTTTAAACTCTCAGCGATGGCCATTAACTCCTGAGTGGCATCACTTTAGTCTTCGTACTTTCTCCCATGCGTTTTTGCGTACCAATAGCGGCTATTACCAGCATCGCCTTCCATTTTATGCAATACGGCATGCAACCAATTGGCGGTAACGTCACTATAATCCTGGGCAATATTGTGGGCGCCATGCCAATCGCCATCTAGCGCGGCCTGCACTGCAATTATCAAATTTTCTTTATACGTTGGCATTTTCAAAATATTGCAGTTTTTTATGTCTAGGTAACTTCTTTAACTGTGCTTCTGCCACGCTGGCTAAAGAGCGATCGGCATAAGGTTTTGAAGCGATGATTCTAACAGGTGGATTGGCGCGGGTATATCGTGCGCCTTTTCCCAACATATGTGCAGAAAAGCGCGCTTCTAGGTTGTTAGTGATGCCTGCGTAATAAGCACCGTTATTACATTCCAATAAATATAAAACCCAAGTCACATTGTTTTATTTAGACGATTTAATTAATACGTACCCGCTTGGATAAACTCAATTTTATAACCATCGGGGTCTTCTACGAACGCTATTACGGTAGTGCCATGCATCATCGGGCCTGCTTCCCGCACTACTTTGCCGCCGACTTTTTTTACCGCTTCACATGCGCTATAGGCATCATCCACTTCTAAGGCGATATGCCCGTAAGCTTTGCCCATATCATAGCTTTCAATGCCATAGTTATAAGTAAGCTCTAATACAGTGTTTTCACTTTCTGCACCGTAACCAACAAACGCTAAGCTGAACTTGCCTTCAGGAAAATCATTTTGACGCAAGACCTTCATGCCTAACACTTCTGTATAAAACTTGATTGAACGCTCTAAATTACTTACACGAAGCATGGTATGTAACATACGCATAATAATATCCTTAGTTTTACTTTGTTGTTAATTGATAGTATTTGTTGAGTAATTGCTCTTTGCTTTCAACCACATTTGGGTTGAGTGGTATGCAATCAATAGGGCAGACTTCCACACATTGTGGTTTATCAAAATGTCCTACACATTCAGTACATAAATTAGGGTTAATTTCATAAATCTCTTCACCCTGATAAATCGCATTGTTAGGGCATTCTGGTTCGCAGACGTCACAATTGATGCATTCATCGGTAATCATCAGCGCCAAAATCAGTCACCCAACTTTTGTTTAATGGCTTCTTCAACCGTTGGGGAAACGAACGCATGTACATCACCCCCAAGCGTTGCTACTTCACGCACTAAGCTAGATGAAATAAACATAAACTGTTCAGAAGGCGTTAAAAATAAGGTTTCAAATTCCGGATAGAGTTTGCGGTTCATACCCGCCAATTGGAATTCATATTCGAAATCTGCAGTTGCGCGCAAACCGCGTATCACCATTTGCGCATTTTGTGACTGCACAAACTGCATTAGCAAGCTAGAGAATCCAAGCACTTCAACATTACTTAAGCTGATAAACACCTCTTTTGTCATGGCTACACGCTCATCTAAGCTAAACATAGTGCGCTTATTCGAGCTACCTGCTACAGCAACAATCACATGTGGAAATAAATTTGCTGCACGGCGTACCAGATCTTCATGCCCAAGTGTGACGGGATCAAAAGTGCCGGGGTAAACTACTTTAAGTGATGGATGCGTCATTGGATAATTTTAGCAGATGATAGAAAACATTGCCTGCCTTGCTTTGCTTGATTACTTGCCAGCCAGCCATCATCTCTGAGGCAACATCTAATGCAAACTCAGCTTCTACATATACCAAACCATTTGGGGGTAGTTGCCCAGTAATCACTGGTAATACTTTATCTAACCATTGCTGATGATATGGCGGATCTAAAAAAATAAGGTTAAATTTGAGTGTATTGAATTTAATAAACTGTAGTGCATCTTGCTGCAAAATATTGGCCTGCGTAGCCATCAGTAGCTGCTTATTCTCAAGTAGCGCCTTATAAGCAGGTATAGACTTCTCTACCAAGGTAACTGCACTAGCGCCACGTGAAAGCGCTTCAAAACCCATCACACCAGTACCGGCGAATAGATCTAAACAGGTTAGTCCTGTTAAATCTTGTCCTAGCCAGTTAAATACTGTTTGCCGTACACGTTCTGGGGTGGGTCGCAAACCAGTAGCATCAGGAAATTTGAGTACGCGACTACGCCACTCCCCAGCATTGATGCGTACAGTGTTTAATTTTTTTTCAGTTGTTTTGCCCAAAATTCAATTATGTTCAGCAATAAAACTGAATTTTACTACTTAGCGTTTGGGTCGCCCACTATTATCGTCACAAAGTTCTCTGGCTTGATACGACGATTGAAGGCTTGTTTAATTTGCGCTGTGGTCACACTAGCAACTTTTTTATTGTATTCATCTAAATAATTGAGTGGTAGCTTATAAAAGCCAATAACAGCTAAGTAATCCAAAATTTTACTATTACTATCAATACGCATAGGGAAGCCGCCAATGATATTGGCTTTTGCTGCTTTTAGTTCAGCTTCGGTTACACCGTCTTTCATAAACTTATCTAAAGTTTCATGTACTAATTTTAGCGCCGCATCCGCTTGGTCTTTTTTAGTTTGCAACCCAATCTGAAAAGGTCCCAACTCTGCCATCGGCATAAAATAGCTATACACACTATAAACAAGACCGCGTTTTTCTCGTACTTCTTCCGTCAAACGTGACACAAAACCACCGCCACCTAAAATGTAATTACCTACATACAGCGGAAATAAATCTGGATCTCCACGCTTAATACCTGGATAGCCCAGTAAGATATGTGATTGTGAAGCGGGGTGTGCAATGCGCTGCTCAATAGGTTTGGTAGGGAGCGAAATTGCGGCAATAGGTGCTACTTCGGCAGCTTGAGGCAGGTCACTGGCAATGTTATCAGCGATTCTATTTGCTTGTACACGCGTTATATCACCCATCATCGCAATGACTGCACCCTTTGCACCGTAGTATCTGCCATAAAACGCCTGTAAATCTTCGCGTTTAATTGTGCTCACGGTATCTACTTCACCACTTTCATCCAAACTATAAGGATGATTCCCGTACATTGCCTTCATGAAGGCTTTATTTGAAATGCTTTCAGGTTGTGTCGCAGACTCTTGCAAACCAGAAATAATCCTAGCTTTTTCTCTTGTTAATACTGCTTCTGGAAAGTCTGGTTTTTGTAAGATTTTGGTGAATATATCAAGCGCTTGTGTTTGTTCACGCTCACTGCTTAAGGTGCGTAACTTAAATGCTGCGCGGTCAGCATCAAACTCACCGCCTAATATGGCACCAATATCTGCCATTTTGTTAGCAATCACTTCGTCTGTCATACCTGCTGCACCTAGTGTCATTAGGTATTTGGTAATACCAGCCACGCCAGACTTCTCTGCCGTATCACGCGCACTACCAGCCGCAAAATTCACACTCACATCCACAATCGGCAAATCATGGTCTTCAACAAAATATACTTCAGCGCCACTGGGCGTTTGCCATTGTTGGATTTTCACGGCAGCTTCTGCATTTGTACTAAACAACATGGCAGGACTCAATGCTAAAACTGTTAAATTTAATACGAGTATTTTTTTTATATTTTCAAAATTCATTACTGCTATACCTCATAAAAGTATTCTCAAAATGTTCTAGTTAACGATTCAACCGTTTATCAGTGAACGTGAGGTTTGCCCTGCGGCTTTGCATTAGGATCTAGTGGCTGAGGGTCTAGTGTTGCAATCGTCAAGTTATCTTTCACCAGATACTTTTTAGCGACCTCTTGCACCTGTTCTGGAGTGACCGCACGCAATTTATTAGGGTAGTCATCTAGGATATGCCATGAAAAACCAATCGTTTCTACTGTACCTAGTTGCATTGCTTGATAAAACATAGAGTCACGTTGATAAACATCGGCAGCAATCACGCCAGCTTTCACACGATCTAGCTCAGCAACAGTAACGCCAGTAGCTTTGATTTTTTCAATCTGCTGCAATAATGCTGCTTCAAGCTCAACGACTGTTTTGCCTTCGCTAGGTGTGCCATCAAGCTCAAATACACTCAAACGACCACGCGACATAATGTCGTAACCGGCGCTGGCATCTATCGCCAACTGTGTTTCACGTACTAAAGATTGATTCAGTCTTGCCGCTGGGTTGCCACTTAGCACACCAGCTAATACCTCAAGCGCATACGGCTCCCAATCTTTGGCTGGATCAACTAAAGCTGGCACATGGTAACCCATCAGTAAATACGGTAATTTAGCAGGCGCTTTAACTATTAGGCGACGTTCGCCGATTTGTGCAGGTTCCACTTGTGGCTTACGTTCAGGTAATACCTTAGGTTTTACCTTACCAAAATATTGTTGTGCTAATTTATAAACTTCTTGCGCTTTCACATCGCCTACCACTACCAAGGTTGCGTTATTAGGTGCGTACCAGTTGTGATACCACTCACGGGCATCTTCATAGGTCATATTTTCAAGGTCGTTCATAAAGCCTACTACTGGTCTTGAGTAAGGATGTGCACGGTAAACTGTGGCTTGAAAAGCCTCATTTACCATAGATTGTGGCTTGTCATCCGTACGCCAGCGACGCTCTTCCATCACCACTTTTATTTCTTTATCAAACTCAGCTTTAGTCAATTGCAGATTAGCCATACGGTCCGCCTCTAGCTTAAAAGATAGCGGTAAATGTGACTTTTCTAACTGTTGAAAATAACAAGTGTAATCAGTGCCGGTAAACGCGTTTTCTTTACCGCCTGCGGCAGCAATCAATCGAGAGAACTGTCCCGCTTTAACCAGTTTGGTACCTTTAAACATCATATGTTCTAACACGTGCGCCACACCAGTTTTTCCATTCACCTCATCAATACTACCTGCTCGATACCACACTTGCGATACCACCACTGGCGAGCGATGGTCTTCTTGCACAATTAACTTGAGGCCATTTTTAA
>JBKJRF010000221.1:0-2656 GCA_046594825.1 Methylotenera sp.
GGCAATTAAACCCGCAGTGACAAAGCAATAGATAATTCCGTAGTAGCAGATTTAAAAAGTATTAACTTTAATTATAGAGAAGCATATGAAACCAATTTGGATTATTGATGATGATAAATCTATACGCTGGGTGTTTGAAAAAGCATTGGCGCGTACAGATATGGAGTTTAAAACCTTTTCATCAGTTGCAGAAGCCCTTAACGCCTTAGAGCGTGAGCAACCACAGGTAGTGGTGAGTGATATTCGCATGCCAAATGGATCTGGCTTGGATTTTCTAAGCGAAATCAAACAAAAATATCCTGATATACCAGTGATTATCATGACAGCATATTCGGATCTTGAAAGTGCTGTTGCTGCATTTCAGGGCGGCGCGTTCGAATATCTCGCGAAGCCTTTTGATGTAGACCAAGCCATAGATGTTATCAAACGCGCGGTAGATGAAAGTACAAGACAAACTACTGAAAAAGTAACTTTAGAAGAAACACCTGAAATCATAGGTCAAGCACCTGCTATGCAAGAAGTTTTCAGAGCCATAGGCCGCTTAAGTCGCTCGCATGCTACCGTATTAATAAACGGTGAATCAGGTAGTGGTAAAGAGCTTGTAGCGAGTGCTTTACATCGCCATAGTCCTCGTGGCGACAAACCATTTATTGCTATTAACACTGCAGCCATTCCTAAAGATTTACTTGAATCTGAATTATTTGGTCATGAACGTGGCGCATTTACTGGCGCACAAGCAGCTAGGCGTGGACGGTTCGAACAAGCAGATACAGGCACGCTATTTTTGGATGAGATTGGTGACATGCCAGCTGACCTACAAACACGCTTATTACGCGTGTTGAGCGATGGCCAATTCTATCGAGTAGGTGGCCATCAGCCTATTAAAGTGAATGTACGTATTATTGCCGCCACCCATCAAGACTTAGAAGAGCGTGTGAAAATTGGCTTATTTCGTGAAGATTTATTCCATCGCCTCAACGTAATTCGGCTCAGACTACCTGCACTACGTGAACGTCGTGAAGATATTCCATTACTTATTAAACATTTTTTACAACAAAGTGCCACTGAGCTAGGCATGGAAACAAAACAGCCCTCTGCTGCAGCGCTTAAATATTTAAGTGCCGTGAATTGGAGCGGTAATGTACGCCAATTAGAAAACGTATGCCATTGGCTTACAGTCATGGCGCCAGGTCAAAACATAGACATCGCCGACCTGCCGCCAGAATTGAAAGATGACAGCAGCAAATCTACTGCAGCACTTTCTTGGCAAGATGCACTCGCAGGTGAAGTAATGGATGCGTTAAATCGTGGCGAGCAAAATGTACTTGAAACACGTACACAAATTTTTGAACGTATCTTAATTGTGAAAGCGCTAGAACATACACACGGCCGTCGCATTGAGGCAGCTAACCAGCTAGGTATGGGGCGGAATACACTCACTCGTAAGATTCAGGAGTTGGGAATAGAAGAGTAATTATTGAGTTTATGTTCTCAGGCACAAACTACCTCTCCAGAAAATACCATAAAAAAACGGCAACCGAAGTTGCCGTTTTTTATTTATAGCTCTGAAATTAGCACAGGGTTAACCCTGCTTTAATTCTAGAAGAATAAGATTGCACCTAGTGATACTGTTTTTGATTTACCTGATAGGTTAGCAACTTCAGATTTAACATCTGAATATTCAGCAACTAAGTTTAGATGTTTTGTAAGTGGGTGATATGCACCAACTGTCCACATAGTATTTTCAACATCTTTAGTTAAACCAAGAACACCTTCGTCAGCTGCACTGTTTGCTTCAAGGATAGATTTACCCCAGCTTAAACCAAGTTTAGTGCCAACACCAGGCACTGTGTAAGTACCTTGTACGTAACCACCTTTTGAATCACGTTTATTACCAGATGCATCTAAAGCACCTAAAAATTGCAATGTAGTACCGATAGCTCGGCCATCATAGTAGTAACCAGTTAAACCAAAACCAGCCACGTTAACATTTGCACCTACGTCTAATGCTGCAGCGCGCTCACTGCCACCTGTAAGTTTTTGAAGTTTTTGTGTTAAAGCAGAAGCCCAAACTTTACCACCTACATCACCAGCCCACTCATAAGAAGCTTTAGCTTCAAATGCTGGTGCTGAACCTTCGCGACCAAAAGCAGCTGCATCAGTAGCCAAAAATTGCTGTGCATCCCAAGACTGAGTAATACCAGCTGTGAAGCTGAAACCATTCCAGTTTGGTGATGAGTAAGCAATTTGTGATTTCCAGTCAGCATAGATGAAACCTGTACCAATGCGACCTCAAGTTGTTGTGTTACCAGCTAATAAAGCTGCACCAGAACCAACGCCTAACAATGTCATGTCGTTTAAGATAGCATCTGAAGCAAAAATGCCTAAGTCTTTACCTAATTTGATAGAACCCCATGATTTATCGCCGAATGTTAAGAATGCTTGACGGTTTTCTTGTTGAGCTGATTGTTTACCAGCTTGTGTTGTTGAAGCACCTGGGTTGATGCTGATTGTGAAACCAACATCTAAATCATTTTCACGTGTTTTGCCAGAAACTGATAGGTAGTTAGGTAACAAGCCTGTTGTGATGTTGGCACTAGTTTTAGTACCAGTATCATTTTTGATACCTAAAGGTGCAGTACCGGCTGCTAAATTA
>JBKJRF010000173.1:0-4218 GCA_046594825.1 Methylotenera sp.
TTCTTAGCTAAATACATCGCTTCATCCGCCTGCTTTATAAGGCTTTCAGAAGTATCGGAATCGTCTGGATAAAATGAAATTCCAATACTGCAGCCAATATGGCAAATTTGACCATCCAAATCAAAAGGCTCGGAAAGTATAGTAAGTATTTTATTAGCCACTAGTGACGCATTCACTCGCAAATCTATATTGTTAAGTATGAATGTAAATTCATCGCCGCCAATACGCGCCAAAACATCGGAACTTCTAATTGATCTTAACAATCTTGCAGCAACCTCTTTCAAAAGCAAATCTCCATGACCATGGCCTAATGTGTCATTCACTTTCTTAAATCCATCTAGATCAAGAAAAAATAAAGCCAGCCTGTGTTTACTCCTCTTCGCAAGAGACAACGCATACTCTAGCCGATCTACAAACAACGCTCTATTCGGCAAATCAGTTAAATAGTCATAATGAGCCGCATGTTTTGTATTTTCTTCAATGATCTTACGCTCTGTAATATCTCGAACGATACTGATGAAATAACGATGTCCTTTCAAAATCATTTCAGACGTGGATAGTTCCATAGGAAACTGTTTACCATCTGCTCGTGTAGCAGAAACTTCACACCCCCGCTTACCCACGAGTGACAACTCTCTTGAATGTAAAAAACGATTGATGAATTCTTCATCTTTGTTTTTTATTAGCTCTGGCATGAGTATTTGAATACTTTTTCCTAATATCTGTTCTTCTGAATATCCAAAAATCTGTTCCGCAGCAGGATTAAAACCCTGAATCTCGCCATCCTCACTAAAGGTAATGATGCCATCTAAAGCATGATAGATGATGGCATTTAATTGAATTTGGCTGCTCTCAAGCTCGTTTTTGATTCGCTTTAGATTCATCACAATCTGCCAGAATAATTTGGCCTCATGCCCATCTGTTACTTTTTTAACTCCAAAAACCTGAGTAACTTCTTTTACAATATCATCATCGTGGGTCAAGTTATAAATGATGCAATCTGGATATTTTTTGCAGGCTTCTAGCCCCTCAATTGCGTTTGTATAAGTAGGGATTTGATAGAACTGAGCGAATTTAAGCCCCTCGGCATTAGCATCCCTATCTATCACAGCAATCACTTCAACTAACTCATCTTCTATAAACATTTCCAGAAGTGCGAAGCCTCCGCGCCCACCACCAAGAATAAGGACGGGTTGTCGATGAAGTGCTCGTTCCATAAAAACTCCTTTATTTTTGTTACAAATCAAGATTGAGTATATGCTAACAATATTAGTATGTGTGAATAGTGTTGATTCAATTAGCAAAATTAGTCAAAAGTATAAGCTGTCAAATTCACAAAATGTGAAGCTAAAATTAATAACTAAGAAATCAGCAACGGAGATATTAAAATGAATCTACAGATTAGCGAGCCAGGTCAAGTCAACAAAATCGCGTTTGAATGGCCAACGCCACCATACTTCAATCTTGCGGTTGATAGCCATGTAGGCGAACCTGAAACCTGTTTAATATATATGCGCGATGGCACCAAAGTACTTGGTGACCTCATTCAATTTTTACCTGATGAGTCAAGCATTCTATTTTTTCCAACGCGTAGTGATGTGAACAAGACTATCCATTTATATGAAATTAAAAGCATGAGACTGGTGAGGTCGATCCAATTACAAAAACACCAATCCCCGCTGGAATCACGTGCTGAAGAAGTATTTCCGGCTTCTGAAAAACAACTATACAGTGTTGAGTTTCTTGATAAAGAAATCATCTGCGGAGAAACTATTGGTTGTTCTAATACCATCAATGGTCTTTACCTTTTTCTACCCACAACAGATGAAAAAATTGTGCGGTGTTTCATTCCACATCAGTCGATTGCAAATTACCAGATTGGCATGCGCATCGGGGAAATGCTCATTGATGAAAAACTGGCGAGCAAAGAGGAAGTTGATGTAGCTCTAACTCAGCAACGCCAATTACGTACGCAACGCATCGGTGATTATCTATCTGAGCATCAAATCATCTCAAGTGAAGAACTTGAGGCAGCGATCAAATACCAAGAAGGTCAGCCGATACTTAAACTGGGTGAAGCCTTACAACAACTTGGTTTAATGACACCAATACAGCTAGAAGAAGCCTTAGCGAAGCAAAAAGAAAACCGCAATGTTCAGCTGGGGCAGATATTAATCAAGATGAATGTAATTGATGAGCGCACCCTTAAAGGTGTGCTCGCAAAGAAAATGGGTATACCTTATGTCGGACTCTCTAAATTTAATTTTGATTTAAATGCAATCATGCTAGTCAACGAATCGCTTGCACGCAAGTTTATGCTGATGCCGCTTTGCCTACACGATGCCACTTTAATTGTCGCTCTAGAAGACCCTTTAAATATTAAAGCCTTGGATTACTTACGCTTCTCGACACAAAAAAAGATCGTTCCGGCGATGGCATCACGCGATGATATCCAGGCAGCCATTAATAAATATTATGCTAAGCAAGATGCAAGCATTCCTTTAGATATGCCTACTGAACGCAGAGGTACTTCTGAGTATGAATTTCACGAAAATGTTGGTGGTAGCTTAAAAGCGGAAGAACTTAACCAAAAGTTATTTGGTGAAAGTATTGAAATGGAATTACCCAAAGAGCCTATCGCCGAGTCTGATAACACATTAGTGCGACTCATCAACAAGATGATTATGGATGCTTATGAAGATGGCGTTTCCGATATTCATATCGAGAGTTATGCAGGTAAGCAAAATACGCGGGTTCGATTTCGCAAAGACGGTTCATTAATACCGTACTTTGAAATCCCTGCTAACGCGCGCAACGCCATGATTTCCCGCATTAAAATCATGGCTCAACTCGACATTTCTGAGCGCAGGAAACCACAAGACGGCAAAATCAACTTTCAGCAATTTGGGCCAGCTAAAATTGAGTTGCGTGTTGCAACCATTCCAACTAATAACAGTTTAGAAGATATCGTCATGAGATTGCTTGCGTCTAGCAAACCACTCTCCATTGACAAGCTTGGTCTAGCACCAACGATACTCACTGATATTAAAAAGGTTATGCAACGCCCCTATGGTCTCATTCTGGTCTGCGGCCCTACTGGTTCAGGTAAAACTACCACGTTGCATTCATTACTTGGTTACATCAATACCCCAGAACGTAAAATTTGGACTGCGGAAGACCCCGTTGAGATCACTCAAGCAGGATTACGCCAAGTGCAAGTCAATAGTAAAATTGGTTGGACTTTTGCTGCCGCAATGCGTAGCTTTCTACGGGCCGATCCAGATGTCATCATGGTTGGTGAAATGCGCGATGAAGAAACAACCAAAACTGCTATTGAAGCCTCACTTACAGGGCATCTTGTACTATCTACTTTACATACTAATAGCGCACCTGAAAGCGTAGTCCGATTATTGGATCTAGGCATGGATCCGTTTAATTTCGCAGACGCACTGCAAGCTGTGCTTGCACAACGATTAGTGAAGTCACTCTGCCCTACATGTAAACAGGCTTACGATGCCGAAACAACAGAGATAGAAGATCTGGCTGCAGAATATGTGATTGGCACAAAACTTAACCCCACCGAAGTATTGGATCAGTGGAAAACTAAACACATGCTTGAAAACAAATTTAAATTATATCGAGCGGTTGGCTGCGATGATTGCAGTAATACAGGTTACCGTGGCCGCTTAGGTTTACATGAACTCATGGTGGTAACTCCATCAATCAAGCGCTTAATCCAAAAACATGCCTTGGTAAGCGATCTGTTAGATGGTGCCCTTACCGATGGCATGCGGACTCTCAAGCAAGATGGCATTATTAAAGTACTACAAGGGCTGACTGATATTGGGCAGGTGAGATCAGTAGCTATTTAATACACTAAAATGCTGGCTAAGAGACAATCGATTTATCAGAAAAGCCAGCATCTTCCCCTGAAATGTTGATGAACAATCAATTCAGGGAAGTAAGCAGTAGCTGAGACAGACCATTTATTTCTTTTCCTGTTGTGCTGCATCAGGTGTTGCCATAGCATCCGCGGCACCTCCCACTTTATTATTAAGCATCAATATTTCCGTCTGGGTAAGCGCCATCATTTCATTAGTACGGTATAAATTCACAAACGAAACGACCAAGGCCAACAACGCTAAAATAAATGCCACGGCAGCCCACAAACCCATATTTTCAGGTGCAATGAAGTGTGTTTTTTCAAGCATTACAATC
>JBKJRF010000032.1:0-5094 GCA_046594825.1 Methylotenera sp.
AAATAGCAGAAACATCGGCTACTTGCTCTTTAAGAATACCAGAAAGTGCAATTTTACCGCCGACTTTGCATGATTTTGCAAGTGCTGGTGCTAATACACTTAATGCGCTAGATAGAATATTTGCCACCACTATGTCGAATTCTTGTGCTTGGTATTTAGCAGCATGGTAAAACTCAGCAATTACATTATTCTGTTCAGCGTTATACAGGCTTGATTGAATAGCTTGTGAGTCTATGTCTGTACCCACAACATGACTCGCGCCTAATTTTTTAGCCGCAATCGCTAAAATACCTGAACCACAACCATAATCTAACACTGTATCTTGCACAGAAACCGTTTGGCTAAGCCACGATAAACACAAGTGAGTAGTAGGATGGCTGCCAGTACCAAAGGCTAACCCTGGATCCAATATAATATTGATAGCATCAGTATTTGGTGCACTATGCCAAGTTGGCACTATCCATAAATTATCGGTAATTTTGATGGGGTCGAACTGGGATTGCGTGGCACGCACCCAGTCTTGCTCTTGAATACTTTCAGTGGTGTATTGCAAGTTTGATAACTTGGTTTGTTGCTGTAAATTATTCATGATTTGGCTAACATCAATACCTTCATCGAATAATGCACTGACCAAATTTTGTTGCCAAATACCAGGTGGCGGGTCACCAGGCTCACCAAAAATAGGCTGCTCATCTAGCGTATCAGCATTCGCATCTTCAATAATGGCTGACAGCGCGCCGAGTTCCATGAGTGTATCGCTAATTAAATCAGCGGTGTTATCCTGTGCTTCAATTTTTAGCGATACCCAAGCCATGCTCAACCTACTTACGTTTATTTATTAGACTTACTTGTTATAGATACCAAGTTTTTGCTCAAGGTAATGAATGCTAGTGCCACCTAAATGAAACGCGGCGTCTGCCATTAAATCAGCATGTAGCGCAACGTTAGTACTAATGCCGTCGATCATCATTTCAGATAAAGCAATACGCATACGGGCTATGGCTTGTTCGCGTGTATCTCCGTAAGTAATCAATTTGCCAATCATAGAATCATAATTTGGCGGCACTGTATAACCAGAGTAAGCATGTGTATCTATACGCACACCAGGGCCACCCGGCATATGAAATTTATTGATTTTTCCTGGCGATGGCACAAAGGTATATGGATCTTCAGCGTTGATACGACACTCAATTGCATGGCCTTTGAGTACGATGTCTTTTTGACGGAATTTAAGTTTTTCACCAGCCGCTACAAAAATTTGTTGCTGTACTAAGTCTATGCCAGTAATCATTTCTGTTACCGTATGCTCAACTTGCAAACGCGTATTCATTTCAATGAAATAGAATTCGTTATTTTCATATAAGAACTCAAAAGTACCGACACCGCGATATTTAATTTTACGGCAGGCTTCAGCGCATCGCTCACCGATTTTGTCACGTAATCTTGCATTTAATAACGGTGCTGGTGCTTCTTCAAGAATTTTTTGGTGGCGACGTTGCATAGAGCAATCACGCTCACCCAAAAACACTGCGTTGCCATGCTGGTCAGCCAATACTTGAATTTCAATGTGCCGTGGTTTCTCTAGGTATTTCTCCATATAAACCACTGGGTTACCAAATGCTGCTTGTGCTTCAGCTTTAGTCATATTCACGGAAGTGAGTAGCGCTGCTTCAGTGTGAACAACACGCATGCCACGCCCGCCACCGCCACCGGCTGCTTTAATAATGACTGGGTAACCAACTTGTTTAGCTGTTTTAAGAATTTCAGCGGGGTCGTCCGGAAGTGCGCCCTCAGAACCTGGCACGCAAGGTACGCCCGCTTTTTTCATTGCATCTTTAGCTGAAACTTTATCACCCATTAAGCGTATGGTTTCTGCTTTAGGGCCAATGAATACAAAGCCGCTTTGTTCCACGCGCTCTGCAAAATCAGCATTCTCTGATAAAAAACCATAGCCTGGGTGAATCGCTTGAGCATCAGTCACTTCAGCAGCACTGATTACAGCAGGTACATTTAGGTAACTTTGGCTTGAGGGAGCAGGGCCAATACATACAGATTCGTCAGCTAATTTTACGTATTTTGCTTCTCGGTCAGCTTCAGAATGTACAGCAACTGTTCTAATACCAAGTTCTCGACAGGCGCGCTGTACGCGCAAGGCAATTTCGCCGCGATTAGCGATTAATATTTTGTCAAACATAGCCATGTAAATAAATCCTATGCTTAAGCAATAATAAAGAGAGGTTCGCCGTATTCAACTGCTACGCCGTTATCTAATAAGATTTTTTTAATAACACCTGCTTTGTCAGACTCAATTTCGTTAAGTAGTTTCATCGCCTCAATAATGCATAGCGTGTCGCCTACGGCAACGGTATCGCCTACCTCTACGAAAGATTTTGCATCAGGTGAAGGAGAGCGGTAGAACGTACCGACCATAGGAGATTTAACTGCATGGCCTTCGTCTACAACAGGGGCTGCTACCTCAACAACTGCTGCTGGCGCTTGAGCAGCAGGTGCATATTGCATAGGGGCATAATTGGCATAGTTTTGATAAGGCGCCCCAGAATTATTTCCTGGGCCGTTGGATGTAAAATTGCGGCTGATACGTACTTTTTCACCATCTTCAGTCAGTTCAAGTTCAGAGATACCTGACTCTTCAACTAAATCAATTAATTTTTTAAGTTTGCGTAAATCCATAATAACCTCTAAAAATCCAGTTAAATAATAATCTTGTTAAATGTTGAAACTAATTCTTAGTTTAAGAATGATTGATATGCCGAATAGCGTAATCAAGCGCCAAGGCATAACCATGTGCACCTAAGCCGCTAATCACACCAACCGCAATATCAGTAAAGTAAGAATGATGACGAAATGCCTCACGGGCATAAACGTTAGATAGATGTACTTCAATAAAAGGTACTTTTACTGCAGAAAGTGCATCACGCATGGCTACAGAAGTATGCGTGAAAGCGGCTGGGTTAATAATTACAAAGTCTACGGGTTGTGTTGCAATTGCCTGAATCTTAGTTACTAGTTCAGCTTCAGCATTACTTTGAAAAGCCTCTAGGGCAACATCGGCTTTTTTAGCAATATCAGCTAAAGTTTGATTAATACTACTGAGCGTGGCATTGCCGTAATGCTCAGGCTCGCGTAGGCCCAACAAATTGAGATTAGGCCCATGTAGCACTAAAATTGATTTAGCGGACATGATGCCTAACTTTTTTGGATGATTTATTGCGTAAATTGCGGTAACTCATAGACGCAAGTTTGCCGAAGTTAGCAGGTTTTGTCCAGCTACATTCGTGTAATTAAACGAATTTAGCCAAGATTAACTAATTAAGTGATTGATATTATTAACATATGACGCTGTCAATAATTTGCAATCTTAATAAGATAGCAAATTGCCTAGCGCAGTCTCTAAAAGTGATTGATTGATGCGGCCAAAATAGGTTTTTACTACGTGGCCCTTAGGATCAATAATGATAGTGTATGGCAATACACCTTTGTTGTTACCTAACCCTATGCCTAGCGTCATGCCCTCATCTTCAGACGCAATCAGTGGATAGCTAACTGGCGTGGACTGCATAAATTCTTTTACTAATTTTTGTTCATCAATCGCAATACCTAACACCACTACATTTTTGTTTTTATAGTCTTTATATAATTGAGAAAGCACTGGCATTTCTTCGCGACATGGTGGACACCATGTCGCCCAAAAATTGAGCACGATTATTTTGCCCTTATATTGGCTAAGTGCTTGTTTTACACCGTTTTCATTTGGCAAGTTGGCTGCAAAAAATGTCTCAGTAGAAAGTGCTTTATTTTCATTGCTAAAAGCAGCTTCTGATTTATTGGGGCTTAAAAAATAATAATAAATTGCAAAACCTAAGGTTAGCATAGTGGCCAAATAGCCAAGATTAGTGAGTAATTTTTTTAGCATTGTACCGTCGCAGCCTTATTAGTTGGAGTCGTCATAATACATCTATCACGTTTGGCTAATGTTTTAATAAAAAGGTCAGCTTCTTGAAACCCAACTGTTTTAATTGTCGTCATTTCATGGCCATTTTCGTTAAAGAAAACGATACCAGGAGGACCATATAGAGAAAAGTGCTTTAGTAGAGCCTTATCTTCATCGCTGTTAGCGGTAACATCTACTTGCAAAAGCATTGTGTTTTTAAGTAATTGCTGTACTTTTGGATTACTGAATGTAAATTGCTCAAGCTCTTTACAGGCAACGCACCAATCTGCATAAAAATCCAACATAACGGGTTGACCTTTCGCTTCTGCTAATTTTTTATCTAGTTCAGCAACGCTAGTGATACGGTTAAACGCTAGAGCAGATTCGTTTTTTTGCTGATTGTTATCAGCAGCGGTACTTACAATGTTACTGTTAAAACCGCCAAAAGGTTGCCGTATTGATTTTGCTCCGGAAAGTGTGCCAATGAGTAATGCCACACCAATAATCAAAAAAATAACGGCGATGCCCTTCCAAAATTTGGCAAAATTATTGGCATACGCAGGTAAGTTATCTAACGCATTGAGGTAAACCGCGTTCACAATCAACAATGCCGACCACAATCCCAACTGAATGCTGGTTGGAATGATGGGCGATATTAACCAAATTGCCATACCTAACATCAAAGTGCCAAAAAAGTTGCGCACTGCATTCATCCAGTTACCAGTTTTAGGTAACAAACTGCCCGCAGATGCACCTATCGGTAACAATGGTATACCCATGCCGATTGCCAGAGCAAATAAACCTACGCCACCGAGTAATACATTATGTGTTTGACCAATGTAAATAAGCGCCCCAGCAAGGGGTGCTGCTACACATGGGCTTACTATTAAGGCAGAAAGTATGCCCATTGTGAATACGCCTAGAAACGCACCGCCTTTAAGTTTATTGCTGGAATTCATCAATTTACTTTCAAAGTTAACGGGTAATTTTAATTCATAAAACCCATACATAGAAAGCGCAAAACCTACAAACAACATCGCAGTAACACCTAGCACCCAAGGGTTTTGCAGTGATTGGCTAAGCAAACTGCCTGATAACCCGGCGGCAATACCTGCTAATGTATAGCTTAAAGCCATGCCTAA
>JBKJRF010000124.1:0-8266 GCA_046594825.1 Methylotenera sp.
AAGAACTAAAATCACGTTGGAACGTAGTAGGGGATGTGAGTGGTTTGGGTTTGGCATTGCGTATTGAACTTTGTACTGAGGATGGCTTTACGCCAAGTAGAGCATTAGCTGACCGCATGTTTAATGAAGGCCTGAAAGGTGATATTGAGATTGGGGACAAAAAATATGGTTTGGTATTAGATATTGGTGGTTACCAAAAAAATGTCATTACCTTAGCTCCGTCTTTGCTAATTACTAATGAAGAAATTGATTTAGGTATTCAGTTATTTGAATCGCTGTTAAAACGATGTGGCGCTCAATAATTTAATTACAAAACAAGTATGCAGGTTATCACTATCAACTCAATATTACCGCTCCGCTTTCCAGTGCAAATAATATGTGCATGTACTTGCTTTAGCTTGGTTTCTAAAAGACCAAATGAGTACTAAACGTTGGTTGGGCTGCACTAATTATCACAGGCATGTTGTATGTGACTGAAAGTTATATATGACACAAACCCTAATTATGAAAGAGTCTGCATTGACTAGTGAACCAAACAATAAAGTATATGGTAAGCCAGCACCAAATATAGATGCATTACTGGGTCCAGTAGGTTTTATAGAAAGAAAAGGCAGGGTAGGTGTACTTCTTGTCCATGGCTTAACAGGCACTCCTTCGGAGATGAAGCAGTTTGGCAAGGTAATTGCTCGACAAGGATTCACTGTAGCTTGCCCTGAGCTTGCTGGACACTGTGCGACTATTGAAGCCTTAACGGCAACGAAATGGCTGGATTGGTATAGGTCTATTGAGGATGCATTTGATGCGTTGAAAGAGGAGTGTGATCATGTATTCATAGTCGGATTATGCATGGGATCCTTAATAGCATTATTTCTGGCTGCAAAAAAGGGATCCGAAGTTGCAGGTGTAATTTTGCTATCAACAACGTTCTTTTATGATGGCTGGAATGTACCTAAGTTAAAACAGAAATTACTTTTGCCGCTGGTTCTATACACACCGTTAAAATATTTTATCCAATGGAAAGAGCCTTCACCCTATGGTATTAAAGATGAACGTGTGCGTGCGATGGTGCATGCTGTTTTAGAAAATCGTGATATCGAAGCCGCTGATAAAGTGGGTTATTTCAAGATTCCAGCTACAGTGATTTTAGAAAGTGTACGCTTAATTAAAGCCACAAAAAAAATATTAAAAAATGTAACAGCCCCAGCCTTGATTGTGCACTCAACTGAGGATGATATTGCCAGTATAAAGAATGCACACTATACGCAAGCTAATATTTCATCTGAAACAATTGAAACGTTTTTCATAGATGACACCTATCACGTATTAACTCTTGATAAACGTAAGGATGATGTGGCTAAACGTGTTGCACGATTTTGTAAGGAACAAGTACAAATGCTCGTTACCTTTCCTGCATTAAGGGTGTCGACATGAATTTAATTAAAAGAGGTAAAAGTTATGTTATCGCAAACACATAGTCTCGATGAAATTGAGCAAGTATTAGTTGATTTGATTGCGGATAAAATAGACATAGATAGATCTAGTATTCACTCTGAAAGTAATTTAAAAGAGCTTGGTCTAGATTCATTAGACACATTTGATTTGATTTTTAGCGCAGAAGACTACTTTAAAATTAAAGTTCCTAGTGATCAAATAAAAATCGAAACTCTGCATGATGTATCCATCTTAATACATAACTTAATCTCAGCATAAAAGTAATAATGATAAGCCTTTCTCAGCCTAATCGAGTCGTTATTACTGGGTTAAGCGTATTGTCGCCGCTTGGCAATAATCTTGCAGAATTAACGAAACAAGTATTTGGTGGCGTTTCTGGTATCAAGCGCCTTGATGTTTCATTTATTGATCAGCTAGATTGCAAAATTGGGGCGCAGGCGAATTTCAACCCAGCGGATCATTTTAGTAAGCATACTTATTCAATGCTAGACCGAACAAGTCAAATGGCTCTGTATACTAGCATAGAGGCTATTAAACATGCCGAATTGGTCATAGATGACGCGCTGAAACCTCGTATGGGCATTTATCTTGGCACAGGGATGGGCGGTGCACATTCTATTGAAGAAGGCTATGTGAGACTTTACAGAGATGGCGCGAATAAACTGAAACCGTTTACAGTTTTGATGAGCATGAATAATGCCGCCGCCTCAGCTATTGCGCTTGAACATCAAATTACAGGCCCAAATCAAACCTTTTCAACAGCATGTTCATCTTCAACTGTTGCAATAGGAGAAGCTACTAGGTTAATACGTCATGGTTATGCTGACGTCATGCTTGCAGGTGGTGCAGAGGCACTTTTGACCTATGGCACTATCAAAGCATGGGAAGCTCTTCGCACCTTAGCTGAAGAAGACTCTGATGATCTGGCTGCATCTTGCAAACCTTTTTCAGCTAACCGTTCAGGTTTGGTATTAGGTGAGGGTGCGGCTATGTTGGTATTAGAGTCTTATGAGCATGCTAAAGCGCGAGGCGCAGTGATTTATGGAGAAATAGCAGGGTATGGTACGGCGAATGATAGCAGTCATATTACCCAGCCCTCTGTAAATGGTCAGGCTGCTACTATGCAAGCTGCTCTCAGGGATGCAAATCTATTGCCAAGTGATATTCAATATATCAATGCACATGGTACTGGCACACAACTTAACGACATTACAGAAACTAATGCCATCAAAAAAGTTTTTGGTGATCACGCTTATCAACTAAGTGTCAGTTCTACTAAATCAATGCATGGACATCTCATGGGTGCTGCCGGTGCACTTGAAACTATTATTACAACTCTATCTGTCTACACTAATAATTTGCCACCCACGATTAATCTAGCGCAAAGAGATCCAGGCTGTGATTTGGATTATGTGCCAAATGTATTCAAAGCCTTACCTAAGCTTGATTATGCAATGTCGAACTCATTCGCTTTTGGTGGAACTGGTGCTGCATTGATTTTGAAAAAGGTTAATTAATTATGCAGTTTGCACGAAAGTATGACCAATCTGAATTACAACGTTACGAAACTCATTACACATTTACGGCTGCCAAATATGAAGAAACGACTTGGCATCGCTTGTTACCTAATTCGTTAGAAGGTTATCGCTATCATTTGGCTTTTGAATTAGGCAAGGTGGTAGGGTTCAAAACAGGCTATATCTCATTATCTAAGGCCGGCACAGTTGTGTGCATAGCACCAATATTTGTGACGGATTATGTATTAGATACTGCTTTGCAAGGCCCGATGAAGTCGCTAACGCATAATTTAAAGAAATGGTTACCCCACCTAACGACAGTACGTTTACTTTGCGTGGGCTCGCCAGTCACTGATTCGGCACAAATTGGTTTTTTTAAAGATCTCCCACTAGATTCCGAAATGATTAGAATTCTCTCTGAAAAGTTGGAAGAAGTTGCCGAACGTGAAGGTGCGAAGGTAATTGCATTTAAAGATTTAATAGCCGGAGATGCTAAGAAACTACAGCCATTATTAGCAACGCAAGGTTATGTTAGCGTAGATAATATGCCGGTAGCAAAAAATTTAATCACTTTTAAAGATTTAGACGGATATTTGGCCAGCCTGAGTTCCAACACACGTAAAAGTTTGCGCCACAAACTTAAAGTACTTAATCAATTGCGTATTGAAGAGCATAATGGATTGCCACCTCACTTAGACCAAATATATCAACTATATCTAAATTGTTACGAAAAAAGTGAGCTCAAGTTTGAAAAACTTACCTTAGAGTTTTTTGAGTCATTAGCAGGCTTGATGCCAAATCATTGTCGATTCGTACTTTATTATGCTGATGACAAGCTAATTGGTTTCAATTGCTTATTACATGGTCATGGTGTGTTAATGAATAAATACATTGGCCTAGACTACAAACATAGTCAGCGAGTGGATTTAGCCAACTTAAGCTGGCTATACAATATTCAAATGTGCATACGTGATGGTTTCCATACTTTTCAAAGTGGTCAAGCCGCTTATGAGACTAACCTACTTTTGGGTGCAACATTAGAGCAAACTTATATTCTATTTAAGCATTGCAATACGTTGGTAAGTCCAATATTAAAATTGGCGTCGCAGGGAATTATTGTACCCAAGCTTTGAACGAGACTAAGTAATTATAAGAAATATGTTATTAACTTCAAACTCAAGTTGGAATTTAATATTCTTAATTATGCTCTTAGTTTTGCTAAATATGTTTAGGTAGATTTCATTAAAGATTGGTGTGACTTACTCTAGGTGAGTTCCCAGCTAGAAATTCATTCAACTTTTGGAAATATTGCATTCAATTAGCGCTAAATTCGTTTGTGATTAGTAGTGTAGGGTCATACATTTTGCATTTTTAGATACAAGTAAAGTTGATAGCTGAAATCTTGTACGATATTCTTGATTGCCAATGAATTTATCAAATAAAGGCTATCAGTTTTATTGTTAAATATGTTGACATCAGACCTTTTAACGATAAATAAGCGTATTGAATTTAACTAATACATCATGCTTAGTCCCTGCATCATAAGCTTTATAACTAAAGAGTTTTTCCTCACTTGGTGGTCCTAATAACTCAACTGCATCTTTGGAACATAGTGGATCTTTAGGAAAGAAACTTTTTAAATTCGTACACACAATGATCTTGCTACTTTTCTTAAATCTATCAAGATCAACCCATGGAGAGCCGTTAACATTCACTCCATATACTCCTATGGGATGGTCAGCAGAATAAAAAGTCACATCATATGCCAGAGGGTGGCTGCCAGCGACATATGATATTCGCTCGTGATAATGGTTCTGAAAATAATTTGTGAGATCTTGAGCAAATACTTCCGGCAATGCAGCCTGATGAATAGCATTATTGTTATCTGCGACTCTTAAATATAAAGCACCAATTAATGCAATTAACAGATAACCATAAACCAGTTGCTTGATACGAATAGTTAATAAGTTGAAATTTAAATTTTCTGGTAGCAGGTCAACTAAGGCCCATCCGCCAAATATTGTACAGACAATAAACCAGGATGAGTCTGGTTTGAGATTTTCAATATATGCGCCTAAAAAAGTACATATTAATGAGAGCATAAAAATGATGAGCCCCAATTTAGGGGCTTTGAAAGGCTGGGCAGGCACAGTCTTTATCGAAGGAGCTGAAGATATGACTCCTAAAATTAAAATAATTAAGGGGACAGACAAAAATCTTAAGATATCCGCTAGGTTTTGCCCTCCTAATGCCAACCAATGCCAGCCTGTGACGACAGGCTTACTATGCATATAGTTGAGAGAAATCCAGTGATGCTGAGCTTCCCAATAAATATGTGGCACAAGTGTAATGAATGAAATTAGACATACAGTTAATAGTCCTTTGCTAAATCTGGCTAGTCCAGGACTGAAACAAATCCAAACTGTTAAGGTAATAGGGCCTAAAAAAAGCACAGCAGAGTATTTGCACAAAATAGCAGCCCCCGCCATCAGTCCGGCAATAGCATATTTATATTGATGCTGACTTTTAATAGCAGTTATCAATGCCCACAAATATGCTGTGATAAATGGTAATTGTGCAAGGTTGGCGTTATATTTATAGCCATGATCGAGACTTAGTGGTAACACTACAACTGAAAGCGCAAGTGCTATAAAAGCTTTTTTCTTTTCTAACACCTCATGTAGGCTCATCAATAAAAATGATGATGCAATTAGCATATTCAACGAACTCAAAAGATAATATGCCCAGTCCTTGGTTGGAAATATATAAAACCAAGCAGAAGTAATCCAGCTAAAAAGTGGTGGGTGCTTATTGTTGCCTAGAGACCATGTAATTCCCCAAGCATAATTCTCTACCATGTCACCTGGAGTATCCAGATGAGCCTCAGTTATGCAGAAAAATATTACAAAAAATAGAAAGTTGATGAGCAGCAGTGTTGCAGCTTCATACTTAAATAATGATTTTAAGGAGGTGAATTCAGAGGTATTAGGATACCTTTGGTTTCTTGTGGATACGCCGTGTTGAGAATGTGCCAAGGTTTGATTGTCTTATGCGGCTAAGGCATTTTTATTGGGATGTTTTTTAGGAAAGTCCTTCATTAAGTCATGAGCAGCTACTAAAACTTCAGAAACACTGATTTGGTTCATCGATTCTTTTTTAATAATTGTGTGTTGTTTTTTTAATAGGTAAGGACCTGTGAGATTAACATTTGTGGCACCAAACAATCCTATGGTTGGCACATTCGAGGCAACAGCTATGTGGAAAATGCCACAATCATGTGAAATAGATAGATCTATTTTAGAAAACCATCGATATACATCTTGAATAGACGTTTTCCCAACAAGATTGATTGTGCCAGGGACTTCTTTCTCAAATTGATTGGATAGTACAGCTTCATGCTTAGTGCCAGTAATTGAAATTCGAACCCTAGGGTTTGCTTTTAATAATGCGTGACCAAGTTTTATATATTCTTCTATTTGCCATACTTTGCGATGAAAATATCTGCCTTTATCGAAGAATTTCCACCCATGCGTAGCAACCCTTCCACAGCCAAAGTGCATATTCACAATAATATCTTCATCATTAACATGAATATCATCAATGACAGATAATCTAAGACCCACGCTTTGACCTATTACATATTGCCGATCTGAATCACTTATTTCTTTGTTAAAAAGTTGTGCTATGAATTGAAGTATTTGTTCTGCATGATGTACTTCAGCGTTGAGCTCAGGTGCAGTGACAACTTGCATGTGCATTCTGGATAATATTCTTGTTGATTTGTTATTGAGACATATCGCCAGTGAATAATTCTTAGCCAGTTTATTAAACGCCCGACTGCTTTTAACTACATGTAGGTTATCAATGTCAGGATTACCTTCAAAAACTTCAGCACTACGTAAGTTTAAAGCAACAACGTCAATAATTGCATTGGGGTTATGTTTTTTGATGAAATGTATAGCTGGAGTGCAAAAAACATTATTTCCTGTATGACTAGCTGTTACCACTAATATTTTCAATCCCGAATGTATTGGGTTTAGTTTCTCAATAAATGCCATAAAACCTCTATTCATCACATAATATGTATAACCGACTCTTATTTATAAGTTCGGATATCAAGCAAAAAGTATTTCCATCAAACTAGTCTTTAACGGAAAAAAATCTAAAATTAGTTAAAGGCCAGATTAATTTTATATAAGCATATATATATGCACTTACATTTCGCTTACAGCAATTTAAGTGAATATTTGTGTTGTTGGTGCAGAGCTTAATGAGTCAGATATTTGTTTGTTTTCATTAGCCGATTGGAGGTCTACGTCATGCAAAGAATCGAGCACCTTGAGGAGTGAAGAGTCTTTCTCTATAGTTTAATCAAACTAAATCCCACACGCGATAAGCAGTGTAGGGGATACGTACACGCCATTTTTCCCAGTTCTGTAAGGTCTTATGGGTAATGTCTAATAGCTTGGAAGCCTCTAAAGTTGTCAGAAACGCTCTACGACGCATTAAATGGAAGTCGTCTGGGTCTATGTATATCCGAGGTGATTTTATTAAGCCTAATTTAGCCTTTTTAGGGCCACTTGTAGTTTTTCCTGAGTGAGTAGTCATTGTGGAATCCTCACTGAGCTAGCAGCGCCAATAATTCTCAATTGTTTTTTGGTGGTTAGTAAAACCAAGAATATTTCTAAAAGATTATGATGACATTCCAGAAATTCACGCGGCATCAGACTTTCGGCAGCGCCAATGTCTTATGCGAGTGATACTGCAATATGATTTACTTCCTCATGGGTTGATTCGAAGCTGTGAAGGGCTTCGGTACTGATTTTTGCTATGTGTGACATGCTTGACTCCTTGGTCACACACCAAGTACTTACTTCGTATAATGTATAAAATATGCGCGTAAAACACGGTGTTAGAAGCCTTTCGGCTATTGGTTTCTAACCCGCTTTGCTGATGCGGAAATTTTTCCCCCTTTCGGATTATTTGTCTGTCTTTTTTGAGGATTCGTTTGTCTCTGCCAAACGATTCGTCGCTATGATTTGGGCTGCTTTCAGGACGTTCTCGCCAGTAACTGGTATATTCTTATTTTGAAGCACTACTTTTGAGCCTTCAATCTGTTCTTTTAATACTTCTATGGAAGTTTTTAGTTCATCTATTACTTTTTTTTTCAGTGCCATCATAATCTCTCAAATTTAACTTTATATTTGGCTAATAACACTAGTCCGTTCATTCCCAATTTGGGAATTTTGAAACTAGTCTAAAATAAGCCTCTAAGCCTTACGCTTATTGGCTTCCTG
>JBKJRF010000232.1:0-25035 GCA_046594825.1 Methylotenera sp.
AATTTAATCGTGGCGGGGTCTTTTACATTTAAAAAAGCCATCGCCAATGCATTGCCTGGGTTAAATTGTTTTTTGCCTTGCTCACGTAAAAAGTTACGCATGGCGATAGAGACATCACCAAAGTCAATATCTACTGGGCATGGATTCAAGCATTTATGGCATACCGTACAATGGTCTGCTACATCGTTAAACTCATCAAAATGTTTGATTGAGATACCGCGCCGTGTTTGCTCTTCATAAAGAAATGCTTCAATAAGCAGTGATGTCCCCAAAATCTTATTGCGTGGGCTATACAATAAATTAGCCCTAGGCACATGCGTGGTGCACACAGGTTTGCATTTACCACAACGCAAACAATCACTGATTGAATCTGCAATTTCACCAATAGCAGATTGCTCCATGATGATGGACTCTTGCTCTAGCAAACCAAAGCTAGGTGTATAAGCGTTTTCTAGCCCTGAGCCTGCCAGTAGCTTACCTTTATTGAAATGACCATTAGGGTCAACTTTATTTTTGTAAGTAGTAAAAGCTTCAATAGTAGAAGTTTCCAAAAATTCCATTTTGGTAATACCGATGCCATGCTCACCAGAGATTACGCCATCTAAACCTTTAGCAAGCGCCATCACCCGTGCCACTGCATCGTGCGCGGCACCCATCATTTCGTAATCGTCAGAATTCACCGGGATATTAGTATGCACGTTGCCATCACCAGCGTGCATATGCAAGGCAATAAATACCCGGCTTTTAAGCACAGCCTTATGAATTTCATCGCAGCGATTTAATATCTTTTGGTATTCGCGCCCAGCAAAAATATCCGCCATTGGGCGTTTTAATTCGCGTTTCCAAGAAATGCGCAAATCATAAGATTGCACGGCGCGGAATACATTTTCATATTGACCAAGGTCTTTACCTAAATCGCCCAAGACCGTTACTGGTTCATCTAATGTATTCAGAATCATGCGCCAGCGGGCGCGCAAATCACGTAATAATTGCAATGCAATCAATTGTTTAGATTGCACCATCTGTGCATCGGCATTGCCTTCTTCATCACCTTGCAAAGGTAAGTCACCGTGCATAAACACTTCTAAAGCATCTAAAAGTTTCAGCTTATTCTTGATTGATAACTCTATATTGATACGCTCAATACCGTCAGAATAGTCGCCCAAGCGTGGCAGTGGAATCACCACGTCTTCATTGATCTTGAAAGCGTTGGTATGTTTAGCGATTGCGGCAGTGCGTGCGCGATCTAACCAGAATTTTTTACGCGCTTCGGCTGAAACAGCAATAAAACCTTCACCGTCACGGGCATTGCATAGGCGCACAATATGTGACGCTGCTTCGCCAACTGCATTTTCATCATCTGACGCAATATCGGCAATCAACACCATTTTCGGGCGTTGTTGGCGCGCAGCTTTAGTTGCATATCCAACGGCCTTAATATAACGCTCATCCATGTGCTCTAAACCCGCCATCAACACAATGGGGTCTTTTCTAGCAGTGGCGTCTAAGTAATCTTTAATCTCAACAATGGCAGGCACGGCATGTGACACGTTGCCAAAAAACTCTAGCGCAATAGTACGTACATGCTTAGGCATACGATGCAGAATGAAAGTAGCTGAGGTAATTAAACCATCACATCCCTCTTTTTGTATGCCAGGTAAGCCTGATAAAAACTTATCAGTCACGTCTTTACCCAGACCTACTTTGCGGAAACTAGGTCCAGCGATTTCTAAAATCTCAGGTTCGCCGAGCAAGGTTTTCATGTCTTCTGCATAACGGGTCACTTTAAAGCGTGCCACAGCGATATCATGAATTTTACCTAAGTTATGGTCTAGCCGCTCCACCTCAAGCCATTCAGCATCAGGTGTTACCATGCGCCATGAGGCAAGGTTATCCAGTGCCGTACCCCACAACACCGCTTTTTTACCACCGGCGTTCATGGCTACGTTACCGCCAATACAACTCGCATCTGCGCTGGTAGGGTCACATGCAAATTCCAAGCCTGCATCAGAAGCAGCTTCCATTGCACGGCGTGTGACTACACCCGCCCCACATTCAATAGTGGCAACTTGACGAGCAACACCCGGCAGCGTGCTCATTTTCACGCCAGTATGTTGGTCTAATTTTTCAGTATTGATAACCGCAGACATTGGCGTAAGCGGAATCGCCCCACCTGTATAGCCAGTTCCGCCGCCGCGTGGAATCACAGTGAGCCCAAGTTCAATACATGCGCGCACTAGTGCGGCAATTTCTTTTTCAGTATCAGGGTTCAACACGACAAACGGATATTCAACGCGCCAGTCAGTAGCGTCCGTCACATGAGACACGCGTGCCAGACCATCAAACTGCACATTATCTTTACGTGTGATTTTTGTGAGTTTGGCTAATGCTTTTTTACGCAAATTAGCCGTTTGCTTAAAATCATTCTCAAATTTGGTAACGGCTTGACGACCAGCGACAACTAGCTTCAATACTTTTGCATTACCAGCACTACGCTCATCAATCGCGGCAATACGATGTTGCAGGGCATCGACCAAGGCTTTGCGACGCAAAGGATTTTCTAGCAAGTCATCCTGTAAATAAGGATTACGGGTGACTACCCATAAGTCCCCCAGTACTTCAAACAGCATCCGTGCTGAACGGCCGGTTTTACGCTCACCGCGCAATTCATTTAAAATGCCCCAAATTTCTTCACCAAGAAACCGAATTACAATTTCACGGTCTGAGAATGAGGTGTAGTTGTAAGGAATTTCGCGCAAGCGCGCTGCAGGTTGTGGTTCTGCATGCAGGATATTGCTGTGTAGGGGTGCGTTCATTTATTTTTTTGATAAATAGCTTGGCTATTAAAAATGTCATTATATCATGCTGAAGACCAGCAAATAAGCGTAACCATTTCATGGTTATTAGCAAAGTTTACCAATAATTGTCAGCCAAAACCTTGGCAGAACGTTTACAACCAAGCTGATGTATTGCACTACAGACTAACACTAGACTAATCATGTGAAAACGATAAACTACTGATATGAATATATTATTAAAAAAATCTTTATTGCCCGCCATTATTATTGCCTTACTAGCATTTTTAGCGTTTCAATTAAGCAATAAATCTTCCGCACCTGATGTGACATTTACGACCATTGAAGGCAAGAAAATTGCCATGGCCGATTTAAAAGGCAAAGTAGTACTCGTCAACTTTTGGGCAACCGACTGCCCAGGTTGCGTTAAAGAGATGCCTGCGTTAGTAGAGGCTTATAAACAATATAACAATAAAGGTTTTGAGATAGTGGCGGTGGCCATGCCTTATGACCCACCGGCACAAGTACTTAATTATGCGAAACAAAAAGCATTGCCCTTCCCAGTGATGCATGATGGTTTTGCTGAAATCACAGATAAATTCGGCGGTATTAACCTTACCCCTACGACTTATATTTTCGATAAACAAGGTCATTTATTAAGACGCACGATTGGTAATATTGACTTTGATGCGTTGTATTTACTATTGAATAAAGAGTTGAATGTTAAAAAACTGGCTACTACTAAAGCTAGCGATAAAGGGCCTGCTGCTTAATGCTGTGGGTTAAAGCGTTTCATATTATTTTTGTCACTAGCTGGTTTGCTGGGCTATTTTACCTACCTAGACTCTTTGTCAATCACGCTATGGTGACCGATACGGCAACTTCAGAGCGCTTCAAACTTATGGAACAAAAATTGTTTCGCTTATGATGCCGCTCGCTTTTTTAGCAATTGGTTTTGGGTTATGGCTTTGGCTGATTTATGGTATTTCAGGTGGCTGGTTACATGCCAAATTAGCGCTGGTCGCTGCGCTGGTGGTATATCATTTTTATTGCGGCAAATTGCTCAATGATTTTAAGCATGACAACAATCAACACAGCCATGTTTGGTATCGTTGGTTTAATGAACTACCAGTTATTTTGCTATGTTTGATTGTTATATTAGTTGAAGTAAAGCCGTTTTAAAGGCTAGTATGGAATAAGATTTTTGGGGCAGAATTTCAAGTATGGATATTTTTAACTCACAGTGGTTGCTCAATATGCTGGCTAAGTCCAGCAAAACACCACAAGGGCGCATATTAAGCCTATTTGACATTTTAGCTGACTGGCTGAACGCGCCCAATATCGACCACTCAATTAAAGATGATGCAGTCTCTAGCCAACAACTGATTAACTTTTGTACTGCCCAAGCAAAAGCGTGTGGCGCGGCAAATCCTTCTATGCTTGCTGAGCATATTGTGCTTATCGCGCGCAATGCGGCCCAACAAGAAATCAACCAACCTGGCTGTAACAGCCTAGCTCATGCAAGAAAAGCAGCTAATGCTCTGATACTTGCACAAACTCAAAAAGAGTGGCCTTTTCCTAATATCAATAGACCAGCTATATATGGCATCGCTGCGAGTTTACTTGTCATTTTAGGTGCGGCAGCAATATGGCTGCCTGAACTTATACGCAGCAATCAATCACAAGCCAAATTAGTAGCAATTAATAAAAATACAATACCTGTTACCAGTCAGATATCAAGCACCAATTTAACCGCTCATGATGCAGCCAATATGTACGCCAAATATGAATTGATGCGAAATGGTACTTGCCAATTTCCAGAAGCCCTGCAAATTCCTGATAAAGATAAAGCAATTTACTTAGAAAATGTAGTGGGCGGTAAATTACCTACCGACCTTAATAATTTAGCGATTGCTAACTATTATCTAGAGAAAGTGCATTGTAACTTTACGCCTATGTTAATGGCACACTCCAAATAACCTATTCAAATACATAAATCTAATTAAGCAAAAAGGCACTAACGTAGTAAACACGTTAGCACCTTTTTTAGCTACTGAACCTTTTACAATTACTTAACTAGGTAATTATGCTAAATACAATTACTCAGATATTTTCTTTAGGTTGTTTAAACCACCATCGTAAACACCGCCAATGGTATCAGAAGCTGTTTTTTCATCTGCAGGTGCTTTTGGTAAGAAGCTACCTTCCCACACCACTACTGATTTTTCAGCACCATTTGAATATACGTGCAAAGTTGACGCATAAGCTGTTACAGGCAAAACACTGTCTGTGATGATGTAGCTCATGCTTTTATTTTTTGCGCTGTAGGCAGTTAGTTTTTCATTGATCTTGCCGCCATCCTGCAAAGTTAATGTGCGTTTAGCACCTACTTTAAAATCTTTACCTGCAGTGATTTCAGTTTTTGCCACTGCTGGATGCCATGCACCTAAATCACCGAACTTAGCAATCTTATCCCAAACTTTAGCAGCTGGCGCATCGATATTGATAGCCTTAATCACATAAAGTGAAGAACTGGTTGCAGCATTTGCCTCAGCAGCAAAACCAAAAGCAATAAAAGATAGTGCAATTAACAATTTACTCATTATATTCTCCTGAAATATACAAATCTGTATATGTAATTAATATCACAAAGTTACAGCAAAATTATCAAAAATAGTGTTTATATTCAATGAACAAAATATTTAAATATGCAACATTCGACAATGTCTACTTTATATATACAGGTCTGTATATAGATTTTTTATTTTTTTTAGTATAAAATAAGTTTTAAGTAATAATTCGGAGACTATGATGTCTACGTTAAAAAGTAAGATATTAGTAGTAGCAACTGACTTGTTTCAAACTAGAGGCATTAACTCAACTGGTGTTGATACAATCGTAGCGGTTGCAGGCACTACCAAAATGACACTCTACAAATACTTCCGTAGTAAAGAAGACTTGATTCTCGAGGTTTTAACAACAGGTCATCAGGATTTTCAAACTTGGTTAAGCGATAAACTTAATACCAACACTAAAAAACCGAGTGAAAAACTACAGAAATTATTCGACTTTATTGAAGAATGGATCACATCGCCTAACTTTCGTGGCATGGGCTTTATTAAAGCATCAGCAGAATTTCCAAATGAAGAAAGCCCTGTGCATCAACTTTCTTCAGAGCAATCGCGTCAATTCAGACAATACATTAGCAGCCTTGCTAGTGAAGCTAACATTCAAGATGCAGATGGCTTAGCTTTACAACTGTCATTACTATTTGAAGGCGCAGTACAAGCCGAGCAAATGAAACGTGGCTCAGGTGCAATTAAATACGCCAAGAAAGCTGCGAAAATCTTAATTGATGGTGCAATTACAAATTAATGCCATAGCCATATTTAATTACCCTTAAGTATGTCTAGAACATCTTCATTAGCTTAAGCTTGCCTGCAACTAGCAATCAATACGATAATAGTCGCTTTAAAATCATCTATTATCTTCATGCATACTCTTATTTGTGGCTCGCTCGCCTTCGACACCATTATGGTGTTTCAAGATCAATTCAAAAATCATATCCTGCCCGATAAGATTCACGCGTTAAGCGTGGCCTTTTACGTACCTGAAATGCGTCGTGAATTTGGCGGCACGGCAGGCAATATCGCTTATAACCTTCAATTACTCGAAGGAAACCCGCTTATTATGGCTACTGTAGGTGAGGATTTTTCCACTTACACACAATGGTTAAACCAAAATAAAATAAATACCACGCACATTAAAACCATTGCCAATAGTTTTTGTGCACAAGCGTTTATCACTACCGATACTGATGGTAATCAGATTACTGCGTTTCACCCAGGCGCGATGATAGAATCGCACCAAAACAGTGTTAATGATGCCAACAATGTTACCTTAGCAGTCATTGCACCTGATGGCCGTGATGGCATGTTCCAGCATGCACGGGAGTGCTTTGAAGCCGGCATCCCATTTTTGTTTGACCCTGGTCAAGGTTTGCCGATGTTTAATGGTGAAGAGCTTTTACAGTTTATTGAAATGGCCGATTATTTGGCTGTGAACGATTATGAATCTCAAATTATTCAAGATAAAACTGGCTTATCATTAGAGCAATTAGCCCTTAAAGTGAAGGCATTAATCGTTACACTTGGCGGATCGGGCTCGCAGATTTACGCAGATGGTCAACGCTATGACATACCATGCGTTAAGGCAGATGAAATTGTTGACCCTACAGGTTGCGGTGATGCTTATCGTGCTGGCCTGCTTTATGGGATTGCAAGAGGTTGGGATTGGCCCACTTGTGGTAGATTAGCTTCAACCATGGGTGCGATTAAAATTGCCAGCCGTGGTGGACAAAACCACAAACCTACGCGTGCGGATATTGAAGCCATTTATACACAAGCTTTAGTTAATGTAACTTTAGCTGAAGTTAATGGTCTCAGTGAATAATTAATCAGTCAGAGGAAAATTAAGATGAAAACCACAAAACTATTAGTAGCAGCATTACTAAGCATTTTATTAGCAGCATGTGCGAGCTCTAATTCTGGCAGTGTATACAGCCGCGATGAAGCACGTAAAGTGCAAACAGTTAAAACTGGCGTGGTAGAGAGTGTACGACCAGTTAAACTTGAAGGCACAAAATCACCTGTTGGCACGATAGCGGGGGGTGCTGTTGGTGGTATTGCTGGTAGCTCTGTGGGTGGCGGAAGGGGAAGTGCTATTGCTGCGGTGATTGGCGCTGTGGTCGGCGGTCTTGCAGGCTCAGCCGCAGAAGAGGGCATTACTCGTAAAGATGGTTTAGAAATTACAGTGAAGCTCGATGGTGGTGGTTTAGTAGCCGTTGTTCAAGAAGCTGATGAATCTTTCAAAGCTGGTGAAAAAGTACGTTTGGTTGAGAATGGCAGTACTACCCGCGTTTCACACTAAGCTCATTCTGTAAGCGAAACTCAATCCTACATTGATTTAGGCTGAGTTTTGTAATGGCTTAATCCAAGATTGTTGTAGCGATGTTTATCAATAACATCACTACAACAATTACCCTTTTCTCCAAATATATACTGTCAATAAATAGTCATATATTTGTCATCACTTTTTAATCTGCATTAATTAAAGTCTCTTCAACTTAAAAGGAGAGCTTGCATGGCAGATAAAGAGTTAACCATCATTCCAAATGTAAATGAGCGTAGCCCTAAACACGCAGATTTGCATATTGCAACACAACGACGACTGCATGTTAGCCTTGCACGTACACCAGCAGAAGTTCAAGAAGCACAACGCTTGCGTTATAAAGTGTTTGCAGAAGAGATGGGCGCTCAAGTTTCAGGAAGTAGCAGATTGGATATTGATGGGTTTGATCAGTTTTGCGATCACTTATTAGTACGTGATAGCGACACACAACAAGTTATTGGTACTTATCGAATTTTAAGCCCAGAAAAAGCCAATGAGGCAGGCGGCTACTACTCGGCAGGTGAATTCGATTTAAGCCGACTAGCGCATTTATTGAACAGCACAGTAGAAGTTGGGCGTGCTTGTGTACACCAAAATTATCGTAATGGCGGCACTATCACCATGTTATGGGCTGGCCTTGCAAAATATATGCAAATCCATAATTATGAATACATGATAGGTTGCGGCAGTATAAGCATGTCTGATGGTGGTCATACTGCTGCTAGTTTATATAAAAAGCTACAAGATGATTACTTAGCCCCACTAGAATACCGCGTATTTCCACATAACCCACTGCTAGTACATGCGCTGCGTTCAGACATGCAAGTGGTTTGCCCGCCACTCATTAAAGGTTATTTGCGCTTAGGTGCTTATATTTGTGGTGAACCAGCATGGGATCCCTATTTCAACACAGCGGATATGCTGGTAATGTTACCTTTATCTAGAATCAACCCAAGATACGCTGCACATTTCCTCAAATAAGAATGAGTTAAGTAACCATTTTTGACGAAATGCGCCGTACCGAACCCTTACTTTGCCATCAACAATCAATAAAAACAACACAACTAACAAGCTCACACGTTACTATAGAATTAGCCGCATTATCCTGCATACCTTTGCAGGATTATTTATTGCATCGCTAATGTTACCGTTCGCAAAGAAAGCTTTCAGGCTAAAACTCATACAATGGTGGTGCAAACACCTATTAAGTGCATTTAATATACGCGTCATTGCTTTTGGTCACGTTCCACCCAGCAATACACCGCCAACTAATACCATGCTGGTGGCCAACCATATTTCTTGGGCAGATATTCACGCACTCAATAGCGTTGTACCTTTGCGGTTTATCGCAAAATCAGAAATTAAAACTTGGCCAATTTTTGGCTATTTGGCTATTAAAGCCAATGCACTATTTATCGACCGCACTAAACGGCATGATGCTGCACGAATTGTAAATGCTACTGCGCAAAGCTTAGAGGATGGCGATAATTTATGCTTATTTCCAGAAGGCACCACCACAGATGGCACCGAAATAAAGCTTTTTAAAAGCAGTTTGATACAAGCGGCAATTCATTCGAACGCCATTATTTTACCAGTAGCCATTCGTTACCCTCGCCCCGATGGAAGCACGAATATTGAAGTTGCCTATGCTGGAGAAACGACCCTTTCTGAATCTATGAAACAAGTATTGTCGCAACAACATCCTGTCGTTGAATTGCATTTTTTAGCGCCAATCTATACTAAAGATTTAGCCGAGAAAGACCGCCGCACACTAACACGACATATTCAGGATTTGATTAGTACTAAACTCGGAATTTGAATAGATACGTAACTATAGAATTATATTTTTATAGATTCGTCCAGCGGATTTGACTCTACTTGTGTAATAGCCTTAGTTTGCAGATTCATTGCGGTTAACTGGCCTCCCCACAAACAACCTGTATCTAACGCGTAAATATTGTCTCGTTTCTGTAAACCTAGTGCGGACCAATGCCCGAAAATCACTTGCGTAGATTGCGTTGCCCTGTTTGGCACATCAAACCAAGGCATAAAACCACTAGGAATATCTGATAACTCACCCTTGAATGCAAAATCCATTTCGCCTACATTGCTACAGACTCGCAACCGCGTCATCGCATTTGTAATGATGCGTAATCGATCAATACCGGTTAAATTATCGTCCCAAATATTCGGCAAATTACCGTACATATTAGCTAAGAAATCTAAATAATCATCACTTTGTAAGGCAGATTCAACTTCCGCCGCATAGCTTAAAGCCTGCTCCGTTGTCCATTGTGGCAATAACCCAGCGTGAACCATTAAATAACCCTCACCTTGATAAACCAGATGTTGATGTCGTAACCAATCCAGCAAGACATCTCTGTCCTCAGCAGCAAGTAATGCATCTAAAGTGTCGCTTCTGTGGGCTTTAACAAAATCGTTTGCAACCACTAAAGTGTGTAAATCGTGATTGCCTAGTACTACCCTCAAGCTATCTTGATGCTGATAGCACCAACGTAACACCTCTAAGGAGCCACGGCCTCGATTTATTAAATCACCTACCAACCAAAGCTGGTCAAACTCTGGATTAAATTTAATGCGTTCTAGCAAAGCTTGAAAAGCATGATAGCAGCCTTGAATATCGCCAATCGCGTATGTAGTCATTGATCAATCATCTTGAGTTACTATGAGTAGTTAGCAATAAAAAAGCCACTTAAACAATTAAGTGGCTTTTCTACATATACCAATCTAATTAAATATTAGTTATTTAGCGACTGATTAGAATTTTGCGCCACCAGCATTTGCCATGTATTTAACGGCGCCAGCTACTTCGGTATCACTTAAACCAGGATTACCACCTTTTGCTGGCATATTACGAATACCATGTACTGCATGGTTAACAAGTGTATCGTAACCTTGTGCAATACGTGGTGCCCATAAGTCTTTATCACCAAATTTAGGGGCTGCCATTAAACCTGCGGCGTGGCACATCATACAGACACTTTTGTAAACCTCTTCACCGCTTTTACCTGCTGGCGCATCATTTGCCGCGACTACTGCAGGTGCTGCTTTTTCTGTTGTCTTTGCCGCTACTGCTGGTGCTGCACTTAAAGCTTCAGCCGCTTTATCAGCCAGTTTTGCATCAGTTTTCTTCTCTGTAGTTTTTTCTGCTGCAACAGGCTCAGCAGCTGTGGCTGGATTCGCAGTTGCATCTTTAGCTGCAGGAGGCGTAAATTTTGCACCTCCTGCATTAGCCATATAAGCAACAGCATTATAAATTTCACCGTCTATTAAAGCTGGGTTACCACCTTTAGCTGGCATATTGCGAATACCGTTAAGGGCATGCGAAACTAATGTTTCATAACCTTGAGCAATACGTGGTTTCCATGCATCTTTATCGCCAAATTTAGGTGCAGCCATTAAACCTGCAGCGTGACACATGCTACAAACTGCTTTATAAACTTCTTCACCACTTTTACCAACATGAGGGCCAGCATCGGCAGCTGCAACCTCTACTGCGGCAACAGGCTTAATATTTTCTTCAACTGCTTTCGCAACCACTGCAGCAGGCTCAGAAGCATCTAATTTACCCATTGATCCAGAAGTTTTAGCAATTAGCGCAATCACTAACGTAAAAGCCAAAATAGTGCCTGGAATAACAAGAATTAATTGCCAAAGTGTGGAGCCTTTGTACTCATTATCTTTATTGCTCATTGCAGTAAATCCTATATTAAGTTTCACAAAAGCCACATTATACCTTTACTATCGTTAAGGTAAAAGGGCATGAAGTAACCCTCTTTGCTATAATGAGATAATTAATTGCGCCCGTAGCTCAGCTGGATAGAGTGTTGGTTTCCGAAGCCAAAGGTCGTGGGTTCGACTCCCGCCGGGCGCACCAAATAAATAGTTAATAAAATTACATGTTTAATAACTAAAGCAAAGTAGCTACAAAGGTGATTTTCTACAATTAACCTCTTAAAAATGAAATGGCCTACTCAATGAGTAGGCCATCGATGGTTTGTACTGAGGGTAAACAAGTTGTCTTATTAACCTTTCCATAAACTCAATAATTCATTTCAGCTAGAATCAAAAATATCTCGTACCTAGCAAAATATACCTTGCACTACCCCGCCTAACATATCCATTTCTTGGCTAACTCCCTATTAGGGTCCGATAATTAGGGAGAGTCATAGTAAATTGAGAAGTAGTATTTACATTAATGTCCAGAGCCTTTTCCGGCTCGCTGAGGAAAAAGTAGGATGCAAGTAATAATTAACAAGATGAGGGATGCTGATGCTGAATAGCGACCTAGAGCAAGACCACCCGCACTAAGCGGCTTATCAAGAAAGTCACCCACCACAGCACCTAAGGGCGAGTAAGAATAAACGCTGCCCAGAAAAGCGTAGTTCTAGATATATTTGTCCAGAAGTAAGCTAATATCACGGCTCCCAGAAGACTGCTGAAAATGATTGCTCCGCCAACGTATCCAAGACCAGCCGTATCAGCCATCCAATCACCGAGTGCTGTACCCAATGTTTGTGAAAACATGATAGTTATCCAATAGAACATTTCTGCTTTCGGAGAATTCACTGCATCCTCTGAAACAGAGCCTAGTGATTTATACCACACAGTTAAAGAAGTCATCAAAAGTGCAAACAGTAGCGTTGCTCCTCCAGCATAGCCAATCCCAAGGGAGCGGCCTGCTTAATCAGCAAGTGTTGTTCCTACTGTTGTGGTAGCGACTATGGTTATCCAGTATAGAAAAAGATGGAAGCGTTTCGCATTGATTTGGGCCGCGACTGCGATGAAAAAAATTGCTGCTAAGATGGCGGTGCCGACAAGATAGTCAAGATTCATTGACATAGCACTGTATCTCCACTCGTTTCACCTAATGTGGTAGCAACAATTTTCATGATCCAGAAGATCAAAGTTACTTCTGTGACCTTGCTCAAGATTTGTTTAGTAGTATTGCCATAAGGTTATCGCTTTACTCCCAATCATATAAAAACTAAATTTGCAGCATATAGATAATTCAAGTCAACGTGACTATCATCAATATCTAGCTTTAAAACATCCAGTAATGGTCTACTAATAAGGCAGCAAAGAGTAGTGTTAAGTAAAGAATTGAATATTTAAAAGTACGTTTCGCTAAATCATCAGAATACTTACGGTATAGACCAATAACATATGCCATAAAAATTGCGTCTAAGATAATGGCAGATATTAGGTAGATCAAACCACTCATGCCCATACCATAAGGCATTAAAGTAACCGCAACTAAAATAATGGTATAGAGCAAAATATGTAATAGCGTAAATGCTTCACCGTGTGTAACTGGCAACATAGGCATGCCTACTTTTGCATATTCTTCACGTCTATAAAGCGCTAATGCCCAGAAATGTGGTGGCGTCCAAGCAAATATGATTAAGAACATAATCAATGACTCAGGTGCAACAGCATTATTCACAGCGGCCCAACCTAAGATTGGCGGCATTGCGCCCGATGCGCCACCAATAACAATATTCATCGGTGTAGCTGGTTTCAGAAATACTGTGTAGATCACCGCATATCCTACAAACGTGGCCAAAGTCAGCCACATAGTGAGCGGATTAACATAAAAATACAAAATGGCTAATCCACTACCACCAAGCAAAGTAGCAAACATCATTGTTTGTGTAGATGAGACTTGACCAGTAGGTAATGCGCGTCCACGTGTACGCGCCATGATTGCGTCAATTTTATGTTCGATTAGACAATTAAATGCCGCAGCCGCACCTGATGCAAACGCTATACCAACAGTGGTTGCCAACAATAATGGTAGCTGTACCATACCTGGCGTAGCTAAAAACATACCTATAATTGCAGTAAATACAATAAGTGACGTGACTCTTGGTTTACAAAGCGAGAAAAAGCTTTTAAAGCTTAAACCTAGACTTTGCATATTAGTTGCAGCAATGCTCATTTAATTCTCACACTCATTATCATTTTATGTTGTATATCTTTATCTAGTCTTAATTTATGGCTTCAAAACATAGTTGATTCAGTATGCTATGTTTTGTTTAGTTTGATTTACTAATCGAGGCTTATTTGAATGTGCCTGTTATTTTGGAGTTAAGTACCACTAAAACAACCACTAATATTCCTGCAGTAAAATTGTGTGCAACCGCTAAGACTAATGGCAGATGCAATATCAAGTTGGCAATACCTAAACTAATTTGTACATACAATGCTACTAGGAGTACTATACCCAACCGTTTCAATTGCCAGTATTTTAATACATTTAATGCTAAAATTCCTAAATAAATCAAGGTGATTAGTGCGCCGATTCTATGCGTCCATTGTATGGCAGTAAGTGAAGCTAACGTTAATGCACCACCGCTGGCACTTTGACCTAAATCGCGAACTAGATGGAATGCATCTTTAAAGTCCATTTCAGGCATCCAAACGCCATGGCAAGTTGGAAAGTCTGTACAAGAAAGTGCTGCGTAATTTGTACTAGTCCAACCACCTAAAAAAATCTGCATGAGCAATATCACTAGTGCAAAGCGTATCGCAATTTTTAAATTATTGGATTTTATAATACTTGCAGAGTTATCACCCCAATGCCGATGAGCTAACCAAACAAGTATGGCTAATGTTGTCATACCCCCCAACAAATGCGCACTGACAATCGCAGGTTTTAGCAACATCGTGACAGTCCACATACCTAACATAGCCTGAAATGCGATGATCAATACCAAAAATGTAGGTAGCCAAGGTGATCCGTTAATTTCACGTTTAGCACGCCAACTTAATACAAAAAGTGCAAAGACGATTAAACCCAATGTACCAGCTAAATAACGATGCGCCATCTCTCGCCAAGCTTTACCAACCATGATCATGCTATTTGGATATGCAGTCTGTGCATTAAGAATAGCACTTTCACTTTGCGGTACTGTTAGTGTGCCATAACAACCTGGCCAGTCTGGGCAACCAAGGCCCGCGTCTGATAGCCTAACGTAGGCTCCAAGAACTACGACACATAAGGCTAAAACAGCGCCCAACAATACTAGCGTTTTGAATAACTGATAACTTTTTGTGTGATTTGTGAATGTAGTATTCATATTAGCCTGCCCATGAATATCTTAATAAGCGCGTAACGTCTTTACGAACATCAGCGAGTGGCACACTAGGTTGATAACTCATCATCAAATGTCCTAGAGGATCTACCAAATAAAGTCTGTTTCCTGACGTTACGTTATCACCATTAATCTGAAATTGTTTAGATAAGTTAACCACATCAGCAACTGGTTGATTAATCACAATTAAGTCAGGGTAATCGTGTTTAATCTGACCGACAGCGGCGGCTGTAGTTATCAATACGCGTTGTGTACGCTCTATATCTTTATAAAGTGATACGTGCAACTGACGCATATCGTGTAACTTATCTAAGCAAGCTTTCTCACACTCTGCCGCCACATACACAATGCTCCATTTTTCTTTCCAAAGTTGAGGCGTTATTTGTTTAGCATCATCAGTTTTAAGTTCTGTAGATGTATTTAATAAACGCGGTGGTGTTACCAATTCACCCAAGCTGGCACCGCTTGGTTTCCAGTTCAGTTTAAACATCAATATTACTACGATGATAGGTACTATAAAAAATGTCAGCATCAACAAAAAGACCTTGCGGCCTTTTTGTTGCATTTCTTTTTCAGTCAATTGCTTAGTGTTTTGCATGTAAAACTCTCAAATTAAAGTAAAGAATGTCTGTTCGAATTGACAATCATAAACGTCAAACTTAGGCTAGTTAGGGTTTGTATCCAGTTGAATTTAAAGTTCTGGATTAACTTCAAGCTCTTGCTTGATTTTAAATGTGCTCATGTAGATAAAAATTAATAACGTCGCTAACGCAAAACCAAACCATTGATATGCATAGCCAATATTCGTAGTGATTCTGTCAGTAGGCATTTGCCAGTTTCTTACAAAACCACCACCATCACTTTTCTGATCCATTTTAATAGCCATTGAAGCAACTAAAAATGGAACACTGTGCTTATACTTATCCATATCCATATTCTGCCAAACAGCTTCTAAAGCTTGCCCACTTTTAGGTAAGGCTGTTTTATCTTCTAACGTGAATATCTTTTTACTTGGCACCCAGACTTGACCAGTCACAGTTTGCTCACCTGTAGGCGTGTCAAATTTTGGCAATTCGGTATGTGTATCTTTACCTAGAATCCAGCCACGATTTATTAGTACATATTCTGAAGAGTGAGCAATTTTTAACGGAGTAACTACATGGTAACCCACACGTTCATTCTCAACTTGATTGTCTAATAAAATCTGATATTTGCTATCGTATATCCCTGTTACTGTCACCTTCTTATAGTTCCAGTCGTCCACATTCAATACTTGATTCCCTTTGAAATCTAAAGGGAATGGAAGCGCAGCATCCATTTTTGCTTGATTAAAAGCCGTTTGAATTAGCTGTTTCTGTTGTGCTTTGTGATATTGCCATAATCCAAATTTAATAAACAACGGAATGCAAATCAACGTAATAACTATACCTAATAGAGTTGGCTTGAAAATATAGTTTTGGATTTTAAAATGGATGTTCTTCATCGTTGAATTTGTGTCGCGATTATATTTGTTTCCATTGAGTTTGTTTCATACGTGTCTCATAATGCCTATTTGCAATTAATTGGACATCACCATGTTAACAAAAGTCATTATTGTTTTAACTTTAATCGTTATTCTAGGTAGTTTGTTTTCTGCGCTGTTCTTTCTAGTAAAAGACAAAAGTGGTGGTGAAAGAACTGCAAAAGCGCTCACTATTCGTATTGGGCTTTCAATCACTTTATTTATTTTCTTGATGTTAGCTTATTACTTTGGTTTTATTGGCCAACCTCATCCATAAATATGGATTTACATAGTGCAACATTAATAACTTTAAAATTCACTACAAATAATTAATGTACTTCTAAAATAAAAAGGGCGATGCTAATGCATCGCCCTTTTTATTTGTTCAGCTTATAACCAATATACGAATATAAATAGACCTAACCAAACCACATCGACAAAATGCCAATACCAAGCTACTCCTTCAAAACCGAAGTGATGCTCAGGTGTAAAATGACCTTTCATGCAGCGGATCAAAATCACTATCAACATGATGGTACCTAATGTCACATGGAAACCATGGAAACCAGTCAACATAAAGAAAGTTGCACCATATGCACCACTGTGTAAAGTTAAGCCCATTTCAGTGTAAGCATGATGATATTCCATTGCTTGGCAAATCAAGAATGCAATACCCAATGCCACTGTAAGCGCCATACCAGTTACAAGCTGAACACGATTATTTTTAATCAGTGCCCAATGTGCCCAAGTAATAGTTGCACCAGATGTAAGTAAAAGCGCCGTATTGATTGCAGGCAAACCCCATGCTCCCATTGCATTAAGGTGTCCAGGTTTATATTCTGTACCTAACACACCTCCACCAGGACCTGCTGAAGGCCAAGTGCTTAAAAAGTCTTTATAAGGTGTAATATCAAGATCATAACCAGCAAGATCTGGTACTGAAAGTATACGCATGTAAAACAAAGCTCCAAAAAAGGCAGCAAAAAACGCTACTTCGGAGCAAATGAAAACAATCATACCTACGCGGAAAGATTTATCTTCCCAACCTTTAAATTTACCAGTGATACTTTCAGTGATTACAGTACCCATCCACTTGAAAACCATGAATAAAATAATCGCCGCACCTAAGTACATCATCCATTTTCCAGGAGTATGTAGATAAGCTAACTCTTTACTTTTATCGGTAGCAACAGTAAAAATAAAACCTGAAGCTAAAGATAATAGACCCGCTGAGAGTATTGATGGGTAAATACTGCCATGCGGAACGTAATACTGATTGTTAGAATGTGTTGCCATGCATTCACTCCCGTGCTTTTATTATAAATATATTAAATTCACAATGGCCAATTACTGCCATTACCTCACCTTAAAACACTTGCATTCATCTGTAGAATTGAATCTCTAGAGCTCAATTCTACTTAATACTAATTTCCAAATTTTACTGCTGGAAAAAATGAATATGACAATGTCATATCAGACACATCCTTTGGTAATTCTGGGCTCACAAAGAATCGTAACGGCATTTCCTTTTCTTCACCTGCTTTTAATGACTGATTCACAAAACAAAAACATTCAATCTTCTTAAGATTCGTAGCTGCAATGCCCGGAGTAATGCTTGGTACTGCGCGACCAACAACCACTTCATTCGTAGTATTCTTAGCCACAAATATTACAGTTTCAATTTGGCCAGGGTGTATCCTAACTACTGATTGTTTAGGATAAAAATTCCAACCCAAGCCAGGCATCACACTGGTAACAAACTGGACATTAACCCATCGAGTATTGTCAACTTTAGCTTTTGACAACACTGCTGCAGTATTACTAGTTTTCCCGTTTAAACCAGTTAAAGTACACAACACATCATATAAAGGTACTAAGGCAAAAGCAAACAGCAAAGAACCAAGCACCATCCATAAAAGTTTTTTTACTAAGCGATTATTTTTTAAATCTATTCGCTCTTTAGCAGTAAGCTCTTTATCCTGGTTTTTTAAATCTTTATCTTGGTTTAATGATGCCATACTGTAAACATAGACACTAAGTACCAAACCAATGCAATGCCTCCTAAAATATAGCCTATTTTCTTACTTTTGCTTTTAGTGTTTGCTTCTTGATTATCCATAATACGCTCATTTATATTTGGCTTGATCTTAATATAAGATCAAGCCAAAGTTTTAACTCTATTTAACTGTAGGTTGCTCAGTGAAACTGTGATATGGCGGTGGTGATGGTAATGTCCATTCCAAACCATGTGCACCTTCCCAGACTTGATCAGTCGCTTTTTTACCGCCCTTTGCACACATAATAATATTGTAAGCAAATAGCAATTGTGAGAAGCCAAGTACAAACGCAGCAATTGATGAAATCATATTGAATTCTGCAAACTGTAGTGCATAGTCTGGAATACGACGTGGCATACCAGCTAAACCTACAAAGAATTGTGGAATGAAGGTCAAGTTAAATGAGATCGCAGTTAACCAGAAGTGTAATTTTCCTAACTTCTCGTTGTACATATGACCAGTCATTTTAGGTAACCAGTAATAAGTACCCGCCATAATGCCCATGATACCGCCAGCAAATAGTGTGTAGTGGAAGTGAGCAACTACAAAGTAACTATTGTGATACTGCGCATCAGCAGCAACGTCAGCAAGCACTAGTCCTGTAAGACCACCGATACCGAACAAGATGATCCAACCCACTGCAAATAACATTGGTGTTTCAAAGCTCATTGAGCCTTTCCACATAGTTTTAATCCAGCAGAAGAACAACACTGCCAATGGTAGTGAAATTGCCATCGTACTGTACATGAAGTACAACAACGCTGGCACAGGCATACCTGCGGTAAAGAAGTGGTGAGCCCAAACAACAACTGCTAACGCACCAATTGCCCACAATGAATATACTTGTGCTTTGTAGCCGTACATTGGTTTACGTGAGAATGTTTCCAAGATTTGTGGAATGAAACCCCAAACTGGCAATAACAAAATATAAACTTCTGGATGACCAAAGAACCAAAATAAATGTTGGAACATGATTGGGTCACCGCCACCAGCCGCATCAAAGAAGTGCGTACCAAAGTGACGATCAGTTAACAACATTGTTACCGCACCAGCTAAAACAGGAATAGTAGCTACTAGCAAGAAAGCAGTAATTAACCAACCCCATGCGAACATAGGCATTTTCATTAAGGTCATGCCAGGCGCGCGCATATTAAACAAAGTAACAATAATGTTAATTGAACCCATTACCGAAGAAATACCAAGTAAGTGAACTGCAAAAATTGCGAAATCTACACCGATACCACCCTGTACTGATAATGGTGGATAAAACGTCCAACCAGTAGCAAGTGCTCCATCGCCAATGCCAAATAGCGCTAACGTAAACGGTAACGTTAACAGAATTGCTGAAGGTGGTAACAACCAAAAACCCCAGTTATTCAAACGCGGTAGCGCCATATCTGGCGCACCAATTTGCAATGGAATCATCCAGTTAGCAAAACCAGTAGCTGCAGGCATTAAAGCCGCAAAAATCATAATGAGCGCATGCACGCCAATTAACTGATTAAAGAAATCAGGGTTCATTAACTGCAGACCTGGTTTAAATAATTCAGCACGAATGCCAAGAATCATCATGCCGCCGACAAAAAACATAATCAGCGAGAATGTTAGGTACATGGTACCAATGTCTTTATGGTTAGTTGTAGTTAACCAACGCATAATCCCCGATGGTTGAGCATGATGCTCTTCGTGATCTGCTACCGTTGTTGTGCTCATTGCTTTCTCCTAATTACTCAAACTAAATAATTATTAACTATTACGCTGGAACTAAATTATTGACGTGCCGCTTTAACTTGTGACGGCTGAAGCATGTCACCAACACTATTACCCAAGCCGTTACGCTCGTAAGTAATGACTGACGCAATTTCCGTATCATTAAGAGTTGCTTTCCAAGAAGGCATTACACCTTTACCATTCAACACTCGGTCCAAGTGACTATCTTTAAGATATTTGCCATCAGCACCAAAAATTGGGTTAGTCGCAATTTTACTACCTGTTAACGCAGGGAAAGCTGGCGGCAAACCTGCACCAGTGATTTGATGACAAACGGCACAGTTTTTCTCATACACGCCTTTACCATTTGCAATCAGATCTTCTTTTGTCCACTCTTTGTCAGCGCCTGCAGCAGCTTTAGCTTGCTCTTCTTTTTGAGCAACAATCCAAGTTTTATATTCGTCTTCAGATACAGCATCAACTACGATAGGCATGTAGCCATGTCCTTTACCACAAAGCTCTTTACATTGACCGCGATAAGTACCTGCCCGATCAACCTGCACCCAAGTCTCACGCAAGAAACCAGGTACTGCCACACGTGAAGAACCAAATTGCGGCACCCACCAGTTATGCAAAACATCAGTAGATGTCATCAAAATACGTACTTTTTCACCTACTGGAAGCACTAAGTGATGATCAACTTCAAGTAAGTAGTTCTCATCTTTTTTACCTTCAAAGCCTTTGTCTGTCTGCTCTTTAGGTGTTGACAAGTTACTCACAAACTTAATACCTTGTGCCGGGCCATCTAAATACTCATACTGCCAACGCCATTGTGAACCAGTAATTTTAATGACCATATTTGCTTTATCACGCGTATCTTCCATCATGATCACACTGTGATAAGCCGGGATACCCATGATAACAAAGTCGATCAATAACAAAATTGCGAAAGGGATCAGTGTCCAAAAAATTTCAACCGCTGTTGAAGGTGCCTTATCTGCTACAGCCTTGTAAGATTTGCTTTTGCGATGCGCAAAAATTGAATAAATCATAATGGCAAGTACTGCAAAGAAAATAATCGCAGTAATTGTCATAAACTTGTTATGTACATGTAACGTGTCCAACGCCATTGGTGTAGCTGGCAATGGAAAATTCCAACTGTAATCAGCATTCGCACGAATAGCAGTTAACGATAGAAGTAGGCCCAACCCTACGTTTTTCATACCTTGCTTTACCATACCCACTCCAAAATCAAGTTTTAATAATTATTTTTAACGAAACTACTAATATAAAAAATCTATACTAAAAATTATTTTTCAGTATAGATCTGATTTCTTTAGCCAATGACGCACGTTGCTCTTCATTGACATAGCCACTGCCAAACTCTACTTCTTTACCATGAGAACCAATGAATAAGGCACTCACCCCATTTTCTTGTTTGCGCAAGCTTACTTGGGCCCAATAGCGCTGGAACACAGATTTAGTGCTTACCTTGTAGCTACGCTTTTCAATCACAACTATATCATTTACAACCGTTATGGATTCAAAATCACTAGCATGTAAGCTCAGATAATGAAAAGCAAAAGCAAAAGCCACCAACTCCAACCCCGCAAAGGGCAATACTATCCATGCGCCCATATGCAAAAAACTTAGAGCAATAAGCAGCGCCAATACACACAAAACCACTAGAAGCTTTAAGCTACCTAGTGGTGATAACGGACTATTAGGTCTGACAGTAATTTGTGTTTCCGCAAATGTTATCGCCATAATTAAACCTATTATGTTTAACTTAAACTACAAATTAAAAGCTAAATAGTTCGTGCAAATAAGCTCAGATTACAAATCTATAATGCAAAACCATTACAATTCAAGTGTCACGTTTATATTTTGCAACAATTTGTTACAAAATACGATACCTTAAAGTGACGATAGTTCAATACACTGCTATTTTGAACATTTTTAAATGTTAATTCATATCCATTAGCGAATAGTAATTACATCTAACAACTGTATTTCTTCAATATTTTGGTGCCGGGAGGGGGAATCGAACCCCCACGTTGTCGCCAACGCGGGATTTTGAGTCCCGTGCGTCTACCAATTCCGCCATCCCGGCTTATGGAAAATACATTATCTGTATAATTGCAACTTCATTATTATAGCAAGCTCTGAGATTTATGCGAACAGAAGATTTCAATTTTTATTTACCTACCGAATTAATTGCACAACATCCAACATCTGATAGAGCGTCTAGCCGAATGCTGCATGTAAATGGTGAAAATGGCAATTTGAATGACCTAGCTTTTGTCGATTTACCTGAATATATAAAAGCTGGTGACCTGCTGATTTTTAATGATACGCGCGTCATCAAGGCACGCTTATTTGGCTATAAGCATTCCGGTGGGAATGTTGAAGTGCTGATAGAGCGTGTTATCAACCAACACACCGCTTACGCACATATACGCGCATCGCGTGCGCCCAAGGTGGGCAGTCAACTGAAACTAGCCAATGCATTTGATGTAGAGGTAACAGCACGCCATGATGATTTATTTGAATTACATTTTTTGAATTCGACTTCAGAGCCTGATTCATCTGTATTAGATTTATTAGAGCAATATGGTGCACTGCCTTTGCCGCACTATATTACACATACAGCCACCAGCGATGATGAAGAACGTTATCAAACTATATTCAGCAAACACTTAGGGGCAGTCGCGGCACCTACGGCTGGCTTACATTTTGATGACTCAATGATGAAAAACTTAAGACAAAAAGGTATTAGTATTGCCTACGTTACATTGCATGTAGGCGCAGGCACTTTTCAACCAGTACGCGTGGATAATATAGCCGAGCATAAAATGCACAGCGAGTTATATAATATCTCGCAAAATACGATAGATATGATTAACCAAACCAAAATAAGTGGCGGCAAGGTGATAGCGATCGGTACAACCGCTCTGCGTGCTTTAGAAAGTGCGGCACAAAGTGGTAAGTTATTAGCTGGCAGTAGCGAAACCAGTATATTTATTACACCAGGTTATCGCTTTAAAGTGGTAGACCGTTTATTCACTAACTTTCATTTACCTAAAAGTACCCTGCTCATGTTAGTGTCAGCATTTGGTGGCATAGCTAATATTAAAAAAGCTTATGAGCACGCCATAGTGCAGCAATATCGCTTTTTTAGTTATGGCGATGCAATGCTGATTGAGAAACAACCTATTGAATAAAACTCTTTTTAATATAATAAATGAATGCCGAACAGCAAAAAAATGATTGAACAAATGTAGTTACAGTTTTGACTAACAAAAGCGTTATTTAAAGTTGACCTAACCAGAAAGATTAATTATGCGAATTTCGACCGTGCTATTTTCTCTGCTTATAACAGCAGGCCTCCAACCTGCCTATGCACAAATCCTACCCGAAGCAGAATTGGGTATCAAAATTCCACTAATAAAAAACCAAGCACCAGACCCATGACGGTAGCGCACATCCCAGGTTTGAAACGTTACTATATTGCTGACGGTGGTTTAGCACCGATGGCTAGTGAATTTGAGTCGGCTACCTCTAAATCAGAAATTCACGCTTATGATGATGATGGTAAATATGTAAATTCAGCAAAACCTGGTTACGACAATCGTTCTATTTATTACAACCCTAATTCAGATAAGCTTGAAACCATTACTTACAATATTTCAAGTGATGTCGGTTTTTCACCAAATACCGGTATCTATGCAATCGATTTATCTGAAACCGGCGAAGTAAAAGATACCTCAAACGAAGTGACGCAATTTAACCCTGCCTTTGGTGACGCTGCGACCATACCGAGCTACAACCCTGAAACTCAGCTATATTATGCGAAACAAGAGCGTGGTAATAAAGTGTGGGTAGTAAACTTGAAATCCCGCGAGAAAGTAAGTGAAATTGCTCTAGACTTTACAAAAGCAGGTGTTGCGTCTGATGATGTAAGCGACCATTTTGTAGCTTTTACTGGCGTTAAAGGAGAGGAACTTATACTACTTGATGTAGACCATAAAGCAGTATTGGTATTTGATTTAAGTGGCAAATATGTGGGGAAAAGTGAATTGCCGAAGGATATGAAGCTACGTTCACAAAACCACTTTAACGGCACAGGCTATACTAACAATATGCTATTTGTATACCATGAACCAGAAGGTGAATTTGGCACTTATTACGGTTTCAAAATATTAAAGACCGATTAATAGCTGATAACTTTAAAGTTTTATGCGTAAAAAAACCGCCATAAAAGCGGTTTTTTTATTTATGCATCTAATAACGAGTTACGCCATTTCTATTTACCTAACATACCTGCAAGCTTGCCTGAAAGTAAACCGAACACCGCACCAGACACTACTGAAAGTGCAACGATTAATGTTGGATTAGTTAGGTTCATTGCACCGTAATTTGCTGCAGTATTAGTTGAAAGTGCAAAACCCGCCGTTGCTGCATAGCCATAAACATTTGCTGGTACTACTGATAGCAAATTACACCCTGCTACTATCACCAAGAAAAACACAGTTACTGCGATATAAACAGGTGCTGCAATTGCTGCAGGCAAACCTGCTGGATTATGAACCACCAAAGCTAATGCAATTCCTGCTATTACTGCGCCGTAAATCATGCCTACTATAGTTTTTTGTAGTGCGGCATTGTCGCCACCTGTATGAAAATAACAACCCCATGCAATAAAGCCAGCCCATACCAATACTGATCCTGCAAGCGGCCCTAAAGCCAAAAATGCCCATACCCCACCTAAAACTGCAATGCTCAGTGCTAATGCTAGTAACTTCGACATACTTATTCTCCTAATTATTATAATGAGTAGCAAGTTGATGCGAACAGCAGCGGTATATGCAGGGCATATTTTTGATAAAGAGGTTTAATTTGCC
>JBKJRF010000160.1:0-8362 GCA_046594825.1 Methylotenera sp.
AATTTGACTATCACTTTAAGTCGCGCTTTATCTTTATTTGTCTGCGGCGGCTTGAGCGCTAATTTTACTTACCGTTACTTTATAATATGGCGAACGGTATTAACCAAGTATTTGTTGTCACTTTATATATTGCCACTTAATTTTTTGACTAATTCAATGCAATGTATTCTATTCAGAGCATTTAGTTGTAAAAACTACTGTAGTTTTAAAAACTATAGATATTTAGTTTGGTATTAAGTGTATTCTTATCAACAATGTAAATTGTTGATAAGAATAGTCAAAGTATAAGCTACATCAATCATTTAAGCAAAGCATGAACAACATTACAACACAAGATCAAAATAAAATATCAGCCGTGAGTGAACTAGCCGCAGCATTTTTAACGGTAGATGAAGCAAGCGAAGGTCAGCGCATTGATAACTTCCTTACCAAAACTTTAAAAGGCGTCCCCAAAAGTCATGTGTATCGCATTTTGCGCAGCGGGGAGGTGCGTGTTAATAAAAAGCGAATTAATGCAGACTTTCGTCTTACTTTAGGTGATGTGGTAAGAATTCCACCGACACGTTCAACTATAATTGAAAAATCAGAACAAGCGACACCACAAACTTCAAAGTTTGAAAATACAATTATTTTTGAAGATGATGCCATGCTGGTCATAGATAAGCCTGCTGGTTTTGCAGTGCATGGTGGCAGTGGCATCAGTCGTGGTGTGATTGAGCAATTACGCCTAGAGCGCCCCAAAGCTAAGTTCTTGGAATTGGTACATCGGTTGGATCGTGAGACTTCAGGTGTGTTGATGCTAGCTAAAAAACGTAGTGCATTGGTAGCATTGCATGAGGCGATTCGTAATAATCAAACGGACAAACGCTATGTAATGTTAGTACAAGGTGAATGGCTGGAGCAGAAAAAACGTGTGGTACTTGATTTGCAAAAGTACCTGTTAGCAAATGGTGAGCGTCGTGTGAATGTTGTTACAGATACGTCTAAAGATAAATACAATGAACGTCAAACTTCTGAAACCATGTTTAGGTTAATGAAGAATTTTAGTCATCCAACATTAGGAAAATTTAGCCTGTTAGAAGCACAGTTGGTTACAGGACGAACACATCAGTTACGCGTGCAGTTGGCACATTTAGGTTTTAATATTGTCGGGGATGATAAATATGGTGACTTTGCTAAAAATAAAATTTTAGTAAAACATGGCTTAAAACGCATGTTTTTACATTCATCGGTCACAAAAATTCGTCATCCTCTGACAAATGATAAGCTCGAATTAATGGCGCCTATGCCTGCAGAATTGAGTAAATTTTTATCTAAATTAGAATCTTAAAAAGTTTTAGAGAAAGAGACATCAAAGAATGCCTAAGCAGTTTGATTTAATCGTGTGGGATTGGGATGGAACATTGGCGGATTCCACAGGCATGATAATCAATGCCTTACTTAAAGCTGCTGAACAAGTAGATCTACCTGCAATTACGGCGTTAGAAGCCAGCAATATCATTGGGCTTGGTTTGCGTGAGTCTATTCAGGCTTTATACGGTGATATTCCCGCAGAAAAAGCACAAGCACTTGCAAGGCAATATAGCGTAAATTATTATGCAGGTGAAAGTGAGATTCCTTTATTTGAGGGCGCAGCAGATACTATAATCGAGCTGAATAAACGTGGGTTTAAATTAGCAGTGGCGACGGGTAAGGGTAGGCGTGGCTTGAATTTAGCATTAGAGCATTGTGGACTAAGTAAATATTTTCATGCGACGCGTACTGTAGATGAATGCTTTTCAAAACCACATCCGCAAATGTTGGATGAATTGATGGATAATCTAGTCGCTTTGCCAGAACGCACATTGATGATTGGTGACACCAGTTATGACTTGCAGATGGCAAAAAATGCAGATGTTAGTGCAGTAGGTGTGACATATGGCGCGCAGCCAGCTGAACAATGGCAAGGCCTAAATCCGATTGAGCAATTTAATGATTTTGTTGGCTTAAGCAAATGGTTGCTTAAAAATGCGTAGTATTTAAGTGGCTATAAATGCTGAAATATTTTTATAAAACATACGACTATGATTGAAAATACTATTGTTTTTCAAAGTGATGACTTGCAAAATGAAGTCAAAGGCTTGCGCTTTGCGTTGCCTGCCTTAGGTGAATTTGCAACTGGATTTGTGGTACGTTTTCACGATAAGCCCTATGCTTACATTAATCAATGTGCACATGTGCCTGTAGAATTAGATTGGAATGAAGGTGATTTTTTTACGGTACAAAAAGATTATTTGATTTGTGCCACGCATGGCGCGCATTATCAACCCGATACAGGGGTTTGCGTGATGGGGCCTTGTAAGGGTAAAAGCTTAAAGCCTATAGAGGTAATTGAACAAAACCAACAAATTATTATCAATATTGCATCAATTACACCGTAGTTTTTAATATACAGTAACTTTAAATAGAAAGCGCAAATATGTCAGAAGATAGCCAACAATCATCCGCCCAAAATGAAGCACAAGATACACAATGGCATCGTGACACCATAGAGAAGCTTGCAACCTCTGCACTTAGTGAGCAAAAAAAATCACGTCGTTGGAATATATTTTTTAAATGCCTCACGTATTTATTTTTATTTATTATTCTGTTTTATGCATTAGGTTGGATGAGTAGCAGTAAAAAGAGTTTGGGTGCGCATACTGCTTTGATAGAGGTTGCCGGTGTGATTGAAGCCGGCGGAGCTGTGAATGCCGATTCATTCATGAATAGCCTGCATGATGCCTATGACGATAAAAATACCAAAGGTATTATTTTACGTATCAATAGCCCTGGCGGCAGTCCAGTTCAGGCAGGCATCATTAACGATGAAATTGGACGTCAAAAGATGCTGCATCCAACAATTCCAGTATATGCGGTGGTTGAGGATATTTGCGCATCAGGTGGATATTATATCGCTGTTGCTGCGGATAAAATTTATGTAGATAAAGCAAGTATTGTAGGCTCTATCGGTGTGCTGATGGACGGATATGGTTTTACTGAAGTGATGAAAAAAGTTGGGGTAGAGCGCCGCTTAATGACCGCAGGCGAAAATAAAGGTATGTTAGATCCATTTTCACCTATCAACCCTAAACAGCAGGCTTTAGCTCAGACCATGCTTAATGAAATTCACGAGCAGTTCAAGGCAGTAGTTAGAAAGGGTAGGGGTTCACGTTTAAAAGAAACACCAGAAACCTTCAGTGGCTTGTTTTGGAGTGGGGAGCAAGGCATTAAGTTAGGTTTAGCAGATGAACTAGGCAGTGCAGACTACGTAGCCCGTGAAGTAATCAAACAAGAGACTATTGTGGACTTCACCTATCAAGATGACTTTGCTAGCCGGATTGCTAAACGTATTGGTGCTAGTACCAGTGAGGCGATTGGCGAAACTTTAGCTAAACAACTAATCAACGCAGGCGAAATTAAACTACGTTAATCTTCAATGACGATGGATTTGTAATCTGCTGGTACGTCTGGGTAATTTAATTTCAAGCTTTTGAGTGCATTGAGTAAAAGCCTAGAAATCAGCAGATTACGATTTGTTTTAGAATCAGCCGGCACAATATACCAAGGCGCGTATTCGGTTGATGTCGCCTGCATGGCCTGCTCATAAGCTTGCATGTACTGTGACCAAAGTGCACGTTCTTTAAGGTCATTAGGATTAAATTTCCAAACTTTAGTTGAATCGTTAAGTCTTGCTTGTAAGCGAGATTTTTGTTCTTCTTTTGAGATATGTAAAAAACATTTAATGATAGTAGTGCCAGTTTCCGTAAGCTGGCGCTCAAAGTCGTTGATTTGCGCATAGCGGCGTTTACATTCAGCCTCATCAATCCAGTTGTGTACTTTTACAATCAATACGTCTTCATAATGGCTGCGATTAAATATTACTAATTCACCCGCTTTAGGAACTTGCTGATGAACGCGCCATAAATAATCATGTGCGAGTTCTTCATCACTAGGCGTTTTAAAGCTCGCTAGACGAATACCAAGTGGGTCACATTCACTAAATACATGCCGTACGGTACCGTCTTTACCGCTAGTATCCATACCTTGCAATATTAGTAGTACTTTTCGTTTGCCTTCAGCAAGCAAAATGTCTTGTAGCGCGTTTATTTCAACAGCTAGTTTAGTCAATTCATACGAGTCTTGTTCTTTGATGCTACTTCGTTCACTTGTATCTGTAGTTTTATAGCCTTTCAGCAAGAATTTTTTGGGGTTTACTAGGTATCTATCAAGACTTGTCATGGGTTTTACTTTCAATGAATTACGTTTAAAAGATTAGAAGAGAATCAAGCGCATATTCAATATTAAGACTATCGTACATCACAAGTTGTTAGCATGTCACATCATGTATTTTATTTTGTTGTGTAACAATTGAAGATGATTAATCATTAAATAATTAAATCACTAAGGGTAAGGTATTTCTAGAGTCTATGCGAATCACTAAGTTAGGATTGTTCTAAAAATGGCCTGCTATGCAAGGCTCTTATTTTCATTTATAGTTGTTTGGTTTTGTTACATATGCTGAGCAAATTGAATAATAAAACGCACAAATTAAGTTTATTACGACTAATCAAATTTATTTTGATTTTTTTTGCATTGTGCTTCACTACAAGTTTTGTTCAAGCCTCCCCACAAAATCTCAAGGGCACTTGGTATGAAGTGCATTCGCATTATGAATCTGGCCTTGCAGAAGGCTTTTTAGATAACCCATTACAAGCAAAAAACTTACAAGTAGTGGATAGCATTGCCCATACTGGTGGGCATTACATCTATCAAGCTAATTTTGAGATTCCCCAAGCAGGTGAGTTTGTAGTTGATTTCAAAAATACTAGTACGATTGCACAATTCAAACACTATATTTACAGTAATCAGAATCAACTAATTGCCAGTTTGGATGGTGGGATCGAAAACGTTACACTTAATCCATTTTTTTTAAGGCATGGCCGCGAACTTAGCCTTGAAAAAGGTAAATATAAGCTTATTACAGAAATTATCTCTCCAAGTTTTTTGGCGATTCCAGAACCCTACATTGATGATCGTATTCACTATCAGCAAGCAATTAAATATGGAAATACACTCACACTCCTAGGTTTAGGTATATTTCTCGGCTTAGGAATTTACTATGCTGTTCTTGCTTCGATACGTAACCGCTTGGCAGAAGGCATGTATGCTAGTTTTATTCTAGGTAACTTCTTATTTAATAGTGCCACTTTATTGGTGCTAGCAGATGTATTTGCTGTGCACTCTTTATATTGGGCGACTATGCCAATTTTGTTTTCAAATGTTGCCTATGTGGTGTTTGTAATGGCATTGCTAGAGATTAAGCCCAATACCAAAAAGCGCTTATATTGGGCTGGTGTGACCATATTTTGTCTGATGTGTTTATTTGTTGGCTTAGCGGTTGTATTTCCAAACTGGGCGCTAGAGTTGTCGCGCTATGGTGTTGGTATGTTTTTAAGCTATGGTTTAGTTTCCGCTATTATAGAAAGCCTGCGAAATAACACTTCTGCAAAGCGTTATTTAATCGCAATTAGTATATTTTTTGTTCTGGGTTTAGTTACGATTACACTCAGTAAAATTGACAATCAATATACTTTTTATATTGAGCACATGGGCTTAATAAGTGTTGCTATTGAGGTGATATTTTTAGCGCTAGTATTGTCATTCCAATTTTCGCAATTACAAAGCGAAAAAGATAGGGCTTTACAAGAATTAGCGCTGAGTATGACGACAGCACATTCTGATGCACTTACAGGTTTACCTAATCGCCATGCATTAGTAAAAGCTGTCGTTGATTTACCAACCTATGGAAGCCTTACTTTTATAGATTTAGATGGATTGAAATTTTATAATGATATGTATGGCCACTCTCGTGGTGATAAATTATTAACTAGCTTTGGTGAGTGTTATCAAAAAAGTTTGGGCACGGATTTGAAATTATATCGCCTTGGTGGAGATGAGTTTGCCGTGTTGAGTCCTAACGGCGATTTGTTTAAGATCGAAATTGCATTAAGTGAAGCATTACATGAGATGAGATTAGCTGGATTTGAATTTGCAGGGGCTAGTGCAGGTTCTGTGTATGGGTATGAAGCAGAAAATATTACCAGTCTTATGCACTTGGCAGATGAGCGTATGTATGAAAATAAACGTTTGCGTAAATTGGCTAGGGCAGATGATGTACAAGAGCAGTTTGAATTTAGCCAGCCGGATGATGTGATATAAAAATATTAATCACATTTTTTATAAAAATTAAGAAAAAGGTAAAAATGACTATTAAATTATCACGCATGGCATTAATTATGCCGGTTATTATTATGGCAATATTGCCCTTAGTTGCAGCTTGGTTTGCTTATCCGCAAACACATTTACCCCCAGAGTTTGGGGTTTTCCCGCCTGTTTTTGTAGCTGAGCCGCCAGAGTTTAATTTAACTATTTTTATTCTGCTGGCGATTGTTGAGTTAGCGCTCATCGTTTTTTTAATTTTTCCACAATGGTTTGGCTTTAAGCAGCTTAAATCTCAGCCCAAACCACTCAATAAGGTCTTTCCCATTTGGTTTTGGCTTGGACTCGCTACAACGTTAATCTTTTGGTGGCTGATGTGGACACGTGAAACCGTATTCGGCAATTTAGTCTATTACGCTTTTGCACCATTATGGTGGGGCTTTATTTTTACACTTGATGGACTAAGTTATCATTTTTCCGGCGGTTACTCCTTGTTCGCGAATCGGCCTAAAACCTTGCTTATTAGCGCGTTAGTTTCGCTAGGTGGATGGTTTTTCTTTGAGTATTTTGATTATTTTGCATTGGGTAATTGGTATTATCCAAACAGTACAATGCCACAACTTAGCCACGCTATGATTGTATGGCTATATATAACTGCTTATACCACTGTATGGCCTGCTATTTTTGAATGGTATACGTTATTAAATTGCTTTCCTAAGTTTGTGGCACTGTATGCACAAGGCCCTAAAATAAAGCTCCCTGGTAAGCCATTGTTGTATCTAAGTTTTATTTTGATAGGCACTATGGTTTTCTTTCCTTACCCACTGTTTTGGGTCATGTGGATAGGCACACTTCTTGGCTTTGCAGGTGTACTAATTTCGCTGAATGTTTGGACGCCATTTACAGCACTGGCCAATGGTAATTGGAGTCCAATGCTGTTAATGGCTATAAGTACGCTGCTCAATGGCGTTTTTTGGGAGGTCTGGAATTATGGAAGCGCACATCCCGCGACACCAGTAACTAACCCAAATTACTGGTTATATGATATTCCTTATGTGAATGTGATTCACATTTTTGCAGAAATGCCTTTGCTGGGGTATTTTGGATATCTTCCATTTGGAATACTGGCCTGGTTGATTTTTATCTGGGCAGGCAAAGTATTTAGTTTTGATAGCAGTTTATTGTCAAATGATAATAATGGTTGACGTAGGTAGGCAGCTAAAGTGATTAGAGCATGAGAAATCACTTCTAGAAAGCCTCTCTAAGTTTTTAGAGAGGCTTTTTTAGGTTTCTGCGTATGTGTAGGTCATTGCTTAATATTCAGTAGTTACCAGCGTTTACTCAACATAAAGTTAAAGAATACGCCTTCATTGCGTACTTCTGCATTCTTACCAAATAACTGGCTGTCGTAAGTAACTTTAGCCGGTAATAAATACTCAATCCCACTTGTGAGTTTCCATGTGTCATTTAACTGGCGTGCAAAACCTAATGTAATGTGATCTTCTAGAATTGCAGCGAGTAGCGGGCTAGAGTTTTTCTCAGGTACTGGATTTTTGCCGTGATTGTAACCTGCATAGAGTGTGGTTAAATCGTCATATGTATAAGCGGTGCCTAATGCATAGACTATTTGGTTATGCCAGTTTTGTGGATTTATTATTGTAATTGTTTGTGGGGCGAGTGCATTATTTGGGTCAGAAGCTGTGGTGGTCACATCCTTGATTGCATCTGCCCAGTTAATCCAATTCACTTTTGCCGAGAGTAACCAACCTTGATTGGGCTTAAATGCTGCGCCAATTGCAAATTCACGTGGTAACGCAAAGCCTTTAATGCTGAAACTGTTGTATTTAACATCACCCAAACCCGCACTAGTAAAGTTAAATTTTGCAGTGCCACCGGTTAGCGGTAATTCAGTTTTTTCGGTATAGCTTGCACCTAGCGTCCATGAATCATTTAGCTTATATTGTGCACCCAGTTTAAAGCCAAAACGCACGGCACTCGCACCCTCATTTTTGAAGCCTGTAAATACAGCATTTGAAGTGTCGTAAAAAAATTGCTGTTCAATACTGGCATAAACTAAGCTAACTGATGCACCTAGTGATAATTTATCTGTGACTTGGCAACC
>JBKJRF010000176.1:0-10180 GCA_046594825.1 Methylotenera sp.
AGCGCCTGCACGACGTGTAGTTAGCGTTACTTTATCGGCAATAATAAACGCAGAATAAAAACCAACGCCGAATTGACCAATTAAGTTAGCATCTTTCGCTTGGTCGCCAGAAAGTGCATTGAAAAATTCCTTGGTGCCAGATTTAGCAATGGTACCGATGTTCGCAATCACCTCATCACGGCTCATACCAATGCCGTTATCAGTAATCGTCATCGTGCGTGCTTCTTTATCAAAAGCAATATGAATCTTTAACTCGCTATCACCTTCAAATAGTGCACCGTTAGCGACAGCCTCAAAGCGCAATTTATCTGCCGCGTCTGATGCATTAGAAATCAATTCACGCAAAACAATCTCTTTATTACTGTAAAGCGAGTGAATCATTAACTGAAGCAGTTGTTTAACCTCGGCCTGAAATGCCATTGATTCTTTTTGCGGGGTTTCTTTTTGTGTTGTAGCTTTTTTTGTAGTCTCTGTGGACATGGGCTAAATCCTCTTTATCAATAATCAAACGATGTTGATTAAATGGGGATAGCTATTAATTTTTCAAGCGCACGTGAGCTTTGAATAAATCAAATGAGGGATATGTGACACGACACCTAATATTTTTTCAGTACAATCGACGGATATTTCAAAACCTTGCGTTTAAGTATGAAAGAACTGGGAAAACTGCATGATTGAACTTGACCCTGATGCCGAATTATTGCCGCGTATTGCGCGTGGCGACCAATCGGCTATCAGGCAACTGGTGGCGCGTAAGTTACCTAGACTACTAGCACTAGGTGTGCGCATGTTAAATGAGCGTAGCGAAGCAGAGGATGTCGCTCAAGAGACTTTTATGCGGGTATGGAAGCAAGCTGGGAACTGGCAATCAGGTGCTGCGAAGTTTGATACTTGGCTGCATAAGGTCGCATTAAATTTATGTTACGACAGGTTGCGTTTACGAAAAGATTTCAACGATGAAGATGCGCCTGAATTGATAGACCATGCATTGATTCCCGAGCAGCGTTTAGATAAGTCTCAACAAGGAGATTTGATTAGTATTGCCCTTGCCGCCTTACCCAACCGACAGCGGGAGGCTTTGGTACTGCAATACTATCAGGAACTTTCAAACATTGATGCGGCTGATTTAATGGGCGTGAGTGTGGATGCGCTAGAAAGTTTATTATCACGCGCTAGACGAAACATGCGAACGCTCTTAGCGGAACAAGGAGTGAACAAATCATGAATACTGAACAATTTATTAGACTTACTGAGGTTTATGGTGCGGATATTAATCGCTGGCCAGCCGCTTACCAAAAGCCAGCCGCTGAAGTAATCGCACAGAATCTACCGGCGATTAAGCATGCACTCGAGCAAGCCGCGATATTAGACGCCAAGTTTGACAGTTCTGCTCTACTTGCTAACCCCAATCTAAAAACCGAGCGTGCACTACTGGACCGCATAGTTGCCAATGCACCAAGGCAAAAAATTAGCATTTGGCACGCTTGGATTACATGGTCTTGGATCAAATGGTATGGACTTGCAGGCGCAGGATTAGCAGGCGCAGTAGCTGGTACGTTTTTTGTATCTATTTGGATATCTGGCATGGTGCCTGAAAGTGCAGAGACTTCCGGAACATTAACAGGTGTAGTAGCAGAGTATGTTTATGATGGACAGGATTTATCATGATAGTGAATGAACAAAAGAATAGATGGTTGTTAATTGCATCACTCGTTTTCAATCTATTTTTAATTGGGGCGATTGCTGGTGGCTCGTATAAGTTATTTTGGTCTAAACAAGCGCCTCTAGCAGGAAAAGTTGGGCAGAATGCATTGCGCTTCGCAGCAGAAAACCTGACAAATGAACAGCAACGCTTATTCAAAAAAACATTACGTGAAGCACGGCGTGAAGTAAGACCACTGCTTGAAGACTCAAAAGAGGCTCGTGTAGAAGTGCGTAAGCAGATTGCAGCGCCAGAATTTAACCGTGAAGCAGTTTTAGCAGCACTGGCTCATACACGTGAAGCCGATAGAGCCGTACGCATACATATTGAAGAAAAATTAGTGAACTTTGCAGAAACACTTTCAGCAGAAGATAGGCAAAAATTAGCAGATGGCTTAGCCAGCAAAGGGCCATTACGCTCACCACCTATGCTTAAAGATTAACGCATTGAGAGATACTTCATGACTGTCGCCAACAATATGGGCCCCGCTGCAATAGCCGTTAATCGATTTGGATTAGGGGCTCGTGCCGATAAAACTGCTCCAAACGATGCAAAGAAATGGTTAATAACGCAGTTTGACCAATATCAAGCCGTTTCGCCTGCTTGGGAAAACCAACCAAAAACTTCCGCACTGATTGCCGACTTTGTGGATAACTTAAAACAAATGCGTAACGCAGATGAAGATGAAAAAAAATCTGTCAAACGTATGTTTTTACGTGAAGTTCGAGATGAATACCAGCTTGCAGTGAAGGCACGCGCAGAGAGTTCACTAGCAACTAAAGCACCTTTTGTTGAACATTTAGTGCATTTTTGGGCGAATCATTTTGCAGTTTCTATTGAAAAACGGGGTGTGGCAGACTTTGCTGGTGCTTTTGAGCTCGAAGCAATACGGCCATATGTATTGGGCAATTTCAAAGACATGCTTTTTGCAGTAGAAAAACATCCGGCCATGCTAATTTATTTAGACCAAATTAAATCAATTGGCCCACAAAGTATGGCAGCAAAACGGGGGGCCGAGCGCCAACCAGATAAAAAGCGTGGACTAAATGAAAATTTAGCCCGTGAGATTATGGAGCTGCATACGCTCGGTGTACGTAGCGGCTATACACAAACCGATGTGACTGAGTTTGCACGTGCACTCACTGGCTGGAGCATTGCTGGCATTGGCAACGATAGAAATAGTGAAACTGGGGTTAACGGCTTCGCTTTTCGTCCAACGTTGCATGAACCTGGCTCACGTAGCATTATGGGTAAAAATTACAATCAATCTGGCAAGATACAAGCTGAAGCCATATTGACTGATTTAGCTACATCACCCGCCACTGCCAAACATATCGCTACTAAACTAGCACGCCATTTTGTAAGTGATACTCCACCAGTTAATCTGGTTGATAAGCTTACTCAAGTATTTCTGCAAAATGGTGGCAACCTAAGTAGTGTTTACCGTGCGCTGATTGATGCGCCGGAAGCTTGGCAACCCGCACCTGCAAAATTTAAAACACCTTGGGAATGGTTAATTTCTTGTCTTCGTGGTCTAGGACGGCAAAATTTCGATAACATCAATATCGCACAGATCATGAACCAATTAGAGCAACCTATATGGAAACCTGGCTCACCAGCAGGTTTTGATGATATCGCTGATACATGGGCGGCTCCAAACGCATTGCTACGACGTATAGAACTAGCACAGCGTTTAATAGCCCCTTTTGGCGACAGACTTGATGCAAGAGTATTAGGCGACAAAATATTGATGGGTGCAATAAGCCAGCAAACACAAACGGCGATTGCAAGATCAGAGAGTGCTACGACAGGGTTGGCGCTTTTGCTAGTTTCGCCAGAATTCTTAAGGAGATAACGATGATTTCTGATAAGAACACCGGTATGAATCGCCGTGACTTTTTACGTATAGTCGCTGCTGGCGCGGGCCTTGCATTTGCTTCACCTTACATTAGCTTTGCAGCTGCTGAGACTGACCGTCGCTTTATTTTCATCATCCAGCGCGGTGCAGCAGATGGTTTGAATACGGTGATCCCTTATGCTGACCCAGCTTATGCGAAACTACGGGGCACATTAGCCATCAACCTTTCACAGACTACCAAGCTAGATGGTACGTTTGCATTGCATCCATCGCTAGCAGAAACGGCAAAAATGTATTCAGCTGGCCAAGCGCTATTTGTGCAAGCAGTCGCTTCGCCTTATCGTGACCGTTCGCATTTTGATGGTCAAAACGTACTGGAAACTGGTGGGCTAGTACCTTATCAAATGAAAGATGGCTGGATGAACCGGCTGCTGACACTGCTACCAAAATCACAAAACGAGGCCATTGCTTTTGCCTCTACTATCCCGATGGCATTACGCGGCAAGGCTGAAGTGACGTCTTATGCACCATCTGCATTACCGCAGGCTTCTGATGACTTGTTAATGCGCGTTGCAAAACTTTATGCAGAAGATGCCCAACTACATAGCATTTGGACGGCTGCTATGGATGCCAAGAACATGGCAGAAGATACTGGCAACAAACAAGACCCAGCGAGTTTTGGCAAACTTGCCGCCTCATTCTTGGCGCGTGCAGATGGCCCAAGAATCGCCATGATAGAAACTGGCGGCTGGGATACGCACACCGCCCAAGAGGGACGATTAGCTAGGCAACTCAAATCGTTGGATACACTCATCGCTGCGATTCGTGATGGCCTAGGCGAAGACGTAGATGGTCTTTGGCAGAAAACGACTGTAGTAGTTGCTACTGAATTTGGACGAACTGCCGCCACCAATGGCACGGGCGGTACTGACCACGGTACTGGTGCTACCGCAATGCTACTCGGTGGGGATATAAAAGGCGGGCGCGTGATTGCTGACTGGCCAGGGCTTAATAACAATAATCTATACGAAGGTCGTGACTTGAAACCCACCATTAATTTAGACGCCTTAATAACTTCTATCGTAGCGCAGAGTTTTAAGTTAGACCCAACGAAAGTGACTAAAACATTATTTCCAGAAAGCGTTATCAATAAACCTTTAGAGGGCTTATTGCGAAGCTAACCTAATAATAAAGATAAATATGAAAAATTAAATGGACTAATAAAAGGACTAATAAAAAACCAGCACTAAGCTGGTTTTTTATTGACTATCCTCTGAAATTACTGCGCGCTAGGACGCTCTTGAGCATCATGCTTTTCTTGATAAATTTCCTTGCTAGCCGCATTCTGATCTTGATGCAACTCTTGACGCTCATTTTTGGTTAGCTTGCCGTCAGACTTAAATGCGCGCTCTTCTTGACGAATATCCTTTTGGTCACCACGTAAATCTTTTGCTTCTGCATGCGTTAATTCACCAGATTTAACACCTTGCGCAATACGTTGATGCTGATTGTGTTGGCGTGCATTTACACGAGGATCTCTTGTGCCCGCAATAGCTGGCGCTGCCAAGGCAGCTGCAATTGCCACGCTCATTATAGAAAGTAAAAATTTGTTCATTAGTAGCACTCCTTAAAATTTGTTAGGTATTAATTACACTTTGAACCTTAATATTTCAAATAGTAGATGTTAAATACTAGTTTCGAAATATTGTGATGTACGAGTTAAACGTGTAATCAATTAAAAATCCGTCGCTACGCTTATAAAATTTATACCTTTTCAGAATTTAAAAGTAAATTTGGCTTTGTCATTAAAAATTCAAACAATTGTTACAAAATAAACAATAATACTGTTTTTAAAAGAATTCTGAGTATTTACTAGATTTGTAAGTACTTAATTAAAGTAAAAGTGCATGCTAAAGACTATGGAAAATAATATAACCGATCCAAACACTACCCCAGTAGATAAAGAACTATTAGCTGCAATCGATCTAGGCTCGAATAGCTTTAGATTAGAGATCGGTCGTCTCGATAGTGGTCATATTCAACGAGTAGAATATTTAAAAGAAGCGGTACGCCAAGGTGGAGATTTAGATGAAGACCGCAATTTAACACCTGAATCCATTGAACGCGGATTACATTGCCTAGCGAGATTTGGTGAACGTCTACAGGGCTTTGAGCCTACGCATGTTCGAGCAGTAGCCACACAAACGCTGCGTGAAGCGAATAATCGCGATGTATTTCTTAAGTTGGCTAAAAAAGCACTTGGGTTTGATGTAGAGATTATTTCGGGCGTAGAAGAAGCACGGCTTATCTATCAAGGTGTGAGTCGTTTTTTACCACAATCAAATGATAGGCGCTTGGTTATAGACATTGGTGGCCGCTCTACTGAGTTTATACTAGGTCAGGGTTTCACATCGAACCACACCGCTTCTTTGCACGTAGGTTCGGTAGCATGGTCGCTCAAGCATTTTGCCACTGGTGAGTTCACTGAAAAAGCTTTTTCACGTGCTGAAATTGCGGCTGAATCAATATTTGATACTTTGGGTGTAAATTTCAATAACAAGCAATGGGATATCGCTTATGGCGCATCTGGCACGGTAGGAGCGATAGCTGATGTTTTAGTACAGTATGGCAGACCTGTAGATACCATCACAAAAGAAGGTTTACATTGGCTACGTGAAGAATTACTGCGCACTAGGTATGTAGATAAATTACGCTTGCTTGGCTTAAAAGAAGATCGCAAAGCTGTCATTGCTGGCGGCTTATCTATTATGATCGCTGTATTCGACTTCTTAAAAATTGAAACTTTAAATGTTGCTAAAGGTGCATTGAGGCATGGTTTGCTTTACGACATGCTGGCGCGTGAAAATGACATAGTGGATATACGCAATGCCTCTGTGCAACGTTTAGCGCGCAAGTTTGATGTGGATGAAACGCATGCTACGACAGTAGCGGAAGTCGCAGAAAAGTTATTTGAAAAAATAAGTGACGACATTCAATTTGCACCAGGTGAACGACAGGCGCATGCACGTAAACTCCATTGGGCAGGCTTACTACACGAAATCGGCTGTATCGTTTCGCCAATAGATGCACATTTACATGGTGCATATATATTGGATCATACTGAACCAGCAGGATTTTCTCAAAGTGAATTACATTGCTTAAGTTTATTAATACTTGGACACAGAGCAAAACTCAAACGTTTGGAAGCAGATTTTTCTGACCGTATTTTTGTGATGCAACTCGCATGTTTGAGATTGGCAGTGATTTTATGTCATGCTCGCCAGATGCCAAATCTGCGAGGTATTCAGCTTCATTACACCAGCAATACCATTCAATTAACATTACCTAAATCTTGGCCTGAAAAATATCCACAATCTTATTACTTGCTTGATGAAGAAAAACTGGCTTGGCAAAAAACTAGCTGGTTATTAGAAATAGTGCTAGTTTAATAAAGCTTTAAACGCTTGTTAAAGCCTAAAAGAGATATTGCAATTTGAAATAAACGGTATAAACTATTTATACCGTTTATTAAGGAGATATTAATGTCAAAAATCAACCCATTGCAAGCTGCAGCATTAAATACACCAGCTAAAAAAATTGAACCTGCAAAAGTGCTAGCCAGTAAACCAGTTGCCAAATTAGTAGTAGAAAAAACCGCTGCAATCAAACCTGCAGCCACTAAACCGATAGTCACCAAGCCGGTGGTCACCAAGCCGGCGCTAGCTAAACCAGTTGCAAAACCAATCGTTAACCAAGCAGCTAAAGTTGCTCCCAAAAAAGTAATTAAAGCTAAAGTCGTAAAAATAGAAAAAGAAAAAACACCGAAATTAAAAATGGAGCGTGATAGCTTCACTATGCCAAAACTTGAGTATGCGCAATTTTATGTATTGAAAGAGCGCTTAGTTAAACTTGGCCAACCAGCGAAAAAAAGTGAGTTATTACGCGCTGGTATCATGCAACTCACCGCGATGACTGATGCAGCTTTAAAAGCCGCCATGAGTAAAGTACCTGCAATTAAAACAGGCAGGCCTAAAAAGAAATAAGCCTGAAGTTTAAGAAAAAATACAATTAGTAATCAGGGAGTTGCACGGTAAATAGATAAGTTTGTGATGCTCCGTTAACGAATCTTTGGCGCAGCCACCACACTGCGCCTTTTTTCACCACACAGGTGTTTTCATTCATACCGAGCAACTTTGCAATAAGCAACCCTAGATTTGGTTGATGACCAATGAGTAAGATAGTTTTACTACTATCGTCATTTTTCACTTGTTGAACAATTTTCTCAACCGAACTATCAACCCCTAAAAACTCAGCGAGCTGGATTTTGTAATGGGTTTCACGTTTGTTTTTATGATTTGATATCTCATTTAAAGCGGCTACAGTCTCTAAACATCGGCGTGCTGGGCTACATAAAATTTCTGTATTAGGTGGCAAATAATCATTTAGCCATTGAGCCATTTTTGCTGCGTCTTTGCGACCACTTTTTGTTAATGCGCGGTCTATATCTTCAACAGTTGAGCTTGCTTCTTCAGCATCTGCGTGTCGCCATAAAATCAAATTGGCCATGTATCTATAACCTTCACTTTAATTGGCATATTTTTGCAAAAGTTGCTGCTGAGCACTCAAATTTAGATCTGACTCACTTTGCTTTGCTTTAGGCTTAAGTGTGCTCAGAACGTATGTTCCATCCGGATTAAGTAACCAAGCATCTTTGCTGTCATCCAGGTATATTTGGCAACATTCTTGCAAAATACGTGCAAGATTCTTTGCATCTACAATAGGCCATGTAATTTCTACGCGGCGCATCATGTTACGGTTCATCCAATCTGCGCTAGAAAGCCACATACTTTCTACACCATCGATTTTAAAATAAAAAATTCGTGAATGTTCAAGCAATCGTCCAATAATTGACCTCACCCTGATTCGTCCATCTAAGCCAGGCGCATCAATAGGTAGTATGCAAGCTCCACGTAAGATCAAATCTATCTCTACGCCCGCTCTACCGGCATTCACCAAGGCTTGCGTAAGTGCTAAGTCAGTTAATGCATTCATTTTTAAAATGATGCGTGCAGGCTTACCCAACTTTGCTGCAAGCTCAGCTTTTTTAATGAAACTGAGCATACGAGTGTGCAAATTAAATGGAGCAACCAAGAGCTTTTGCATACGGGGTAATTTCACTTGGCTGGCGATATGCCTAAACAAATGCTCCATATCTCGCGTTATTTTTGGATCAGCCGTCAACATGCTTACGTCGGTATAAAGCCTTGCTGTTCTTGGGTTGTAATTTCCTGTAGAAATGTGACCATAATGTTTTAAATACTTGCCTTCACGGCGCATCACTAACAGCATTTTTGCATGCGTTTTCAGGCCAACGATGCCATACACTACTTGTGCACCAACTGACTCTAGGTCCTCAGCCCAGTTGATATTAGCCTCTTCATCAAACCTAGCCTTAAGCTCAACTACGGCCATAACTTCCTTACCACGTCGCATAGCCTCTTGTAACAACTTCAACATGCGTGAATCTGAACCCGTACGGTAAATTGTCTGTTGAATAGATAACACATCAGGGTCGTTGACAGCTTCGCGCAAAAAATCAATCACCGATTCAAAACTTTCATACGGCTGGTGAATTAAAATATCTTGCTGTTTTAACTGCGTAAAAAATGACTGGTTGGCCAGTAATTGCTGGCTAACTTTAGGTTCAAATGGCTTAAATTTCAAGTGATTACCTTCAGCCAAATCTGCTAATTGCATCAATCTTGCCAAATTAACCAAGCCATTTACTCGGTACAAAGACTGTTTAGGCAAATCAAACTGTTGCAATAGAAATTTGGCTAATTTTTCATCGCAACCATGTGACACTTCTAAACGTACTGCATCACCAAAATTACGATGTACTAACCCTTGCCTCAAAGCTGTGCGCAAGTTTTTTACGTCATCTTCATCTACGGCCAAATCAGAATGGCGTGTCACCCTGAATTGAGAAAAATTAAGTACTTCTCTACCGGTAAACAAACTCGCTAAATGCGCTCTAATCACGCTCGATAATGAAACAAACTTTTGTTCTTTAGCACTTAAACTTGCAGGCAGCTTAATTAGACGAGGCAACACCCTTGGCACTTTAACAATGGCAATATTATTGTTGCGGCCAAAAACATCATTTCCGCCTAATGACACAATAAAATTAAGTGACTTATTAGCAACTTGCGGAAAAGGATGTGATGGGTCAAGCGCGACCGGCACTAATAAAGGCCTTACTTCATTTTCAAAATAATGTGCAACCCATTGCCGCTGCTGCGGCGTGCGGTCACCATGTGACACTAAATGTACGCCCTGCTTGGCTAACGCAGGCATCAACTCGAAATTAAAAATATGATATTGCTTATCTACCAACGCATGTGCAGCCTCAGATATAGCTTGGTAACTCTGCACGTTAATATCAGTTTTTTGTTCATCATCTCGCATAGCATCTACATGCGGTGCGGCGCGTACCTCAAAAAATTCGTCTAAATTTGAAGAAACGATACAAAGAAAACGCAACCGTTCAAGTAGCGGATAGTCTGGGTTTTGTGCGAGGCTCAACACGCGCTGATTAAACGCCAAAATGCTTATATCAC
>JBKJRF010000198.1:0-9370 GCA_046594825.1 Methylotenera sp.
TGAAGCGATGCGCCAAGCGTGTTTGGTTTCTTGTGCCCTACTGCTAATTTGCGTGCGGGAAACTGATGCGATACTAGCTAAAGCTTCGCCACGGAAACCCAAGCTCCCGACCGCCTCTAAATCTTCCAGTGTGAAAATTTTACTGGTAGCATGCCTTGTAAGTGCCATTGCCAAGTCATCTTGCGCAATTCCCCTGCCGTTATCAGCTACGCGCAATTGCTTAACGCCGCCTTGCAATAGCGACACTTGAATATCGGTACTGCCCGCATCTAAACTGTTCTCAAGCAACTCTTTAAGCGCAGAAGCTGGCCGTTCTACAACTTCGCCTGCGGCGATTTGGCTGATGAGTTGGTCAGGCAGTAATCGAATAGAGTTTAGGCGTATTTGCATAGCGCCATTTTACCCGTAAATCGCTCATTCACCCTAAGCTGTTAAGGCATAGTCTCGTTAACCAGTAGTTTCGTTAACCTAGGGTAACCACAATTTTTCCTATTTGCTGATTAGACTCCATGTAACGATGTGCTTCTACAATTTGCTCGAATGGGAAGGTCTTAGCAATGGTAGGTTTCAATTTTCCACTCGCCAAACCATCAATCACAAACTGTTTGGCTTTTGCCAAACGCACAGGGTTTGTTGAGAGCTCAAACAACGTGTAACCACGAATGGTGAGTTGCTTACTTAATATGGTAAATAGCGGCAAAGGCGTTGGTTCAGTACTCAGCGCACCGTATTGAAAAATAATACCGCCTTGCGCTGTGGCTTCTGCCAGCTTTGTAATGGTTGGCCCAGCCACTGGGTCGAACACTACATTAACCCCTTTACCATTGGTAATTTTATTCACCTCGGCAACTATGTCCTGCTCTTCAGAAGCAATTACATATTTAGCACCAGCTTTCAGTAGTGCGTCCTTCTTGTGACTTGTGCGGGTCATTGCAATTGGAATTGCACCTATTAAATTGGCAATCTCAATTGCCGCAACGCCAACACTACTGGAGGCGGCTGTGATGAGTACAAAATCACCCGATTTGGTATTGGCAATATCAACCAGAGCGCCATAAGCAGTGGTATATTGCATCCAAATAGCTGAAGCTTCTACCCATGAGAGATTGGCTGGGTGCTTTGCTACAGCATGCACAGGCATATTCACCAGCTCACCATACGCGCCATATTGATTCATTGAAAATGCGGGGATTGTACTAACTGCATCGCCCACCTTGAACTCAGTAACGCCTTCACCAATTGCGCTCACAATACCAGCAGCCTCGTAACCTAGCCTTGAAGGCAGCTCTGGCACTTCTAAGTAATGACCACTTCGATACATTGATTCAGCACGATTCAAACCAATCGTGTGTACTTTAATTTGCACTTCACCTGCTTTAAGTGGGGAAACTTGCTCTTCTACGATTTGTAATACTTCTGGCCCACCCGTTTGGTTAAATCTGACTATACGTGACATTATAATTTCTCCTGCCTGTTAAATGATGTAGTAATTTTAGTTCCAGCCTGACAGCACCAATTTACCAATCGTAGCGCCTGACTCAAGCTGGGCATGGGCTGCACGCAAATTAGCCGCATTGATGGGTGATTTAACCTCGTTTACGGTGGTACGTAACGTACCGTTGTCAATCAGCATGGCTACCCACTCTAAAATATGATGTTGCTCTATCATGTCCGCAGTTTTAAACATTGAACGCGTAAACATAAATTCCCAAACAAACGTAGCACTTTTGCTTTTGAGCAAATCTAAATTAACGGGCTTTGCTGTTTCGACGATAGAGCAAATCTTACCTTGCGGCTTAATCAACTCAGCCATAGTGTGAAAATAAGCATCGGTATCGTTACTGCATAAAATGTAATCAACCTGTGGAATTTCAATGGCTTGCATTTGTGTGATTAGATCTTCTCGGTGGTTAATCACATGGTTTGCGCCTAAATTAGTGACCCAAGCAATCGTTTCTGGGCGCGAGGCAGTCGCAATCACCTTCAAACCAGCCACTTTGCGTGCAAGCTGAATAGCGATTGAACCCACACCACCTGCGCCGCCAATAATCAAGATGCTTTTACCCTGGTTTTTTACAGTATTGTCAGCAATCCCAAGGCGGCCAAACAAGGCCTCCCAAGCAGTCACCGATGTAAGCGGCAAAGCTGCTGATTCTTCAAAGCTTAGTTTTTTAGGTTTGTGGCCGACGATACGCTCATCCATCAGTTGATATTCAGCATTGCAACCGCTTCGTGTCACATCGCCTGCGTAATAGACTAAATCACCTACATTAAATAACGTAACATCTGAACCGACTTCTACCACTTCACCCGAGGCATCCCATCCCAGAATTTTAGGTATGGCTTCGACCTTGTCTTTGGGTTTACGTATTTTAGTATCAACGGGATTAACCGCAATCGCATTAACGCGAACTAATACGTCTCGACCTGTTGCTTCAGGTGTAGGCAATTCCAAATCCACAAGTGACTCTGGATCTTCAATCGGTAAATATTTCGTGAGTCCAATGGCTTTCATTATTATCCCTGACAGATTAACAACCAAAATTTATTCAACGCGCTAATTATGCGCCATACAATAAACATTTTTAATGGCTTTTTACAGCACATTACGCTAAATTAAAGCCTTATGCTTAATGAATATATTAATCAATTTAGTGCAGCGCGGCACCTAAAAAGACACCATCACTTTTATTTAGGGCCTACTAACTGTGGTAAAACCTATCAGGCTTTAATGGCTTTGGAACAGGCAAAATCAGGCTTATACCTTGCACCCCTAAGGCTGCTTGCCATGGAAATTCGCGATCGGCTAGTTGAGGCTGGGGTGCCATGCAACCTAATTACTGGTGAAGAGCGTGTATTAATGGCTGGCGCACAACATACAGCTTCTACTATTGAAATGATGAATCCCTCCAAACTCGTCGAAGTGGCGATTATTGATGAAATTCAAATGTTACAAGATGATGATAGAGGCAGCGCCTGGACAGCAGCACTAGTTGGCGTACCAGCAAAACAAGTATTCATTTGTGGCTCAACCGCAGTAACCAAACCATGCATAGCGGCTATTGAAGCGATGGATGAAACATATGAAATCACTTACTTGCAACGTAAAACGCCACTGGCATTAGAAGATGAAAGCCTGTGTGGCAAACGTTACAGTCGCCAAAAGATAAAACCTAAACTACAAAAAGGTGATGCAGTCATAGCATTTAGCCGCAAAGATGTATTAACGTTTTCTGCACGCTTCAGGCAATGGGGATTCACCGTAGCGAGTATTTACGGAGCGCTATCACCTGAGGTTCGCCGAACTGAATCAGAACGTTTTTGTAATGGCGCTGCAGATATTTTAGTAGCAACTGATGCAATAGGTATGGGCTTGAACCTGCCTATTCGCCGCGTTATTTTCTCAAATATTCATAAATTTGATGGTATTGCCTCTCGCCCACTCAATGCAACAGAAGTAAGGCAAATTGCCGGTCGCGCAGGTAGATTTGGCATTTACGATACTGGCTATGTGAATGTGCTCGAGAATGACGAGTTGATTCATATTGAGCATATGCTGAGTGTTGACGATACCTCTGATTTAATCAAGCTACCTATCAGCATGAGTTTTAATCAAATCGGCCAGATAGCAACTGAACTACACACCCGCAAAATTTCAGAAGTACTTACTTATCATCAACAAAGAACAAGATATAATTCAACGCTATTTACACAAACTTCACTGGTCAACCAAATTTATCAATCAATATTGGTAGATGAGCATGCGCCAGACATGTCATTAAAGGATAAATTTATTTTTGTTTGTGCGCCTGTCTCACTCAATGTGGCATTTGAAAAAGACTATTACTTGCTATGTTTGCAGAGCGTAGCGCAGTCTCAAATACGTAATTTACCAAAACCGCCTGTTTGGTTAGAGTCAGCCAGCCCTAAGCATTTAGAAACCGCAGAATTACTCAGCCATAATTTAAGTTTATACGCATGGCTAAGTTTTAAGTTTGCACAAATTTTTGTGGATGGTGATGAGGTTAAATCGTTACGACAGCGCGTAAGTCGTTATATAGAAAACGCCCTACTTACCCAAGCAGGCTATGGTGATACTAGTCGAGAAATTGATTACTTGATGTTACGAAAAAGATAACTTAACTGAGTAACTTTTACAGATTTACTCTTTAGCAAGCTTGGTTTTAGCTAGTGCAGGATTAGTAGAAAAATATTTTTTAATCCCCGTTAAAATTGATGTCACCAACTTATCTTGATAAGTTTCATCATTCAGCCTACGCTCTTCTTCAGGGTTACTAATAAAAGCAGTTTCAACCAGAATTGATGGAATATCCGGTGATTTCAACACCGCAAAAGCTGCCTGCTCTACGTGGCTGGTATGCAATGTATTAATACCGCCAATTTGGCCTAATACTGCTTTACCTAACTTTAAACTATCGTTGATAGTAGCTGTTTGCGATAAATCCAGTAAGGTTCTAGCCAACACAGGATCTTTATCATCTAGGCTTACCCCGCCGATTAAATCAGATTCATTTTCCTTCTTCGCTAAATAACGCGCGCTGGCACTGGTAGCACCGCGCTCTGACAAAGCAAATACTGACGATCCTCTAGCAGCCTGATTTGTAAATGCATCAGCATGTATTGATACAAACAAGTCCGCCTGCAATTTACGTGCTTTTACAACACGTCCATGTAATGGAATAAAGTAATCGCTATCTCGCGTTAGTACTGCACGCATATTTGGTTCATCGTCTATTTTGTTTTTCAGGCGCTTGGCAATCATTAATGTAATGTCTTTTTCTCGGCTACCGTTTGCGCCTCGTGCACCAGGATCTTCTCCTCCATGACCCGCATCAATGGCGATGATAATTTGCCGTCCACTTTTCTTTACTTCAGTACTTTTAACATCTGCATTTTTACTATCAAGGTTTTTAACATCCGCATTATTAGCGCTATTTTTCTTATCTATCGTTTGACCTGAAGCTTGGCTAGGGGGTTGACCTGTTGCTTGAGTCTCCTGATTATTAATCTCAGGTTTTGTATTTCCTACATTGGCTGGTTTAGAAGTTTCAACTTGCTTAGGAACTTCAACCGGCTTATTTGTTTCGATTGGTTTAGTAGTGTCGATCGCTACAGGTTCAGTAGTTTCCGTCTGTTGCGGAGGTAACGGTTCTACAATAATGGCAGGTTGGGTTGTGCTATTTGTATTAGGTACAGTACTTGATTGATTCTGTGCCGACTGATTGCCATCAACAACTGGTGCATTCTCACGTTGCGCAAGCATCGCCATTAGTGGGTCTTTAACTGGGTAAACATCTAGCACTAACCTGTATTTATAATCGCCAGTAGGTGCCAGCGTAAAACCATTAGGCTTCACTTCAGCCTTTAAATCCACCACTAGGCGCACTGTGTTTTGCTGATATTTAGCAATGCGGATTTGTTTAATATATGGGTCACTCGCCAAAATCTTATCTGTTAGCGACTTGATGATTGGATTAAGCTCAATATTCTCAATATCAAGCACAATACGGTCAGGATTGTGAATCATCGACATTTTGTAAACGAAAGGTTTACTAGATTCTAGAGTGATGCGGGTGTAATCCTGTGCCGGCCATACTCGTGCAGCAACCACACTATTGTCAGCTTGAGCTGTACTGATAGTGCTAAAGGCTAGACTTAAGGCAAAGCATAAACGCAAGCAATAGCTATTAAGTTTTTTCGGCAAGATATGGATATTGGCTACTAATCTGGTTATTACGAATTTAGTTTGAGCTAACTTAATCATCAAATAATTTCATCTTTCATTGCATGTAAACATTGCAACCCAAGCATAGAATGTGCAGTGATATTGATACTGCGGCCAGGGGTTTCGGGATTATCTATGGTTTTAATATCAAAACTAATATTAAGGTCAGGCGTAGGCAATACATTTTGCGCTTTTTCAGGCCACTCAATTAAACAGATACTATCTGCGTTGAAGTAATCCCTAAAACCAGCTTCCTCCCACTCTTCCTCATCATTAAATCTATATAAATCAAAATGATATAGATTATATACAGACTTTACATTAGATTCAATGACATAAGGCTCAACTAAAGTGTACGTAGGGCTTTTTACTTTTCCCACATGACCCATTGCATGCAGCAAACCGCGCACGAGTGTAGTTTTACCAGCACCTAAATCACCATGCAGGTAAATAGTTAAATTAGGCTGCATCACTTTGGCTAAAACAGCACCAAAACTCAGTGTTGCGGCTTCATCTGCCAAATCAAGTGTAAAATTATTATTCATGACAAACACTAGTTACTCTACTAACGACTTTAACAAACTTTCTGCAGACATCAAGCGCTGGGGCCTGACGCTGGGCTTTAATCATATAGGCATCACCGACACAAACTTGCAGGCTGCAGAAGCTAATCATCAAGCTTGGATTGCAAAAGGTTTTCATGGTGAAATGGATTATATGGCAAAACACGGGGTGAAGCGCACCCAACCTGCCGAATTAGTACCAAATACCATACGAGTAATTTCTGCCCGATTGGATTACCTGCCACCCAGCGCTGTCGACAGCGTAACTATAATGAATGATCACTCAAAAGCATTTATTTCACGTTATGCACTAGGCCGGGATTATCACAAGGTGATGCGTAATAAACTACAAAAACTTAGCGCTAAAATCGAGTCTGAACTCGCTAATTATCAAGATAAAAACCTCACAACCAATCATTTTGAATATCGTGTATTCACAGACAGCGCTCCAGTATTAGAAGTTGAGCTAGCTCAAAAAGCAGGCTTGGGCTGGCGCGGCAAACACACTCTACTCCTCAATAAAAATCGCGGCTCATGGTTCTTTTTAGGTGAAATTTATACTAATTTACCTTTGACTATAGACGAACCATCTGTTAATCACTGCGGCACCTGCACTAGCTGCATAGACGTATGCCCTACCAAAGCCATTACCGCGCCTTATGAGGTCGATGCAAGGCGCTGCATCTCCTACTTAACCATAGAGCTTAAAGGTAGCATTCCGCTTGAGTTCAGGCCGCTTATAGGCAACCGAGTATACGGCTGCGATGATTGCCAGCTTTATTGCCCATGGAATAAATTTGCCGAAATCACTAAAGAACCGGATTTTGCAGTAAAAAATGGTTTAGATGATATTAGCTTGGTAGATTGCTTTTATTGGTCAGAAGATACTTTTAAGAAAAACATGGCTGGTAGCGCAATTTACCGCATTGGCTACACACAATGGCTGCGAAATATTGCGATAGGTTTGGGGAATGCGACGACTACGCCTGACATTTTGAAAGCTTTGCAAAGTCGCGTTAACGATGAGTCGCCATTGCTACGCGAGCATGTAACGTGGGCATTAGAAAAGCACCAAAACAACTTAATATAGATCTATAGCACACCACGCTCTAGCTCTTTCAAGTAGATAAATTCTGGTGCCTTTACGCCAGCCTGCTTTCTAATTTCCACCAACTCAGGTGACTCAAAAAAGCGACGTGCATTTTCCAAAGAGGACCATTCTGAGAAGTGGACAATGGTATTTGCATCATTGTCGTAACGCAGCAACTGGTAACTGATTTCGCCAGCATTTTTCCTGATATCCGTAGCTTTATCGAAAATGACTTTCCATGCCTGATAAGCTTTGACCTCATGGATAATTAAAACGTGTTGCATATCAGTTTCAATCCCTATTACCCTAACGTATCAAATAAGGTGTTGTGCATCGTTTTTGGCTTAAATAATGTACTAAACCATACATATTCAATTAGATATTTACTTTCTGTTGCGCTAACATTGCAGCACCAATAATACCTGCTTGGTCACCCATGTTAGAAATTCTCACATTCACTTTACCGCGCAAAGCTGGAATTAAATCTTCATCTAATTGCTGCTGAAAAGCTGGTTGCATTAAGGGCCACGCGGCACTCATACCACCGCCGACCACTACATTGGTCACATCAATCACCTTTAGGATATGCACTAATGCTTGTGCTAAAGAAGCACCTGCTAGGGCATAAGCCGCAATAGCGGCTTGATTTCCTGCTTGGGCACGACTAGCAATCTCCTGCGCATCGTTTTGCTGGCCAGTGGCTTTATAGTAAGTAATAGCAACGCCACTGGCTGAGGCATATTGTTCCATACAACCAGCATTACCACAGCCACATTGCCTGCCATTATTTCTAACGATGATATGCCCTACTTCCATCGCTACGCCGTGTTGGCCTTGAAAAGGCTGCCGATTAAGAATCAACCCACCACCTACTCCTGTACCTAAACCTAGATAAATTAAGTTTTGTGTATCTTTATCATGTATGGCATATTCGCCATAGGCTGCAGCGAGCGCGTCGTTTTCTGTAATGACTGGTAATTGTATAAGTCGGCTTAAATCTGTGCTTAGGTCTACATTACTTAAACCTGGCAGATTAGGGGACTGCGAGATTTTTTGTGTTTTTGGGTCAATGAACCCTGGAAAACCAACACCAACTGCAGATATCTCAGGATATTGACTACGTACGTTTTGAATAGCTGCAGCAATGGTCGCCAAAATGGCTTTCCAAGCTTGCTCTGGCGAGTGTTGATGAGATTTACAAAGGTTTGAGAAGTCAGCATGAAACCGCACTTCTTCTAATAAACGCGGTTTACTGTCAATGTTACTGGCGTCGTAATCAACAACGCCTACGCGTAGATTCGTACCGCCAACATCAATGCCAATTAGCATCGCCATGATTTATGCTCGTCCTGTACGTTTAACCGCTTCTGCAAAGTTTGCTTGCTGTTCGTCTGACAAATGCTCAGACAGTTGCTGCCAAGTAAAACGCCAGTGCCAATTGCCTGTACATGTGCCGGGGGTATTCATACGATGACCACCATCAAGCGCCATTAAATCTTGCATAGGAATAATCGCTAATTGTGCATTGGACTCTAGTGCCATGTTAATCAAATCTGTTGGCATATCGAGTTTAATCGGATTGTTCTGATGTTCTTCTGACTTAGATGACTGTAAATATGTACGCACATGCTCAAGCTGCTGTTCATCCAGAGCGTCATACCAACCCACAGTGGTGTCATTATCATGCGTACCTGTATACACCACGCTATTGACATCAATATTGTGTGGCAAGTAAGGATTATCTTCCTCTCCACTAAATGCAAATTGCAAGATTTTCATTCCAGGAAGATTATATTTAATGCGTAGAGCATCTACTTCTGGCGTAATAACGCCTAAATCTTCCGCGACGAGTGTCACATTTGGTAAAGCTTGCGTAATGGCAGCAAGTAATTCATCCCCAGGCGCTAAAGCCCATTGTCCATTGATGGCAGTTTCTTCAGTACATGGAATTTCCCACGCAGCCTCTAAGCC